>CAMPKW010000008.1 GCA_946887425.1 uncultured Candidatus Saccharibacteria bacterium | reverse complement strand
CGGATATTCGACTCATCCGTAAGTACCATGAAAATACGATCAACTCCAAACGCCATACCAGCATGTGGCGGTGCACCATATTTGAAAGCATTCAACATAGCGCCAAATTTCTGCTCGACATAGTCACGACTGTAGCCAAGTACACCAAACGCTTGGTACATCACTTCAGGACTATGGTTGCGGACCGCACCAGATGCAATTTCGTAACCGTTCATAACCATATCATACTGGTCGGCAACGATCGCTAACTTCTTTTCGTCAGTATCGGCGGCCATGAGAGCATCCGCGCCACCACGTGGCATACTGAATGGATTATGGCCAAAGTCAACTTTCTTTGCCTTGTCATCCCACTCGTAAAATGGAAAATCAACAATCCACGCTAAGGCAACTGTGTTCGGGTCCTTCAGCCCAAAATGAGTGGCAAATTCCGAACGAAGGCGACCTAAGACCTTATTAACCACTTCGCGCGTGTCGGCACCGAAGAAGATAGCGTCGCCGTCTTTGGCTTCAAGTTTTGTTTGAATGGTCGCCAACTCTTCAGCTGACAAAAATTTTGCAATCGGTGATTTCACTTCACTATCAGCAAACGTCAGATAGGCAAGCCCACCCGCACCTTCGCTTTTAGCGATATCGGTAAACTGATCAATTTGCTTGCGACTTAGAGCAGCGCCCCCTTCGACGCGGATTGCTTTAACCACGCCACCATCTGCAATAGTGCCCGCAAAGACACCAAAGCCTGTGTCAGCAAGCGTATCAGAAAGATCAACGAGCTCCATGCCAAAGCGAAGGTCGGGCTTATCTGAACCGAAACGATCCATTGCTTCTTGGTATGGAATACGCGGCACATCATCGCTCACGAGCGTCTTGTTCGCAAAGCGCGTCACCAAGCTCTTAATAAGCGGCTCCATTGTTGATCGCACCTCTTCACCCTCTTCAACAAACGACATCTCGAGGTCAAGCTGGTAAAAATCACCGTAGAGGCGGTCAGCACGAGGATCTTCATCTCGAAAACATGTAGCAATCTGGTAGTAGCGCGACACGCCACCAACCATAAGAAGCTGCTTAAACTGCTGCGGGGCTTGAGGTAGTGCATAAAATTTACCTGGGTGCACGCGTGATGGCACCAAGAAGTCGCGCGCGCCTTCTGGGCTTGAGTTGGCCAGAATTGGCGTCGTCACCTCGGTAAACTCTCGCTCTTCCATGTAGTCGCGCAGAATACGGTAGTATGCCGAACGCTTTTTGAGCATATCCTGCATCTTGGAACGACGAAGGTCGAGGTAGCGATACTTAAGGCGAAGCTCTTCACTTGCTTGTGGCGTATCGCTATGAATTGGAATAGGCAGCGCTTCGGAACGATTAAGCACGCGGAGCTCATCGGCCACAAGCTCAATACTACCCGTTGGTATATTCGGATTTTTGAGCGATTCGTCACGCTCTTTGATGAGGCCAGCTACAGAGATAACAAACTCATCTCGAACCTGTTCGGCCAGGGTAAATGCTTCGGCCTTTTCCGGCTGTATTACTAGTTGAATAATGTCAGTATGGTCGCGTAGGTCGATGAAAATCAATCCACCATGGTCGCGGCGAGCATGAACCCAGCCGCTCACAGTAACGATCTCGCCAACTTTGGCGGTTAGTTCTCGCACAAGTGTTCGTGTCATAATAATGTTCCTTTTGGATTTATAGTGTTGATGGCTGGATATGGGTCGATCACAAGAAGCTCGCCGAGCTAAATGCCGACCCGTTGATTATTATTAGTTGCTACTTGCCATATCATATATGGCCATTTTACCACTGTAATGGCAATAGAGCTAGACGTCTTTACCCGTTGAAGTATGATTATTACCCCGCGGGTTGCGAAGCGCTACTGCCCGTAGATCGTCGTGGGCATCGAACTCATCAACAATTTTGCGCCCAAGCAGAGCCTCGATAACATCCTCAAGGCTAATAAGGCCGACTGTTTCGCGGTATTCATTTACCACCACAAACAGATGATGATGAGTGCGCAGGAATGCTGACAGTGCATGCTGGAGTGTTTGATCCTCACGGATATAAAATACTCGCGGCATCATTGTTTTCTCAACTGTTTCTGAGCGCTTTGCGCTAATTGTTAGAAGATCCTGTATATGAAGCATACCGACAACATGATCGATATCCTTGTCGATAACGGGAAAACGACTATGTCCTGTCTTGTGAAGATCGTCGAGCACTAGCGGACCAAGCAGTTCCTTCTTGTCGATGCTATCGATCATACTCTTAGGAATCATCACTTCACTAACGGTACGATCATTAAACTTGAGGCTATGGAGGATAAGTTTACGCTCGTTACCATCTAGTAATGTGCCACTTTCCGTCACGAGATGCTCCAGCTCTTCGCGCGAATCAAGCTTCGTACGCCGTGACATCTCCAAGCTCACCCCTCGTAGCAAGCGCCAGGCAAATGGAAACCTCTCGATAAAATTTAAGATAGCCGTTTCGTATCGCTCATATAGTCGCTGCGCACGCACCTGCACCGGCTGTAGCCTCGCAATCGCACCATACTCTAGCGCGATAGCAACAGCCACTAGTGTTCCGATCAGCCACCCGAACGCCGCCACCGAAAGCATCACGGCAACAACAAGCAAAAGAGCGACGCCCGTGCGCTGCAAGGATATAACGTCATCAAGTAGTTTCTCGCGGCGGGCCATGGCGACCGCTGATGCATCACCCACATTTTGACGACGCGAAAGCTCAAATTGACTCAGCGAGGTCCGCAGTGGGCGCACGCCCGCGACAAGCAGCAAAAGTGCAAAAACCACAACAAGTATAATTACTGTAACCGTAAACATTCTTTCACCATTGTACCCCAAGTTGGCTTGTGACAACACTGACTTTCTACTACACTTAATATAGTAATCATAAGGAGTTTTTTAGTGAGTAATAAAGCATGGATCATCTTTGCCGTTGTGGCCGTTGGCTTACTGGCAGCCCTCGTCGCCGTATCGGGCCGCGGCAAGGTAGACGTAAATAATATCGATACGCACAGTATTTTAAAACCCAGTGAGGCCTCCGGCAATATCGGCGACCAAGCCTACGGCAAGATGGATAGCAAAGTTGTACTTATCGAATATGGCGACTTCCAGTGTCCGACTTGCGGTACCGTTCACCCAATCATCAAGTCACTGACCGAGAAGTACAAAGGTCAAATGGCTTTCGTCTTCCGTAATTTCCCACTCACATCTAGCCACCCGAATGCCCGAGCCGCCGCAGCCGCCGTTGAAGCTGCCGGCCTTCAGGGAAAATACTGGGAGATGCACAATAAAATTTTTGAAACTCAAACCAGCTGGAGTGGACTTTCAGCCAATGACCGTGGAGGCTTTTTCACAAATGCAGCCCAGGAACTTGGACTGAATGTCGATACATTCAACGCTGACATGGCTAGCGCTAGCGTGACAAAGAAAATTAGCTTCGACCAAGCATTAGGCAAAAAGGACAAAGTCAACGCCACACCAACTGTATTCCTCAATGGCCAAGCCGTTGAACTACAGGTACTCACCGACAGCACGAAATTTGACGATCTTCTGAAGGCTGAGATGAAGAAGCAAAACATCGAGCTACCAGCCGAAGCTAAATAGTTTTACCTATTTTACAAAACTAAAACCACCCCGGTGCCTTGGGGTGGTTTCTTTTTTGAGGGATGAAATCTCGGGGAGAGATTTCGGTATGAACCGTAATGGCTCTAATGTGCGATATACAGTTGCCATTCGGCAGGCACCACATCCACTGCAATCTTTTTGCGCCTAGTAGACACAAATTCGATAGCTATTGGCATGTGTTATTGTACTCCTTGTACTATGTACAGCCTCACGCGCTTCGACCTTTAAATTAAAATTTTCGTGTTTTTGGCGCGAGACACATAAATAATAATAGCAGCACGTACCATAGACGTCAAGTCAGGCGTGATCCGATCACGCTTATTGTTTAATACTATAGCCGAGATACCCCTCTCGATGCAAGGACTTTTTTAAAAATTACCGTTGTCATTACAACCACGCAAATTTGAGCCGCTCACAACCCAAGCTCTCTTCCCGGTCAACATAACCACACAGAGGCGCTAGAAAAAACGTTTTCTAAACGCTACTAACGCGATAGTAGCCAGCAATAGCGAAGTAAATCCAATAATAGCCGCGTACGCCCAAGACTCATGCTGGAATGGAAGATCGATATTCATACCGTACATGCCATAAAAAACATTAGGGAGTGCGATCAGTACCGTCAACATCGTCAACATTTTCATGCGCTGGTTAAGCGTGTTGTTTGCAATCGTGCTATAGGCATTTCGAATACTCGTAATACTTTGGCTATGACTATCGACGGCCACGAGTAGCTGCTTCAGGTACAGCATAATATCTTCAATTGCCTCAACGTCGTTAGGCGTAAATAATTCGTGTCTATTTTCTTGAAGGCGACTTGCCACCGCCAGCATACCATCGAGATTCATACGATACTCGTTAAGATTATCTTCGATAGTAACAAATCGAATAAAGTCCCTGTTATTCACATCGTGAGTTCGTAGTCGATGGCCCGTGTCCTTAATATAGTGAGCGGTACGGTGAATGAGCTTTTCGTAGTCAGCCACCACACGCGCAAACGTATTGAGAAGCAGAATTGTCGTCTCCCCACTACCAAGCGCTAGTTCCGCCTGCATAATCGACTCGGGATCAAGCGCGCTGCCTGGCATTAAAGTGGCAAAAACAGTCGGTCGGACAACACCAAGCAATGGCGTTGTAATCACCTCTCCGCGCTTATTGCGGGTTGCGGTGCGGAGAAAAACATACAGAGCGTCATTTTTATATTCAATCCGTGGCAGCTCGTCTCTGTCGAGCACATCTCTGGTAATATTGTGATCAAATTGATATTGGGACGATAAATCTTCAAGTTCCGAAATATCAACGTCATTCGTAAACAGCCACACATTGTCTTGGCGGGGTGTTTTGAGCAGCTGAAAATCCTCGTGCAGCGAATGCTTGGCGTAGTAGCGAATCATACATAAGCAGTATAGCGTGTTTTCTTATGCTTCGCCAGGAGTCTCACTCGGCTTAGCAGAGCGTAGCGGCCGCTCCTTCACCATAAACACTAGAATGGTTGCAGCAACCATGAGGCAAGTCGCCACAAGGAAGATCGTGCGCAGGCTATCACTAAAGGCATGCGTTACCTTATGAGCAAACCCGTTCTGATCTGCCACAAACTGCTCTTTTGCTTTTTCTTGTACTGACTCGGGTAACTTTTCTATGCTATTGTTCGCAGCGTCGGTAATCTTGCTCTTCACGTCGGGCATATTGAGTGTCAAGAGCGTATTGGTGTCATCGAGCGCACCTACCTGAGAAGCCTCCGGGCTACGTGACAATGACTGAACATATGCATCTTGCTGTACATTGCCCAACCCTGAAATAATACCGGCCGTAAGTAATGCACCAAAAACTGCCGTTCCGATCGTGGAGCCGAGACTACGGAACAGTTGACTTGAACTAGTTGCAACACCCAGCTCCTTTTGCTCAAACTCATTCTGGACCGCAAGGTTGATAACCGGCATCGCGACTCCCATGCCAAGACCTAGAAAAACCATCGTGATCGCTTCTTGAAGATAGTTACTCTCTGGAGTGAGTGTCGAGAGTAGTGCAATCGCAATCGTTGCCACGACAAATCCTACCTGCATGAAAATTTTATACTTGCCCGTACGCGAGATAAGCTGGCCTGAGCCAATACTTGCCACCATAATGCCGGCCACCATCGGTAGTAGCATCATTCCCGATTCAGTTGGCGTTGCACCAAATACTTGCTGGTTAAACTGCGTAAGGTACAGGATTGAGCCCATAAAAGCTGAGCCAAATAGCATTGCAACGCACATTATTAATACAAAATTACGGTTCTTGAAGAACTTAAGCGGAAGAATTGGCTCACTTGCCTTATGCTCTACCATGATAAATGCAGCCGTCGCTAGGCCCACTAAGCTGAACATTGCCACGCGAAGCCACTCTACGCTCATACCAGTTGCTACAAGGAAGCCTGCAAAAATAGATTCGGTATTATCAACCGCCAAAACGAGTGTGGCCAATACGAACGCAAGGAGCGCTGCGCCGATATAGTCAACTTTTGGTTTATTAGCATGTTTTAACGCCGGACAGAAGATAGCAATAATAATGAAGGCGACGATGCCAATTGGAACATTAATATAAAATGTCCAACGCCAATCGGTTGTAATACCGAATAAGCCGTGGCCATCAGTCAGCCAGCCGCCAAGGAGCGGCCCAACTACCGAGGACAAACCAAATACGGCACCTATGAGTCCCTGCCACTTGCCACGCTCACGAGCTGCAAACAGGTCTCCGACAATGGTAAACGCATTCGCCGTAATGATACCGCCGCCGATACCCTGTACGGCCCGCCATAGGATAAGCTGTGTCACGTCGCCGCTTGCGCCGCTCAGTAGTGAGGCGATCGTAAAAATACCAACACCAATCAAAAGAAGAAGACGACGGCCAAACAAATCCGATAGCTTACCGGCAATCGGCACGGTAATAGTTGTAGTAATGAGGTAGGCGGTCACAATCCAACTCAAAGCCGAGAAGGCGTGAAAGTCTTCGACGATCTTACCAAGTGCCGTTGAAATAATCGTCTGATCAAGCGCGACTAAAAAGAGACTGGCCATGACCGAGACCATGATAATAAGCTTACCCCTAAGGCTAAGATGATGATGCATTCGTGATTCCTTTAGCGGTGATTATTTTGTTTTATCAAGAACATCTTTATAGAGTTCGATATTGTCGGTCAGCTGTTCAAGCATAGAACGCAGCTGCTCTTCTTGAATAAGACCAATCCATTTGCCCTGCTGCGAGCCAAGGACATAGAGACGATCACCACTGGCAATGCCGAGAGCCTCACGAGCGTCTGCGGGGATAACCACCTGGCCTTTCGTGCCAACCGTGGCGGTACCGTATAGTTTTTTATCGTGCATAGGTGCATACTCCTTTGCACTCTATTGTAGGCTATGTATGAAAAGTATGTCAAGCCAACAATAATACACATCGTAAAAATAGGGGCTTTCGCCCCTATTACTCATCTAAGATATCGCACTATACACCAACGTGGTGATGGCGGTTGCCGGTAATGGCTTTTACGATAGCAAGCAGTACTACCGCGCCAACAATAGCGACGATGAGACTCATCAGGCTAAAACCTTCGACATCAACACCCGTAAAGAGGCGAACAATAAATCCACCAATAAATGCGCCGATAATACCTACGACGATGTTTGCAAGCATACCCATCTGTGCGTCGGTTTTCATTATCTTAGATGCGATCCATCCGGCCAATGCTCCGAACAGAATCCAAAGTACTATATCGAGTAACATCACCTACCTCCTTTTATTACTGCTGACGCTACTAGCATAGCTCACTATTTCAAGATTGCATGTGAGCAATATCACACATTATGTGTAACAATTTTTTATAATAGATAGAGAGGTTGCATAACTTCTCACCATTGTTATCTTTAATACATTTAACGAGAGGAGGAACTGTCATGAGTAAACTTGTTCGCTACAATCCTTTTGCTGAGCTCAGCGCTCTACAGCGGCAATTCTTTGGGGATGACTGGATGTCGCCGCTAAAGAATGTCAACATCCCAACTACAGATGTCTACACGAAAGATAATGAGCTTACTGTCGAGGCTCATCTACCAAACTTCCATCAGGAAGACATCGACATACAGGTCAACGATAATACCCTTACTATTCAAGCCGAGCGCCATGAAAAAGAAGAAGATAAATCGAAAAAGTATGTCGTGCGCGAGAGTAGCAGTAGCTTCTATCGAAGCATTCAGCTGCCAGATAGGGCCGACGCCGACAACATTGATGCTCGGATAGACGATGGAGTCCTGAAGGTTGTCGTTCCACTAGAACCACTGCCAGAGCCAAAGAAAATTACTATCGCTAGCAGTAACAATAGCAAGAAGCTGAAGTAGTCATTCATCACGTCGACTACGGCGTAAGTGGCACAAATACATAACCCGGATACTCGGCGTCGTTGAAGGTTGTGTCGTTAATCTTGTCTACCACATGAATGCTATTGCCCACCGGTACGACAATACGACCACCCTCTCGTAACTGCGCGAGCAGGGCGCCGGGTAATTCCGTGGCCGCGGCACTCACGAGAATTCGATCATAAGGGGAAAATTGAGGCAGGCCATAGCCATCCCCTGCTCTGTGGAAATGGACATTTTGCACTTTAGCACGTTTGCAATTCCGCTCCCCAAAATGAACTAATTGCGGCACTTTCTCGACAGCATAGACGACACCTCCTAGTCCAACCAGCGTCGCTAGGAGCGCCGTCGTCCAGCCCGACCCTGAACCAACATCAAGAATTTTTTCTCCTGGCTGAGGATCAAGCCATTGCAGCATCCGCTGGACCGTGGAGGGTTGACTATTGGTTTGAGCAAAGCCAATCAGTAGCGGCGCATCCACACCAGCTCGTTCTCTCACCTCTGGAGGTAAAAAAATACTTCGAGGTATCACTTGCATCGCGCGATCGATCCTACTCATAGCAGACCCGCCCCTCTTGAGGGGCTGTGCGCGTTATACATACTTAACGAGAAAGTTGAAGTTTAATATTGCCAAGTGAGTGAAAAAATTTGTCCATCGTAGTACGCTCGATCGACCTATTCATCTTGTGAGAAGCTCGAAGTCTAAGCTCGGGATATTCACGATGCTTTCGTGTAAGAAAAGAATCTATTTGCGTATTGAGTTCGTAATCATTGAGCTGTTTCATGTCTACCCCCTCTTTGCTTCTTGTATTACTACCTAGTGTAGCTTTCCTCAAGGGGTATAGATATGAAGTATCTTACAAAAATGACATATTCTGTACTCCTCTCTAGCTAGGCTGTATGATAAAGAAGTATAATTGGAAGAACTATGAAAGAACTCGTAGACGCCCTCGGGCAAAACATTACACTTCGAACTGTCAAAAAGGGCACCACGTTACTCTATCAGAGTGAAATTCCTCGCCAGGCTTTTATTGTCCGCAAAGGTTTCATTCGAGCCTACACAATCACCTCATCAGGAGACGAGCGGATTGTAGCATTACATGGAAAGGGCGATGTATTCCCTCCTCCCCGGGTGCATGGAGAAACGAACCCCCCCCCCCTCTACTACGAGGCAGGCTCTGACTCAGAGCTGGCATGTGTCACGAAAGATGATCTAGTATCAACCATCTCCCAATCTCCTGAGCTGGCAGCGAAAATCCTGAAGTTTACCGTTAATGAACATACCGCCCTACTGATGCGCATCACAGCACTAGAGCAATCAAATGCGGCAGAAAAAATAGCGCTGACTCTTTATTATCTGCTTATTCGACATGGACTTGAACGACAACCAGGACTCTTTACCATCGATATAAAGATGACGCAGTCGATGATTGCAAGTCTTGTAGGCCTCACCCGAGAGAGCACCGCAGTTAATCTCGCCAAGCTAAAAGAGCGTGACGTGATTACCTACAGCAATTTCATCTATGTCGTGAACAAGCGCAATCTGGAGCGCTTCATTGGCGAAGACAGCTTCAAGGACGTATCGTTACATTAATACTAAGACAAATCTTTAACGATTTTCAACAACTCTTTGGGTGACGCCCATGCTTTTAGTACATATCGCTCAGCGCCAAGACTATATGCCTCATCTACCTCGGCTTGCATATCGTAGTTTGAAAATACCACAATATGAACGTCGGGGTGTTGCTGCTTTGGCTGGTACTGCTTTAAGAAGTCGATACCATCCATGACGGGCATGCGAAGGTCAAGAAAAATAATGTCTGGGTGATGCTGCATAGCAACCTCCAGAGCCTCTTCACCGTTAAAAGCAGTAGACACCGCGTAACCGGCGGTCGTCAAGATGGTTTTATATGCGTCATTGAGCGCAACGTCATCTTCAATAATTAATATCTTTGAGTTACTTTTCATACTTATCTCCTGTCTCCACCGTCTTCCGATGAAGCGGCAACTTGGTCAATTTTCGGCAGGAAGACACTAAATGTCGACCCCTCACCTAAAACTGAAACTACTTTAATAATACCACCATGTAGGTCAATAATTTTTTTTGCCCAATATAAACCGAGTCCTGTCCCTCCGACATGATTTGAGAGGTGGTTGTGTATACGGTTGAATTTTTCAAATAGCCTGTCTATATCTTCCGGCGCAATGCCGACACCTTGATCTACAATATCAACCCGCACCATACTCTCATCGCTGGACACGTTCACTGATATACTTTTGCCAGGATCCGAATACTTACTGGCGTTATCGATCATGTTCTCGAGCACCATTCGAATCTTATCAGGATCCACGTACGCTATAGCCTCGGAACTGTTTTGTGTCACCGCAAGCTGCTGGTGTCGCATTGCATACGTCGCCTGCTGCTCTTTTGCTACGTCCTGTAGCAAAGCAACGACATCAATTTCCTTCTGTCGAATCAGCACTTTACCAGCATCAACCTGCGCCACCTTGAGAAGATCCGAGACAATCGTCAGCTGCCGCTCGTTACTTTCATACGCCTTTTGGAGCAAACTATACTGAGCAGGTGCGACCTCACCGGCCATACCCTCCAGAACCATGCCAAGATACTGTTTTACGCCAGTCGCCGGAGTTCGCAACTGGTGTGAAGCAAGCGAAATAAACTCATCTTTTGTCTTATTGAGATCAATAAAATGCTGCAATCGCTGACTTTCAATTTGCTTACGGCCAAGCGCATAATAGAGTGCGCGCGATAACCCGTCGGGATCAATCATGCCTTTTACTAAATAGTCTGCCGCCGCAAGCTCCATAGATTTATGCTCAATTTTCGTATCGCCCGCACCAGTCAAAAGGATAAATGGCTCAGATCGCCGCTTTGCTTCAGCGATCTCGAGCAGCTCCAACCCTGTATGAGCGCCAAGCCGGTAGTCGATTAAGAAGATGTCGAATTCCTGGCCCTTAACGAGCTCCTTGGCTACTTCAAAATCCGAACACCACCGCAAACTAAAAGGCGAGTCGGGAATTTTTGAAAATATTCGCTTGATAATAATATAATCGTCTTCGTCATCATCAACGAGCAGAACAGAAATATTTTTTCTTGCGAGATCATTCATTTGAACGCGGCAACTCAACAATCTCAAACCAGTATGCACCAAGGGTCTTCATGACGGCGATAAGATTCTCGAATGTGACTGGCTTGGTAATAAATGAGTTACTTCCTAGTTGATACGATCGGTAGATATCTTCTTCAGCTTTTGAAGTCGTAAAAATAACGATAGGAATATTTTGAAGTTTTGGATTAGACTTTATTTCCTTGAGAGCTTCGCGGCCATCTTTTCGAGGCATATTAAGATCGAGTAGAATGACACCCGGGCGAACCGTTCCCTCTTTATAGTCACCACGCTCATTGAGATAATCCAACAACTCCTCACCGTCCGAAACGCGAATAAGTGTATTGAGTAGCTTACTTTCTGCTAGGGCTTTCTTCGTAAGTAAATAATCGTCATCGTCATCGTCCGCCATCAAAATAACGATTGGATCTTTCTTTAATTCTGTCATGCCTTGTTCTCCTTTTTAATCATTGGAAATGTAACTTTGAATGTTGAGCCGACGCCTTTTTTACTCGATGCTGTTATTGTACCACCATATCGTTCCGCTATTTTGCGCACAACCGCCAAGCCAATACCGGTTCCCTCGTAGTTATCCCGACTGTGAAGCCGTTGAAAAACAGAGAAGATACGATCAAGATACTTCTCATCAAAGCCAATACCATTATCTTCAATACAAATCGTCTGTAGTCCATTTACCTTGTCCTCAGCGCACATATACACCTTTACGACAGGAGGGACGCCTTCCCTGTGAAACTTCAACGCGTTTCCAATAAGATTCTGAAAAAGTTGGCGCATATGGGTTCCGTCGGCTTTGATACTCGGCAGCCCTTCGATCGTGACAGTACCTCCCGTTCGTTCAATCTGGGCCTCAAGGTCACCTATCACATCATGAGCAATTGAATTTAGATCAACCATATCGTTTGCGGGCCGCTTCGTACTGACACGAGAGAAAGCTAATAAGTCTTCGATGAGAATACTCATACGCGAGGCGGCATTTTGCATTCGCTGAAGATACTCAACACCATCACCCAGTTGCTTGCTATATTCGCTTTCGAGAATATCTCCAAAGGCTCGAATTTTCCTGAGTGGCTCTTGAAGATCGTGCGAGGCAACGTAGGCGAAATCTTGCAACTCCTGATTACTACGAGAAAGGCTTGTGCTATATTCTTGCAGCGCAGCCTCAGCCTTGTGTCTTTGCACAATCTCATCGCTCAGTCCCTTATTAGTCTTCTCAAGCTGCTTCGTACGTTGCTTAACACGAGTCTCGAGCGCCTCGTTCAGTCGCTCAAGCTCTTTTTGAAGCTTCTTCCTTTGCTTGATTTCGGCCTTGGCGCCGTTAAACAAATTGGCGTTATAGACTGCCAACGAAGCCCGATTGGCAAGTGCCCGGGCCATCTCTACGTCATTTGGCCCGTAATACCTATGGGACTCAGTGGAGACGAAACTTATGGCGCCTATCACCTCGCCATTGATTTTGAGCGGGACGGTGATTGCCGAACAAATACCAACATCACGTAGTAACTTAAGCTCTGCTTTATCTTTTGCAGCAGCTTGCAACATCTCATCAGTAATCCGCGGGATATGCTCAACCTGACCCGTGCGTATAACCCACGGTACGCCAGTAGGGGCGTTCGTATCGATTCCGCCCTGCTTTCGCTGAAGCTCCTTCGCCCACTCCACTTTTTCAGGATCTTTATGAGCAATGGCGACTTGTTCAATCTTACCTTCTTCAAGTATATAGATAGAACACCAGTCGGTAATACTCGGAACAATCATAGAGGCAATCGTATGGAGCGTCTGTTTATAATCGAGAGAAGCAGAAAACTGAGTGTTTGCCTTTGCGAGCAGATGTAAATTATTTTCGGCTATTTTCTTCTCGGTGATATCTACTACGAGACCGGGGAAGCGAACTGGCTTACCTAAAGCATCAGATTCAACCCTACCCCTCGCAAGCACCCAGCGCGTAGCCCCTGTACCATCGATTACTCGATACTCGCTTTCATAGGAACCGGCGTGAGATAGGGCATCGTCGATATCCTTTTTAACCCTGGCTAAATCATCGGGATGTATTGATTTAATCAATTCTTCTAGGGACACTTCGACTTGCGCGGCGCCATCCGCAAGACCAAACAATTTTGCAAGGTTTTTGTCAGCGATGATTTTATTGCTCTCTAGATTCCACATCCATGTACCAACAGCACTGTACGTCAAAGCCTGCTCAAGCTGCTGTTGCGCCAGTGTTAGTTGTCGGCGCGTAGCGATACGATCAGTAATATCTCTTGTCTGTTGACATACTGCTCGCACTTTACCCTTTTCAAATATCGGATAGTGCGTAACTTGCCAGAATTTTGTCGTCAAATTACCGTCTTGATCCTTTAAATCATAGCTCAAATCTGGCATCATATCAGACTCACCTGTTTGTATCACTTTGCGAATTGATTCGAGCAGCCGACTCTTCCCGGTTTCCAGGTAATCCTTTGAGGTATCAGGAAAAGCCTCTAATACCGGCTTACCGACAACAGCTGAGCGCTCTACCATGGCCATATCGGCATGAGCCTGATTTTCATCAATTATAGTAAAATGAGGATCGTCAATATCAAACACAATATATGCAGTCCCGACGGATCGGAATAAATCTTCAAAATCTAACGGAGAACTGGTAGTTTGATTCATATGTAGTTGCTGCGCCCACTCACGTAGTGCGCCCTTCTTTGGTTATTATACGTAAATATATCGTTATTAACACCGCACTACGCAAAATAGGAGATCTCGCAGGATCTCCTATTGTATGCTCTATCTAATGCGTTAGATACGACGTGTGCCACGGCCGTTAAATGCTTTTACGATGGCGAGTAGAACAACTGCTCCAAGGATCGCAACGATAAGGCTTGTAATACTGAATCCTTCAACATCATTGCCGGTCAGGGTGCGAACGAGGAATCCACCGATGAAGGCACCGATAATACCTACGACGATATTAGCTAGAGCACCCATTTGTGCGTCTGTCTTCATGATTTTTGAGGCAATCCATCCTGCTAAAGCTCCGAATAGAATCCATAGTACGATATCTAGTAACATTGTAGTTCTCCTTTGGTTTATTTATATACCTACAATACCGAGGTTTAATTGTATTACCTGTTAAATATATTACTAAAATGGCATTTCTTTCATTTAGCTTTGAATAAAAAATACCCGTCATATGACGAGTATTTTGTATGCTATATAGCGATATGACCCCTAGGTCCGAGCAACTGCTCGCTCTTTTTTACTTGAAAGCCGCAGAGGAGCTGGCGACTCAAGCGCCTCAATGCCGCAGATGATCGCAATCTCAAGAAAAATAACCGCATCAAGTATTTTCATCTGATAGCCAAGCAGCATTGCTGCTGATCCAAATAGTAACACTACCGACACAACTCCGAGCGCCACACGAAAACGCATACTGCGCGGCGGTGTAGTAAACAGCAGACCAAATAACAACGCAATAAGGACGACTCGTACTACTTGGTATTCAACTGCCGACGACCATAATACCGTTAGCAGACTATCGTTTACGAGCTGTGGCATCAATAGCATAAATGTAAGTAGTGCGATAGCTCCGATAGTCAGTAAATGTCTCATCTTGCACCTCCCTTCATTTTATTTTGTGTCGTGTGCTATACAAACAGTACCAATCCACCCAGCGTGCGGCTGTAATATATCTTACTTTTTTGCAATAAAAGCAAATACACATCATAGTGTGCTTGATATACAACCTCTGCGCCCCAATTAAAAAAAATCCGTGTGCGCCTCTAGTTGCGAGATTACACGGCTAGCGTTTGGAGATAAACGGATTGTCACGAATATAAAATCGACGCGGCCAATCTGCGGCCTTGGTAATACCCACTCTGTTAGTTACCTCTATTTGAGAGTCCGGCAAACTTGGGGCAAGTATCAGCCGCAAGGGCGGCAGTGAGATATCATGTCCATTTAGATCAAAATTAATCACCAAAGCTTCACATAGCTTTGACGGACCATTCGTAAGCTCACGCCCTGTTCTCCCGCCCCGATTCACAATCATCTCGGCCTCGCCCTCAAGTGGCTCTACCGCTCGTATTAGCACACCAGCTCCAAAGTCAGATGCCCCAACTACTATATTAAGACAGTAGTGCATACCATAAATAAAATAGACATACGCATGACCCGCCGCCTTAAACATGCTTGCATTTCGCACAGACGGGCCCTGGAATGTATGACTAGCGGGATCGTGCTGATCATATGCCTCCACTTCAACGATTTTTACTCGAAGTACTGTGTTATTTACCGTACGTTCAATAACCGCGCCCAGCAATCGACGGGCGGCCTCCTCGACGGGAATATTCAAAATTTTTGATAGGCTTAAATCTCGTGGCATGTTATCGCTCCACCTAGCACAACAGGATACTAAAAATCAGCAATGACAATCTTCTTCATCTGCATCATGTTTGCAAACGCATTCGGGTTGCTCATGAGCTCCTCCATGCCCTTTGGCGCCACCTGCCAACTCAAGCCATATTTGTCTTTGCACCAGCCACATTGCTCAGCCTCGGGTGCACTCGAAAGCTTCTCCCAGTAATAATCAATCTCATCCTGATCTTCACAGGTGATTAAGAAAGAAACCGCCTCATTAAACTTAAATTCTGGCCCAGCATTAATGGCCGTGAAACGATTACCGCTTAGTTCAAAATCAATCGTAAGCTCTTTGCCGGCAAGGTTTTTTTGGAAGTCGAGCAAACCCTCTTTGGGGTAATAAGAGGTTGAGATGACTTTACTATTTGGAAATACCGATACATAAAACTCCACCGCTTCTTTTGCATTGCCATCAAACCATAGGTTTGGAGTAATTTTCTGTAGCATATCAACCTCCTCAATCTTTCGATTTATTATGTTGCGTTCTGCATCAATCATAGCAAGGTGGAAGACTTATGGAAAACAAGTGCGCAGGGGCACTTCTAAATAGTTACGGGAGCTTTTAATAGCTCAATATATAGCACGCCTTGCCATAGCCAGGCGCAGGGTCTCCAAAGAAGGTATTATTACAGGTGACCGCACCAGTAAGATCCTTTCTTGCGTTAAACTTCCCCTGAGCTAAGTAGCCATAAGCAACCGATGACGTGCCCGTGACGTTGCACGTCCCGCCTTCTGCCGCACATGAGGCTGACGGCATACCTATAAATACCTTATCGGCCGAGCTAATACCGAGACTTTGGCAGGCATTTGTCACATCGATAGTATTATCTTGAATAATCGTAGCACCATTTACCGAGTAGAGCTTGTTGCCCGTTACCGTCTCTACGGCAAGGACATACGACTGACTCGAGGAGCAAAACGACGATAACTTATAGATTCCATTAGTGGCGGTCATTTTAGTACTTGATTGCAGGATATCAACTGTCGTTGGTACGTTACCAGTAGATGCACCGACAAGCTTTGCTACCTTTACATTG
Source organism: uncultured Candidatus Saccharibacteria bacterium (assembly GCA_946887425.1). Next base: position 11,967 of record CAMPKW010000008.1, on the reverse strand, counting down.
TTAGCAATATCAGACATCGCTGCGGATGCTTTAGACCTCTCTTGTACACCATTAAATGCCACGACTGTAATTGCGGCAAGGATGCCTATGATGACAATAACGATCAACAGTTCGACGATCGTAAAACCTGTATGTCTATTTTTTACCCACATGTTATGTTCAGTATAGCAAAAAGATCTTCGTACTGAAGATCTTAAACTGTAATAATTTTTAAGCTCGCCGGCAGACACTCTGATGTTTATTTTTGTCAGAAAATTATATTGAGTATTATTGTACCTATTACCGATAGAACGATACTGATAATAATACTTGGCCAGATGAAAAATTTTACTTTAACTTTTCCGCTTTCATGTATGTGAGGCATGAAATAAGTATAATATTGAGCTACTTATAGGTATGTAATATTATTCACAATTATGCGAAATAGGACCGGCTAGTCTAATACAACTTATTATTCAGTAGAGACACGAGGACTATAGCTTACGTACTGTTCCGATGCTCGCATATACTTCATCTAGACTCAGCTGTGCTTTATTTAACCCATCTCCCGCATAATACGACTGCTCTGGATTGTCACCAATAGCTCTTGGCAATGCCGCCCATTCTTTCGATAAATTATGCGCAAATACCTCACGACTAATCTTATTATCAACATAGTCCCGAATCCCCCTTCGCTCAAGCAGTGCAACGGCAAGCCTATCTTGAAGTGGCGCATCAAACTTCACACTTTCATCAATTCCCAACTCATTCATCAACCCCCGAAGAGTCGAATTTATGAATTGGTACCTCCCGACAGCTGAACTCGGACTCCCCTGCTCTACGAACTGCTTTTGCCAGATCAATACTTCGCCCACTGTCATGGAAGTAAATTGAATAGAAACATTATCCGCATTGCCAAAGTGAGCGTTATAATTATTTTTACTCTCGACTTTGGCGATCGTGTTCAGTAACTCGGCCGCATGGATTTTTGGCGTATCTTGCATATTGAGTAGTATAAGCGAAGCCATCCCAACAATCGCCATAATTCCCAATATATTTCTTGGTTTTAAGAGTATATGAGCGAAGTACCGGCTATATTTTTTAAGCCGTCGCTTAATAGTTTTATATACCTTACGTCTATATCTCATCCATATCTTATTATAACTTTTTTGCCAGACTTAGTCATATCGACATGTGAATTTTTCGGCTCCGCTACAACTACAATGCAGGGTCAGGAACAGCTACGTTGCATTCTGGGCCTGTCGACTGGCCGGCAGTAAAGGCGCGGGTCGCCCCATTAATCCCACACTCTGTATTAGCGCCCTCAAGTTGGTAGCGCAAATAATGAGGACTTACAAATAAAATCCCCGCTCTATAGCCATCGGTTGAGTTTCGGTATACACGAGCAGTACTTGGACTTGGCAAATTTTTCACGTAATTCTGCAACCCGGTATTGGCGGTGGTGTTTTCGGTGTACGTCCTGTTGTCCCAACACAAACCTCCCGGGTAGCCAGAACCGAGGCAATAATTGCCACTCCCAGGATAGACATCGTAATCGACGGCGTACGATGAATAAAGTTTCATATAGTCTTTGACGGCCGAAATAGTCTGCGTATTTCTCGCGCGCTCCTGTACGCCGTTGAAGGCCACAACAGTGATTGCAGCCAATATGCCAATAATGACAATGACAATTAGCAGTTCGACGATCGTAAAGCCCGTTTGCTGTTTATGTTTTGCCCACATGTTACTTCAAGTATACCAAACAAAAAGATCTTCAGTTCGAAGATCTTTAAGGGTAATCATTTTGGCTCCGACGGCTGGACTCGAACCAGCAACCTCGAAGTTAACAGCTTCTTGCTCCACCATTGAGCTACGTCGGAATACAAGGAGTATTATACCCGTTATACCTGGGGTTGGTCAAGTATGTCGCGGGCATGTTTTAAAATAACAATCTCTTGCCGAGATTTGTCATCATCAAGTGCTTCACGAGTCGCTATTGCATCATCAAGCCATTTGATATGTGCGGACTCTCTTGAAACCGCAGGCGCTATCGCACCCTGAGCAACAATCTCGAGTGAACGCGCTGAATTATCCTTCTTGCGCAAATACCCTCGAGTAATCAAGCCATCGATATGCGTGGCAACCGTTGATACCGACTTGTAATCGAGTGCTCGCATCACTTCGCGGTAACTCGGTCCATAGCCGTTGCCTTTGATGAACCCGTCAATAAAATTGAGCAGCTCTCGTTGTTTTTTACTTGGCCGTAGATCTGACATACCCCTCCTTTGATGCAATAGCAACTGCCGCAAGCCCCCACCAAACAATACTCACCGTATCGTCGGCCCATACCGGTAAAAGTAAACCGATCGCCAGAAGGCCAATACCACTCGCAAAGACCCCGAGTGCCAACCAGTCACTGCGAAAGCGCCACAGTCGAGCTAACACTAACACTGATATAGCCATAAATACTATCAATCCGACCCATCCTGTCTCGTGGGCGATAAACAGATACTGGTTCTCAATAATGAGCGGACTGTCTCCGTACAGTGAGGCTGAGCCGGTACTTCCCACTCCGGCGCCTAAAGGCTGAGTGAGCAGACGCGATGTACCAAACTCAAGCGATTCAACATGGCCATCATTTGAACTCACTACACTTCCCCCGTGCGGATTTTCATGCAGGAGGACATGTGACACAAACGAAGTCTCTCGGACAGCCAAGAATCCACCTAGCAAACCGCCCAAAATAATAAAACTGATAATCCATGCACGTCGAGAAAGTCTTCGTCCAATTGTCAGTAAAATGACGAGTCCAACTGCCATTACGCCCGCCACTAGCGCACTTCGTGAATAACTCGCCCATAAAGCAACTACGCCACCGGCTCCAAGCACGCTGGCCAATATAATTGAGTGACGATCCTTTGGTATTTTTCGTTTTACAAATGCGGCTGCCACACACGCCAGCGCAATAACAGCATACGCCCCTACCGGGTTTGGTCCACGCAAGGTGCTATTGATGCGCACGTAATCAGGGTTTTGGTCTACCGTTAAATAAGGGACGATAGTGTCACGGCTATAACCAATATATTTCAAGATATCAGGCGGCAAAACAAATACCTGCAATAGGGCAAAAATAAGCATCACACCAGCTCCGATGATTCCTACTTTCACAAACAAACTGCGATACTCGGGGTAAAGGCGTAGCCCAATGTAGACGAGCGCAAAAAAAATGACATATCTAAGGTCAATCATCAACCCCGCTGCGCTTGCCGCCAAGCCTTGCCAAAACGGTACCAGCAGCAGAAGATGTAGTGCAATATATATACCTATCGCCTGCAGGATGCGGTCTTTATATATGTATTGCCATTTTTTTTCACGCCACACGGCTATAACGATCAGTATCGATGCGACGATCAGTAGAATCTCTTTCCATGATTTGAATAACAACTCAAATTGCGGAAACAGCACACTTGTCACCACGCTAAAAGGTGCATGCAGTACGATACCACCAAAAATAACGATCAATACACCCATGTAAATTTTGCGTAAAAAGCGCGGACTCATTACCCCTAGTGTACCGCAAAAAATGCTATAATAGCACTACTTATGCCATCAAAGAATACAAAATTCTATAGTCTCATTCTCGTTATTGCTGATATGTTTGTTCTCCTTATGGCGTTTGTATTCGCCTACGTACTGCGTGTTCAGTACGACCCTCGACCGCTTGTAAATCAGATTTTAGCCACAGAATACTTCACCACCTTCCTCCTGATCCTCCCGTTTTGGATTTTAATATTTGCCACACTGGGACTATATCAATCCAATACCTACAACCGTCGTCTGATCGAATGGGGCAAGATCGCTATCGGCGTCTTTATTGGTATTTTACTCGTCATCGGATGGGAATACGCGAGCGACATCGCCATCTTCCCTGCACGTCTCGTCGCTGTGTATGCCCTCATTGCTTCATTTATACTCATTGTTTTTGAACGTGAGCTCCTTCGCCTTACCCGTAGCCTCATGTTTCGTTTCGGGCGCGGCACCAGCCGGGTGTTGATTGTCGGCAACTCTGATGCGACTCGCGATATTGCCGATAATCTTTCTGAAACGCACAAAAGTGGCTATCATGTCGTTGCTATTGCTGGACCAAAGAAGGTCGTTCCCCAAGGTCTTGACGTTGAACATTTTCTATCCGTAGACTCAGCCCTCAAACACATCAAAGATTTGCGTATCAACACTATTATCCAGACCGATCTATACGATTCAACCGAACGGAATCAACGCATCCTGGGTGCCGCTCAGGTAAACCACATCCAATACAGTTTTATCCCAGGTGAGGCAGAATTTTACGCAGGCAAGAATACCGTTGATGTATTCTTGGGCTACCCGATGATTTCAGTGTCGCAGACTCCGCTGGTTGGATGGGGGCAGATTGTAAAGCGCCTCTTTGACCTGGCGGTTAGCGGCCTACTTATTATCATTCTTTCCCCTGTGTTTTTAATCACTATCTTGCTACAGCTCATTTTTAACCCTGGACCGATTTTTTATAAAAGTGCGCGCCTCACCCGTTACTCACAACCATTCGGCATGTATAAATTCCGCTCGATGGCCGCTAAGTACGGTAAAAAAGATGCTGCTACCGAATTTCGCGAGATGGGACGCGAAGACCTAGCTCGGGAATATGAGAAAAACTTCAAGGTTGAAGACGATCCACGCATTACACGACTCGGCAAGTTTCTTCGTGCCAGTTCAATCGATGAGTTGCCCCAGCTTTTTAATGTACTTAAGGGTGAATTGAGTTTAGTTGGCCCCCGTCCGGTGCCACGTAAAGAGCTCGACGCCAAATTCACCACCACTCACGGCGCCCTACTGCTGAGTGTGAAAAGTGGAGTCACAGGCCTATGGCAGGTTTCTGGCCGAAGTGACCTTTCAACCGAAAAGCGCATCAATATCGAACTCTACTATGCTCAAAATTGGACGTTCTGGCTTGATATAAAAATATTGTTTAAGACGATTGTCGTCGTACTCTTCAGGCGAGGTGCGCGTTGATGCCAAAGCCAAAGATAGCAATCGTTACCGACTGGCTGACAAATATGGGTGGCGGCGAACTAGTCGTCCTTGAGGCTCACAAACTATTCCCCGAGGCACCAATCTATACTTCTGTATACGATCGCGATAATATGCCCGCATTTGCCAACTGTGATGTTCGCACCACCTATCTACAAAAACGACTACCTAAATCCCTGCGCTACAAGCATCAACTATGGCCCGTGCTGCGTCCTTTTGCCTTTCGCGCACTCGACCTATCCGAGTTTGATATTATCCTCTCGATTACGAGCGCCGAAGCAAAGCAAGTTCGAAAAACCCGGCCAGAGCAAGTTCACATTTCCTACATTCATACCCCTATTCGCTACTACTGGAGTCATTACAATGAGTTTCGCCATGAGTTCACTTTCGGACCGCTTACACCCCTAATCCGACCGTTTATTCCACTGCTTGTTCGGCGCATGCGCAAAATCGACCTCGAATCAATCCCGGGTATCGATAGCCTTATGGCCAACTCCACTGTTACTCAGTCGCGCATCAAGCAATATTACAATCGTCCAAGCACCGTCATTCACCCGCCTGTCGATATAGATCGCTTCACACCGCCCCCACAGACCAACCGAGAAGGGTACGTTCTTTGGGGTCGACATGTGCCATATAAACGATTCGACCTTGCTATCGAAGCCTGCAATAAACTTGGCGCCCCACTGACTGTTATCGGAAGCGGTCCCGATACCGAACGCCTCAAATCGTTAGCCGGACCGACTATTACATTCGTTGGCCGCGTCAGCGATGAGAAACTTGTAGCTATTGCCCAACATAGCCGTGGATTCCTCTTTCCAAATGAAGAAGATTTCGGCATCTCGGCTGTCGAAGCACTTGCGGCTGGCACCCCCGTCATTGGCTATGCAAAAGGCGGCGTGCTTGATATCGTCCAAGACGGCGAAACCGGTGTTCTCTTTACAGAACAAACCGTCGAGAGCCTCATAGATGCCATGCGTCGCTTTGAAACTATCTCATTTCTACCTGCAACGCTTCATCGTAAATCAAAGCGTTTCGCTTCAAGTCTCTTTACCCAAAAAATGAGCAAAATAGTCTCCGACCACACGCCTGCTCATAAATAAATTCACAAGCACCAACCCTACATACACAGACCAGTAATTAGTTGTGACAATAACACCATTGTACTATTTACATTAGTACGTATTGCTGTTATGCTTACCCAAACATTGGTTTTGAGGATGTACCTGCGCGCAATAATATGCTCGTATACACAAACATAAGGAGTGGCAGCGACTATGGGGTTACGGGCATTAGGCACCTATTCAATTGGTTCTTTTTCGATTGATAAATATTCATTGAGACGAACCGGTATTTGGCTGATGCTTCTTGTCCTCACCTTTACGACCTTTGCGCAAATTCCACTCCCGTCAGCAAGTGCAAGCGTGGCGCTCTACAACCAAGAATCGGCAAATGGCATCGGCAGCCGCTCTGTTATCGCTGGCACGACAAGCAGCTACGCCCTGGATAGCTCCGGTAATATATTCGCTCCGGTATTTATTGGTAACTACAGCTTCATTAGAAAATTTGCTCCCGATGGAAGCTTCGTTAAGGATATCCGACACACCAGCCTACTCGCGGCAAACCAAACAGCACAGTACGGACGCGTTGCGATGGATAATAACGATATCCTCTATGCATTTGATAGTAGTTCGAACCTTCAGAAGTTTGACAATGACGGCAACTCGCTAGGTACAGTACCTGGTGTCAACTATAGTAATGCTTACATCATTTTCGATCATGATAACAACTTTTATGTCAGTCACCCAAGTGCTCACAAAATATATAAGTACAATACGGCCGGCACGCTTCTTGCCACCCTGGGTTCTACCTCGGGCAGCGCCAATGGGCAGTTTGCAACACCAAAAGATATAGCGATCGACTCAAACAACAACCTTGTCGTTTCCGACAGCGGTAATTATCGCGTTCAGATACTTAGCAGCAATGGAACATTCGTGCGAAAATTTGGCCAAAGAAATACCGGGGTTACTTGCCCTGCTCAGCCATCGCTCGATAATGTGGCTGGTATTACACTCGATGATCAAGACAACATCTACGTTGCAGCTCAAAGCCCATGGTGCTCAACCCACATCCTAACCTTCGATATCGACGGCAACTATCTTGGACTTCAGGAGCGCGGCGTTCGCTCATCGTCTCTTAGTAGCGGGCCCGGAAACACCATTTACGCTATAGAGCCTGGAGCTAATATTACGACAGCGATTAGCCGCTACACTACAGTCGGTGCAAAAATTGGCAGCACGCTCATATCAGACCCGTCTACTCTCACGAAGCCGACCGATGTTGCCCAAGACTCGAATGGGAACTTCTACGTAGTTGACTATCAGCATGGACGAGTCATGAAGTACGACTCTAACTTCAACTACCTTCTTAGTTTCGGCAGCAAGGGCACGGCCGACGGACAATTTGATAGCGCCCAGGGCATAGCCATCGACAGCAATGACAACGTCTACGTTGCAGACTACTGGCTCAATAGAATTTCAAAATTTACCACGAGTGGAACATTTGTTAGTAAATTTGGCACTACCGGAACAGCCGATGGTCAGATGACGAGGATTAGACACATAAGCGTACGTAGTGACGATAGCCTCGTTATCCTTGATGGTATTACTGCTGGCCGCGTCCAGATATTCCAACCAAATGGCACCTTCATATCCAAACTGAGCCCACCAAGCCAGGTTAAATCATTTGCACTAAAAAGCGACGATTCGATCAGGGTACTTCTAGCCAATGACACCCTCCGTAGTTATGATGCGAGCGGCGTCTACCAAAACGACCAAGTATCGTCAACTCTCTACAACAGTGCTACCTCCACCCTGTTTTATACCCATGCTATTTTCTATGACAAGTTTGACAACCTCTACGGACTAGGTCGAGACGGCACAAAACCCAACTATGCACCTCTGTCTGCCGCGCGTATCAACCTCACAAACCCTGATCTACCAAAATTCACAATCGTCCTACCTCAGCCAAGCTACGAAAATTACGCGCCAGATATGCGCATGATCTTTACAGATGCAAACCAACTCTTGTTAGCTGATCGAAATGCGAATTATGTACGCTCATTTAACCCAACGGTGATTCTTGATGTAGCGAATGCTCCTACTAACCTTACGCTTAATTCCACAGCACCTGCATCTGCTGCCATCTCCTGGAATGCCCCAGTCTCTTCTGGTCCAATCACTGGCTACAAGGTAGAGTATCGTCCAGCAAAACATGGCGCGTGGGTAGCTCATGAAACAGTTTCTGGAACATTAGCCACACTTACTGGTCTCCTTGCTGACACTTACGACATCAGAGTAAGCACCTTGAACGAAGCAGGCCTAGGGGAGCCGACGCAAATTTCCAATATTGCCGTATCGGACACATACCAATTTAAACAACAATACACCACTCATGAGCAAGGTCTGGTTCATGGTATCGCATTTGATGCGGCGGGCAAACGCTACGAAAGCGACTACACGAATGATCGTATTAATGTGTTTAGCACGGATGGCACTTACGAACGATCGATCGGGTCACCTGGTAGTGGTGACGGAGAGATGTACTCACCTCAGCAACTCGTGATCAATAGCGAAGGTACACTCTACGTCGCCGATCTTGGAAATGACCGTATTTCCATGTTTGAGCTTGATGGAACCTATATCGGTTCGTTCGGCAGTTTCGGTAACGGCGATGGCCAGATGAATTATCAATACGAAATTCATGTCGATGCACAAGATAACCTCTATGTCGTCAATCGCTTTTCTAGTATCCAAAAATATAACAAGAATGGCGTTTTCTTAAATAGAATAGCAACAGATATTGCCGAGCCAACTTCAATTGCTTTTGACAGCACCGGCAATACGTACGTAGCTAGCGGATCATACGACGAAGACCATGGCATCGTAAAATATGACGCCGCTGGGAATCGCCTGATGAAGTTTGGTAGCATGGGTGAAGAAGACGGCCAGATGTACGAAATATATGGCATGGCTGTTAATCCCGCCGGCCACCTTGTGATCAATGACCCCTACAACTACCGCTTGCAGACATTTACATCCGAAGGGGTGTTCATACAAAAGTATGGCCGCGGCTACGGTGATACGGGCGAGTACCTCACTTTCGATGAGCCAGAAAATATAACACAAACCAGCAACGGCGACATCTATATTCCAAATGGCTGGAGCCCATACGTGCAAGTACTCTCCTATGCCGGAGCCGTGACGCCTCCTTCAAACACCACCCCATCGACTCCTCAAAATGTCACTGTTGACACTTCCATTCCGAATCAGGCGACGGTACACTGGGCTGCTCCAGTCAGCGACGGCGGCAGTGCTATTACCAGTTACCAGATCGAATACAAGAAGCTTACCGACATGGCATGGACAAGCGCTGTCGTGACTTCATCCGCCACGACGCATGTCATTTCAGCTCTTGATGCAGCCGAATATCAGATCAGGATAACAGCTGTGAACACCATTGGTGCAAGTCTAGCGACAGCACCGATAACGGCAACTGTCATCACTACCACATCTCCACCCCTTCCAACGTCTCCAGCGCCAACCCCGCCAGCCTCAAACAATAGTAATCCTACTCCAGCAACACCTCCACCATCACCGTCGTCGACTCGGAGTAATCCTGCACAAAAGACACCAGTAAAGCCACAAGCTCCTCAAAGTGTCGCTATTCAAGCCGAAGATAACAAGCCTGCTCCCTCAATACCACCCTTGCAGCCAGTTACGGCAGTGGAAGAATCAAGCCCTGGCCGTGTGCTTATATCGTGGCGCTCACCTACCGACAGCAACTCATCTGGATACGTTATTGAATACCGCGACGCCTCCATTCCCGAGAGCGACACAACAACTCCATGGAAGAAAGCCTATCAAGCTACGTCCAACCAGCACTCGGCAACCATCAGCCTCCCACCTGGTGAATATGCTGTTCGCGTTGCAGCCCTCATGCCCGGTGATACAGGTAGCCGAGTCATCCTTGGTTCTACAACTGTTAAAATTGCAAAAACCACCACCGAAAGCGACGGTTTAAATTTTACGGAAACCACCGATAACACGCCTCGCAACTGGACCCTATCCTGCATCGCTTTGCTCACAATTGTCGCTTTCTTTGTCGCCATCATCGTATGGAAGAGGCGCCGCAAAAAAGCCCAAACCAACATACAGCTCCCACCCCAACACTGGTCGTAGTACAGCTTATGCTTTATACTTATCGTAGTATGAAAATAAAACAAACAGGTTTTACCGTCGTAGAGCTGATCGTTGCCATTGCCGTTATCGGAATACTTGCAGCCATTACTGTCGTATCATATAACGGCATTCAAAATAATGGCTACGATGCATCGGTCAAGTCGGATCTATCGGCTCTTGCAAAAAAACTTGATATTTTTTACGGTGATAATTATAAATTCCCCGCTAACGCTACGGAGCTTGAAAGTCTAAAACTAAAGATAAATCACTCGGCGTACAACACGAGCCGTGTTCTTAACTTCAGCTACTGCGCCAATGCCGACCGCTCAGCCTATGCACTCGGCGCAATCAGCAAATCCAGTAAACAATTCTCTATCACTTCGAGTAATGGCATTCAAGAATACCCAAGCACCCAAGTAAACGATGGTAATCCTGCCAACCTTGCCACCTCATGCGCTGATCTTCTTGCCGGCACCTCACGCCTCGTGGCTGGTTTCTATAGCGCAGACACAAGTACTGGCCCGTGGCGACTGTGGACAAGGAGTGGATAAACGATGAAGCATCAGAGCTCATCCCAGCGCGGCTTTACGATCGTCGAACTACTTATCGTTATCGTTATCATTGGCATTCTAGCCGCGATAACAGTTGTTGCATATAACGGCATACAAAATAGGGCCCGGAACCAACAGATGGTTAGTGCAGCCTCTCAAGTCTATAAAGGCATATCGCAGTATGTCATAGATAAAGGTGCCTACCCGACATCCAGTAGTGTCTCGTGTGTAGGAACTGGCTATCCAGTCGATGCTGGTGGTTTATGCTGGACCAATCAGTCGAGTCTTGCGGCAAACACACTCCTTGCACCATACATGAGTCAGATACCTTCACCCCCAATGGAAAAGATTGGTGGATTGGCGCGCGGCATGCTTATCAACACCAGCAGTAGAGTTCTAGAATATACAATTACAGGATCGACCACTTGTCCAAGTATCGGTGCTCCACAAAGTGCACCGACTGCATTCTCTGATGGTACAATGTGGTGCCGCGCTACACTACCGGACCTATAACGGTTCGACTTGTCTTCATCTCGCTTATGGTTCATACTTTAACAATATGAAACGCGCACAGGCTGGCTTTACGATCGTTGAACTCCTTATTGTCATTGTGATCATTGGTATCCTTGCTGCCATTACCGTTGTAGCCTACAACGGTATTCAACAACGCGCCAACAACACCGCTCGCGTCAATGAAGCAAAGCAGTGGGAAAGAATCCTCATGACTTATGCCACTACGTATGGCAAGTACCCCGACGTCCTCAACTCCTCCATGTGCCTAGGCGAGGGCTTCCCGGATGTGAATGCCGATAACGTAGGTGATTGCTGGGATTTGCACGTAGGCGGTAACCGCTTCTCTATGAATACCACCCTGAATACAGAGCTTAAAAAGGTGGCCGCCCAGCTCCCTAATTCAACCCGAAAACCAGTTCCTGGTGCAGGAACAACGTCGCGCATTGGATCGGCAGCCACGCTTGAGTCTGGTGTCGTGAGAATTATTTACTGGATCGAAGGCACCGAAAACTGCCCTGTCGGCGCGCCGCGATGGAATGATAGCGTATCACGCGCATGCCAGATTACACTCCCATTAGCGGGATAGATTTTGACACCCTTCATATCCTTCTGTGATTTTC
>CAMPKW010000007.1 GCA_946887425.1 uncultured Candidatus Saccharibacteria bacterium | reverse complement strand
CATGCCATCGTCAAACATCCCCATTCCCGCTCGTATCGCGCCCGCCCACTTGTGACTGTATTACTCGTGGCCAGCAATAATGGCGACAATACCAAAAGAGCATTAGACGCACTCAAAAAAAACTCATATCGCCACCTGGAATTTATTATTGTTGAGAGTTTACAACACCACACCGATGTCCATACTATTGCCCACTCCCCAGCGAAGTCTAGTCGTCCTGTCTTTGTTTTTACAGGCAAAAAATCAGAACAGGCAAACATTGACGGCGCATACCGTCGATACAGCCATGGCGATATCGTACTCATTTTACGCGATACCGACAGGCTCCACGACTTAGCAATTCAACGTAGCGTGTGGCATTTTAATACACGACCAAATATTTCACAACTTCGTGCCCGCATCGCCACAACAACTCGCTACAGCAATATCGGCACTTTACAAACCTATGCCGAAGCGCTTGCCTATTTTTGGAATAAATTCATAAACCCGCTCAAGTACACCCACGCATCTGACAATTCTGGAGTGCTGTTTTATCGAGCCAATGTGTTCCTTGATCGACATCTACCATCACAAACGGTGACCTATAGCGCAGAGGACGTGATTGTCAATCAATCAGCAGCAACGACTAGTGAATTCCTTATGCATCTACATACCGCCATGCGCCGACAAGTGACAGCACTTATGTCACTGCACACTTTTACCGACCAAAGTAGCGCGAAAGGTGTAATTCTCAAGTGGTTTCTTGTACTATTCACGACAAGCGCAATATACATATCAATCGCCTTGCCATTCTTACTCAGCTACTTTATTTTTCTTGCGCTCATCCCGCATCAGCCTGCGCTACTGCTTGTCGCCATGGCCATCTTGAGTATTTATCTTCTGCTCGGACTATGGTCTCATCAAGGGATGTCACATCTAAGAAAAATTCGGCTCAGTCTTTTTATACCAGCCTACTTCGCACCGTTTTATACTCTCGTGATTGGAGCTAGTGTCATCACCACTATCACCCTCGCACGTGCCGCATGGACCAATGCATCAAAACGCACCTTACCTGCGCTACGCAGAAAAATATCGTTTCGTTAAAAATGCTGACGAATATGACTAAAGCTAAAATCCCAGTCCGCATCGGTCTTTTTGTGCGGATTGAAGATATTTTGCGGATCATACAAAGATTTTATCTCGCGCATATACCCAAGCACGGTTGGTCCATACATCTGCTCGAGCCATGGGCCGCGAACCATGCCATCGTTATGTTCGCCCGATACCGACCCACCGTACTGAATAACGAGTGTGTTAACTTCCTTCATGGCTGGCTCAAACTTGGCGCGCTCTTTCGGATCTTCAATCTTCATCAGTGGAATGACATGGAAATTACCGTCGCCCATGTGGCCGGCAATCGTAGCAAGGAGATTGTACTTTTTGATAATATCGCGAAGCTGTGGCAAAAACTCGGTCAAACGCGCCGGAGGCACAATAAGGTCATCGATGAATGGTGCCGTATGCTTGTCCTTTACCTTACTGCGAAGCAGGTTGAAACTTTCGCGGCGCATGAGCCAAAACTTTTGTGCCTTCGCTTCGGTTTCATCTTCTTCCATATAGGTAAAGTTAAATCGCTTTAGATCCTGCTTGGCAGTATGAATCTTGTACTTCACTTCATCAACTGTTTCACCGGTAAATTCAATCAGCAAAATCAATTGCGGAACACCTTTTATGAGCATGATGCCGTCTGGTATCAACTGAACAGCTAGTTTCATCCAGCGCCACAAACCTAATTTCGTCAAGAAGGCAAAGAAAAACTTAAAACTTAGCCAAAGCGTATTGTCATCAAAACTTTCAAAGGTCGCTGGCTTATGGGCCAGTACTGCCGGAATCACTTCACCTAACTCATCGATTGTACGCATGTAACAAACGAGTGTGCCAGAGTGTGCCGGTTTTGGTACAAGTCGGAAGCGAATATCAGTCGTAATACCCAATGTACCCTGGGCGCCAACAAATAATTTCGTCAAATCGAATATACCCGTCTCACGATTCCACACATTCCACAAATGGTATCCCGTCGAATCCTTACTGACTTTCGGCGCGGCCGCTTGAATTTCTTCGTACTGCCCATCAAGCAACTCAAACGTCTGACGATACAAGTGACCTTCATAATCGTCCTGGCTCATCTTTGCATTAAGCTCGGTGCGATTAAGTGGCTTTACGATATATTCATTGCCATCGCTCAGTACGACACTCAGCTCAGTCACAAACACATCCGTTTTGCCATACTGTAAGGATTTTTCACCGCCCGAATTATTACCAACCATACCGCCTACCGATGCAAGGTCGCGGCTCGCCGGATAGCTTGGCAAAATACTGCCTTGCTTAACCGTCTCGGTGTCAAACTCTCTATACAGCATACCCGGCTGCACATGAGCTGATGTCGGCGTAACTTCGTGCAGGTTATTCATATGCCGGCTCACATCGAGAAGAATCGATTCGCCAATTGCTGCACCCGACATATCAGTACCGCGAGAGCGAGGTGTGATATTTAGCTCGGGGTATTCAGCCTTGTGCTCGCCGACAAACTTCACGACCGACTTAATATCTTCAGCGTCTTTCGGGAAGCCGACTATTTGTGGCTTAAGTTCAAATAAACTCGCATCGTGAGAGTAAAATTCGCGCGTCTCTTCTGTTGTGTCAAGGTCGCCTTTAAAAATCTTTTCAAGTTCTGTTTTGATGTCCATATAGCTCTACTTTACCCTTATAACAGAGTAAGCACAAGTAAGATGCAAAAAAGCTAATTTAGATTGCCCATGCGCATGTCGGGCACTGCACGAGCCATATCCAGTTACCCATGGCGTTTGAGCTCACGCCTGGACAGGTCGTGCCCCCACTCTGACCTTGTACTTTATTGAGGGTGTATTCGGTCATAGTTCGCTGCGTATTGGAAATGTAGTAGGTTTTGCCATCCTTATTATCGGCTACCAAGGCCCAGCCACTGCGATCATTAGGAAAGCACCAAACGGCCGCATTATAGCTACCTTTTGTTAGTTTAATGCCAGCCTGTGTGATTGTTGTCGCCGAATTTGGATACACGCCCGACGTCGTAGGGTCGTTATAAAAAAGCTCAGCCATCTTTGCCGCATTTGAAAAATCAGAGCTAAAGGTCGCCTGCTGGGCTCTGTTTTGGATCCCGTTATACGCGACAATAGTAACAGCCGCCAAAATGCCAATCACGACAATCACGATCAGAAGCTCGACAATCGTAAACCCACGCTGCAGCTTGTCACTAGAGACCATTTTGTTCGTCTACTCCCTTCAATAGTCACACTAAAAATGACTTTGTTCGATGTTCTGATTATACCATGTTGCTTATGTCGCATCGTGTGAGTACCCCGCCAAGTTATGGAACCTGGCGGGGTGTACAAACTACAGGAGCTCTACGTTCTCCTCGGCCCACGCAAGGGCCACTTGAGTGCATCTGCGTGCTTCAAGCGCCCTCCTCGGGGGGCGATCGCCATGCCACCATTGACCCCAGAATGGCTCATTGGGATTGAGACATTCCAAGCAATCGAGATGACGCAGCTGGCCACTTACAAACTGCTCGTTACGCTCCACGTATACCAAGCTGTAGCCACTTCGACTGAGCGCTTTTAGACTTCCGACATTCCCTTGAATTACGGCCGATTTCACTCGGTGCAATCCAAGATGCTGAAAGGCAAACCATGTCCGCGCCTTATGGATACTACTAGCAATACCTCTACCCCAGTATTCTTTGCGAAAAATCATTGAGGCACTTGTTGCCTGCAAGATGAGCTTTGCGTGCCCTTCGCTAAAGCTAAAAAGCGAGGTGTTGCCGATGAGAATACGTTTATCGTCCTCAATCACCCAGATACCCCAGACGATCGAATCCTTTGATTGACGCGTTTTCTCAAACCAGTCGTACTCGTCTTCTAGCACCGGTGCGGTAATTGAAGACGTGTAGCGGCGTACTTCAAGTCGTTGCATGCCACCGCCATGTTGGAGGTTAATAAACTCACCCATTACCTCTTTAGTGAGTGGCGCGAGCTCAATAGTGAGTTCGCCCGCCTTGAGTCGCATAATTGGCCCAAACGCCATTACGTGCTCCTTTCGTTTTATTGTAGGTTTCGTATTTCGAAACCCGATGAGCCTCCAAGTGTTGATCGAAAAAGCCTCCGAACTTGGAGGCTTATCTAGTGTCAAAATATATTATTTAAGAGAAAAGATAAGCCATACCAACAACGCCGCCGAGCTTGACGCCCGCAGTTGTGCCGATTTGATATGACATACTTTTGTTCATAATCTATTTATACCATGTATTTTACTGTTATGCAACGATAACTCACTCCACCCTACCGAGCCACTATGCGCCACCAAGCAGATGGCGGGTCTATCGGCGCAACCATCGTCACCGCAGATTCGCGTGATACAGTGCCGATAGTAACCGTTATTTTACCTTCCGCGTTGGCAGGCCCCGGACGAGCTTCGGCAAGCCGAACATTCGATGTCACCACCTGTCCCGGCCAAATAATCGAGCTCACATCCTCTTTTGCAATCGCTACATACTCGCGCTTCGACCATGCTGGTCGATACGAGGCGACTGGCTGCCCCTTCGCGACAAGTATCTTGTACGTAAAATTATCGCGCGCACTCAGATAGAGATCGTAGCTGTCGCGCTGGGCAATCCTACTCAAATCGGCGCCCATGACAACGACAATGACCTGGTGCGTGTGGCCGTCAATTTCGTGATTGCCTGCCAACACGAAGTTACCACCCGCCTCAACCGACTCACCAGTCTTTAGGCCTATCACGCCATCATCACCGAGCAGAAAGTTGGTATTATAAATCTGACCCGCCACTGGGATCGTAGCCGTTTGCTGCGAGGCAATATGGGCAACTACTGGCTGCGCTAGCGCTTTTTGAGCAATCACCGCAAGATCTGCAGCCGTACTGACAGTGCCCGCATCAAGCCCACTTGCGTCACTGCCAATCGCTGTATTTTCAAGTCCATACCGGTTAATCATATCCGTCGCATACGCCCTATATTCATTCAGCGATCCAAATGCCCAAATCGCCAAGGTGTCAGCCAGATTGTTACTCGAAACCAATAGCACCGCTTGCATCGCCTGATATTGTGTTATTCTTTCTCCTACCTGCACGGGAGCATTTGACCCATTACGGGCAATGTAGCTGTTATAAAGATCGACATCCGCTTGATCGAGCACGAGCATTTCACCCTCCGCACCTAGCTCAAATGGTTTCTTTTCCATGACTGCAAGCATAGTAATAAGCTTTGCCGTGCTTGCGGTTGGATGCCTTTCAATCTTACCGTGCGTTTCTAGCACTCCATGCTCGCGCGTCGCTATAGCCGCCTGCCCATAAGTCGGCCATGCAAGTGCTTTCTTCTCAGGTAGCGACGGCATCGAATATGTCACCATTGGCGCAACTGTCGTATCTGCAGAAACGTAACGATATGTCAACAAAGCCCCCGTCAATAAACAGAGGATCGCCACGATAGCAAAAAGGCGATGGCTGGGTCGAGATGATGTCACTACCGGCTGGACTACGCCTCGTCGTTTAATCTGAAATTCAGTCATGCTTGCCCTTAGTATACATAAAATAAGCTGCCAGATGGCAGCTTATTTTATATCGTAGTATTTTTACTTGTCTTTTTTGTCGTCAACAACTTCACCCTCAACAGGCTCGTCGTCACTCTTTTTCTCATCGTCAGAGGTAGGTGCATCCTCTTTTGACGCAGCTTCATAAAGCTTTGCACCGATAGGCATGATAGCGTCGGTCAGTGCTTTTGCAGCAGCTTCTAGCTCTTCTTTGTCGTTAGAGTCTTTGTGCTTTTTAGCTTCTTCAACAGCATCGGTGATGGCTTTTTTGTCTTCGTCACTGATTTTATCTTTGTACTCATCTGGCATTTTTTCCGCTTGGTAAATAGCACTCTCAAGACTATTGCGCGCATCAACAGCTTCACGCTTCTTCTTATCTTCATCTGCGTGAGCCTCAGCTTCTTTTTGCGCCTTTTCAATATCTTCTTTACTAAGATTGCCACTATCGGAAATGGTAATACTCTGCTCTTTGCCCGTACCCTTATCTTTTGCCGTTACGTTCAAGATGCCGTTCGCGTCAAGATTGAAGGTTACTTCGATTTGTGGCACGCCGCGTGGGGCGGGTGCGATGCCGTCAAGCGTAAAGCGACCAAGTGACTTGTTGTCCGAAGACATTTCACGCTCACCCTGAAGTACATGAATTTCTACTTGCGGCTGATTATCCGCAGCAGTCGAGAATGTCTCCGATTTACTGGTTGGAATCGTACTATTACGCTCAATGAGTTTCGTTGTTACTCCACCCATCGTTTCAATACCAAGTGAAAGCGGTGTCACATCAAGCAGCAGCACGTCTTTCACGTCACCAGCCAGCACGCCACCCTGAATGGCTGCACCCACGGCAACAACTTCATCCGGGTTTACACCCTTGAGTGGCTCTTTACCAAAGATCGCTTTTACCTTCTCAACGACAGCTGGCATACGCGTCATACCACCAACAAGCACAATCTCATCAACCTGATTTGCTTTGAGCCCGGCATCTTTGAGTGCTTTTTCAACAGGCTCAGCAAGACGATCAACAAGATCAGCGACAAGCTCTTCAAGCTTTGAACGAGTTAGTTTGTATTCGAAGTGCTTCGGACCATCAGCGTCCGCAGTAAGGAATGGTAAGTTGATCTCAATTTCAGAAGTGCTTGAAAGCTCCTTCTTAGCCTTCTCTGCCTCGTCCTTAAGGCGCTGCATAGCTGCTTTGTCGCTCTTTAGATCGATGCCTTCAGTTTGCTTGAAGACGTCGAGGAAGTGGTTTACGATGCGGTTATCGAAGTCTTCACCACCAAGATGTGTATCGCCGTTGGTTGATTTTACTTCAAACACACCATCACCCAGCTCGAGAATTGACACATCAAACGTACCACCACCAAGGTCGAAGACGGCAATCTTTTCATCTTTCTTGCTATCAAGTCCATAGGCAAGCGCCGCCGCAGTTGGCTCATTGATAATACGCTTCACTTCGAGGCCGGCAATCTTACCAGCGTCTTTAGTTGCTTGGCGCTGCGAGTCATCGAAGTACGCAGGAACGGTAATAACCGCTTCGGTGACTTTTTCGCCGAGGAATGCCTCAGCGTCAGCCTTTAACTTAGAAAGAATCATAGCCGATACTTCTTCTGGGCTGTAATCTTTGTCGCCCATTTTTACTGCCACGCCACCATCTTTCTTGATGATTTCGTACGGCATGATGTCGTGGTCTTTTTGAACCTCTTTGTCGCTAAACTTACGACCAATAAGGCGCTTTACGCCGTAAATAGTATTCTTAGCATTCGTTACGCGCTGACGTTGCGCTACCTGGCCAACAAGTCGTTCGCCATTTTTATTGATTGCCACAACTGATGGTGTCGTACGGTTTCCTTCAGCATTAGCAATGACCTCTGGCTTACCAGCAACCATGTACGCCACGGCGCTGTTTGTTGTGCCAAGGTCGATACCGATAATTTTACCCATATTCTATTCCTTTCGTTAAAAGTATCAAAAAGTATATTCATATTTTAGCACTCTACGTTGTAGATTGCCAATATCTATATTGTAATAAAATTAGCACTCTAGTGTCAAGAGTGCTAATTTTATTACCGCAAGGACACTACTAGCTCTCGTCGCGCATGTCGCTTATAGGACTTCGCCTGATATTACGCAGCAACGGAATAACCATAGCCAAGATTCCTACGCTAATAATAATCGCTGCAATAGCCACCAAATACCAACTGGCAAATCCAAGGAAGTGGAATTCATGTTCGGGGTTTGAAGCACCGAATGCTAGTTGCGCGCCAATCGTCGCGTCACCCGCAAACAGCATATCGAGCAGCACCGCCAATGCAACGCCGAGAAATCCAGCAAAAATCACGATGCGAAGCGAAAGTAAAAGTGTATACATGCTATAAATACTTGCGATATCAATGCGACGAGCGCCAATTGCGCGAAATACCGCACTTTCTTTTCGGCCATCAGCGATAGTGCGCCCAATCATACCACTCAAGATAACGACAGCAATGATGCTCACGATCGCGACCACCCACAGCAGGGCTTTCTCAAACCAAGTTTGCATCTCTTCAAGGACAAGGCTACTACTGCCAAACGGCATGGCAAACACCCCACTACCGCTACGCTCACCAAAGAAACCAGATTTATTGAGCACCGCACGAGCCTCTTCTTTATCGGCAAACTCGACCAAAAATGACTCATAGGTGTATATACCTGCTTGCATATGTGTCGGAGTGTTTAAAGCAAATATCGCCTCTGGACGAGCCACCTCGGGAACCTTTGCGAGCAGGTCGGCCGGTATACTCCATGAGTTATAACCAAGGGATGATGAAAACAGACTTTGGACAATTTGTTCCATGGAAAAAGAGGTGCTTTGCTGACCCAAATCAGCCGATACGCCCACGCCCCGAACAACCACCTTGTGCTGCTCCGGCTCGCCAATATACGTACCTATCTCTTTTTCGTAATTTTTCTGATTCTCAGCAAGTTTCTTTTCCATAGCAGTTCGCGTATCACTCTGCACAGTAACGGCTCCACACTCTGTTTCATCTGGAACTGCATACACAAGCGATGGCTTGCGATAATCAGCATTATTCTTGTTATCAAACATCTCCTTCTTTTGTGCTGTCGCCTGCGCCATTAGCGCCTGCGAAGCAGCATTGCGATAACAAAACGCCGCTGTAATTTCGCCGATCCGCTGGCGGACCTCCTGGATGCGATCAAGTTTCTGCTGATTTGTGGCCGATGCCTCAAATTTCTTTAGCCCAAGCAACTTCTCAGCATCACTGTACGGCATAACTACTGGAATTTCACCGCTCGCAGGGTTGTAGGTCGAATTCGATAGAAATGGTTTTGCCAGACTACTCTCCAATACAATAAGTTGCCTCGCCTCTTCTCCGGACCCTTGCATTCGAGCTTGCATATCCATAGCATTTGAAATCTTCTCCTTCCCGTCTTTCATATATTGAAGACTACTATCAAACTGTAACAGCGGCTTATAACTACCGAGTACGTTTGCCGAATGGTACGGCGAGACATATGCAGTAATATCAAATGGACGATACCGTTCTGCACTCATGGCCTTATTGACCGCATCGGCAGCACCTGGGCCATTAAAAGCAGTATCACCGATCATCTTCATCTTAGTGTTCGGATCAATCACGACCGGTGACGGATCTTCACTCTTTGGATCGTAGGTAATGCCATATTTCTTGGCGGCAGCCTGCTTTTTGGCTACTATTGCGGCGTGCTCCGCTTCGACACGCTGCACTACATCCGAATCACCACGACGTTCATACATATCAAACACCTGGTCTCCCGCCCGCGTTATGTTTACAACATAACGATTATTGAGTCCTTCGCTACTAAAACGCTTCGTACTATCGAGAACACCCTGAGAAACAACAACAAGCAAAACTAAAAAACCAAATAGAATACCAGCCACTGCCACTGTAATAGCCGTACGGATTTTCCGCGTGCGCAGCTTGGTATACGCCAGCACGAGGACGTCAGTTGGTCGTATCATAACAACCTTCCGTCTTTCATAATAATCTCCCGATCGGCCTGCCGAGCAATTGCTTGGTCATGCGTAACGATCACAATCGTCGTGCCAAATTCTTTGCGGATCGCCTCAAATAGGTCGATAATTGCTCGACTATTTTCGCTATCAAGGTTGCCTGTTGGCTCGTCAGCCAAGATAACTTTCGGCTCGTTCAGCAGTGCCCGAGCGATAGCTGCGCGTTGCATCTGTCCACCTGAGAGCTCTCGTGGGTAGTGGCGCAGGCGATCACTTAGTCCCACCTGCTCCGCCAAGCGTCGCACGCGAACTCGACGATCGGTGCGCTTTACGCCAGCAAACATACCCGCCACTTCAAGGTTGCGCTCAAGGCGAAGAAATGGCTGTAGGTAGAAGAATTGAAAAACAAATCCGATCGTCTGTCCACGAAAACGAGAGAGCTTCGCATCAGATAGCTTGCGTAGGTTTGTTCCTGCAACCTGCACAATACCTTCGGTTGGCTGATCAAGTCCGCCCAGTAACTGCAACAAGGTCGACTTTCCACTGCCACTTGCGCCAGTAATGGCAACAAACTCGCCTTCATGTATATCAAGGGTCACTCCATGTAGGGCATTTACTTTTGTCTTGCCAATCTTATAGGTTTTCTTGACAGACTCAACGTGTAGCAGCACGGGCGTTTCAGGTGTAGATGCCGGAGCGACTACGACGCGTCGCTGGCTACCCACATAGTCGCGAATCGAACGCACGGCCGCCACGGCATCACCCTCATAAAGATCAATAAACGCCTGAATTTCATCGTTTGATACGCCGCGTAGCTGATTCATTATCCCCATCATACCATAAGCAATACCCGCGCAGTACATGACAGCACGGGTATCGCGGCACTTGTGCGATGATTATTATTTTTTAGTGACTTTCACCATGGCGTGGCGGATTGGCTGTCCACTGAGTGTATAGCCAGCTTGCAATTCTTCAGCGACAATTTCTTTGTCGCCCTCAGCCTCTTCGTCGAATTGAATTGCTTCATGAAGATCCGGGTTGAAGTCTGCACCCTCTTTGGCATCAATCCGTTTCAAATTAAGGCCTTCGAGTGATTTCTCAAGATTCTTCACGAGCCCAGCGATGCCTTGCGCCCACTTGTTGTCCTTCAACTCATCCGGAAGGTAGGCGACGGCACGCTCAATATTGTCGATCACCGGCAATAGTTTTAAAATTGCCGCAGATTGACCATGCTGATATGTTGCGGCTTTGTCAGCCTCGCTGCGCTTGCGGTAATTCTCAAAATCAGCGCGTGTTCGCTGGAGATCTGCCGTTAGCTCTGCGACTTGGGTTTCTAGTTCTTCTTGCTTCTTACTCTTTGCCATTTTTCTTCTCTCCTAAATAAACTCTTTTGATTTAAACGACCGCGACACTCGACTATACGGAAACAAATATTGTGGTCGAAACGGCCAGTACAATCTAAAACATATTTCCTATTGCACTAAATAAGCTAATGATAGCGTTAACAATCGCCTGAATAATCGTAACGATTGCATTAACGATAGTGGTAATGATGGTTACAAATCCATCGATGATTGCTTGTATAATTTCCATTACAATACCTCCTCTAACATCGCACCCGCATGCCTGACAAGTCGCATGACCTTTCCGTAACTCTGACGAGTCGGGCCAAGCACGCCGATGTAACTATTATCACTATAGGGTGAGCGGAAACGGCTAATAATAAGCGTCGCGCCACTCGCCTTGCCGATTGGATTCTCCGCACCAATATATACATTGAGTGGTTCATTAGGTGCAGCCTCGCGCAACCACGGCTCAAGGTTATCGAGCAGTCGAGCAACGGCCTGAGTATGATCACCTCGCAGGAACTCGGGTTGAGAAAACAAGTTACCCATACCACTCATGTAAAGCTGGTCGCCAATCGTCGCAATCCCAAGATTCTGGGTCAGTTCAACAAGACTATCAACAGCACTGCGAATGGCGCGATCTGCCCTGTCCCCATGTGTTTGCACGCGCGCCTCGATCGCCCTCGTGCCTCGATCAAGTGGTGTCGGCGCCTCGTTGGCATGCGCCTCGGTCAAGCTATTGACGTACATACGGTACCCCTGGTCAGTCGGCACACGACCCGCACTCGTATGCGGCTGCGCAATTAAGCCCATCTCCTCTAGACGCACCATCTCACTGCGAATTGTTGCACTTGAAACATTAAATAGCTTCGCGAGCATAACACTGCCAACAGGTGCAGCAACTTCAGCGTACTGTTCAATAATCGCGGCTAGAATTTGGATTTGACGCTCTGTCATATAGCTATTATAGCCCGGTTTGGCACTCTTTGCAATTGAGTGCTAGATATTTTGTCGGATTGCCGTAAGTAGTTCCGAAGCCCGCACACGCGCCTCTTCGTCATGTGTATTGAAAGTATTATCACCATGGGCAATTTCATTCGTAACACGTACCGCACGCTCAAGATCATCGTTAATCATAAAGTGGAAATACGGCACTGCTAGTGCATGCTCTAGCTCGTACTGAGCAGCCATGAGTCGTTTTGGCAGTTCCCTTGCAAGTTCTTCTTCTGACCCATACCGACCGTCAAGTCGCTGACGCCACGTAGTGTAGTCGGGCGGTACAATAAAAATAGGGATGATATTCCGCTCAGAGATTGCTTTAAATGAAGCTATGCCGTTCACATCAATGTCGCCGAGTGCAATCTTGCCATACTGCTTGGCCATTTTGAATTCACCTACACTTGTACCATAGTAGTTGTCGCCAAATCGATTTACCTCAATAAATTCGTCATTTATCAGCATATCGTGCATCTTGTCAGTTGTTATAAAATGATAATCATCACCATCTTGCTCCAGCACACCATTGTTCGTACGCGGCGAGCGAGTCGTGTGAGTGATGATTTTATGGTATTCATCGCTTTCGAGCACTTTGTTTTGGATTGTATCTTTGCCAGCAGCGGTAATGCCGACCAACAACACAATAGGTGTTGTTTGAATGGTTTCTATAGAATCTTCGCTAATTTGATAGCGAGCAATTAGTTGGTCAAGTTCGTTCATTATATCAATTGTAACAGGTTAATCGCGCTTCAACATTACGGTAAATGCTTCGGATGGAATATCCACTTTACCAAAACGTTTCATGCGCTTTTTACCTTTTGCCTGCTTAGCGAGCACTTTTTTCTTACGAGAAACGTCACCGCCATATAAGCCAGTAGTCACGTCTTTTCGATAAGCCGAAAGGTCAGCCCGAGCAATGAACTTACCGCCAATTGCCGCCTGCAATGCAACTTGAAAATTCTGTCTTGGGATAACGTCTTTTAGTTTGTCGACTATTTCACGGCCGAGACGCTGTGATTCCGAACGGTGCGCCATGACCGACAGCGCGTCAACAATCTCACCAGCTACATAAAAATCAACACGTACCAAATCTTCCACCAGGTAGGTGTCGAGTTCGTAGTTAAAACTACCATAACCACTCGTCACCGACTTGAGCTGGTCATAAAAGTCAGTCAAAAGATTTGCCAGCGGTGCCTCAAAGCTAATGAGCGCTCGCTCATCGATATAGCTCAGATTACGCTGCTGGCCGCGTTTATTAACGATAAGCTGAATCACTGCGCCGATATAATCTTTCGGTACAATAATCTCACCCTTAATCCATGGCTCTCGGATTTCTTTAATCTTCGATACGTCCGGCAGGTCACTCGCGCTCTTGATATCGAGCTGAGTACCATCTGCGAGAGTCACCTGGTAATCTGTTGACGGATTGGTTACTACCAGATCAAGATTATACTCGCGCTCTAGGCGTTCGCGGACAATATCCATATGAAGCAGCCCCAAAAAGCCAATACGCACACCAAATCCAAGAACTGGTGAGTTCTCTGGCTCAAACTGCAGCGCAGAATCACTTAAGCTCAGTTTTTCGACTGCGTCCTTAAGCTCTTGGTAATCTTCGTTTGAAACAGGGAAAAAGCCAGCATAGACAAATGGCTTAACGTTTTGATAGCCCGGCAACATGTCAGTCGCCTGCGAACGGCGCGTCGTCACCGTATCTCCCACCTTAGCGTCACGAGTCGTCTTAAGGTTGGTTACTATATATCCAATCTCACCCGTCGAAAGGTCAGGACCAGCTTTCATAGTTGGATTCAGAGCGCCAACTTCAAGAGCTATACCATCAGCCGATGTAGCAAGCATATGGATCGTATCACCTTTTTTTATCGTGCCATCAACTACGCGGGTATAGAGAATAACCCCACGATAATCATCGTAGTAACTATCAAAAATAAGTGCGCGGGTCGGAGCATCAGGCTGACCACTTGGAGGCACAACGCGCTCGACAACAGCATCGAGCACTTCAATAACACCCTCACCTGTTTTGGCGCTAATTTTCAAAATATCATCTTCCGTACAACCTAGCAGGTTGATTATCTCAGCCGATACGCGCGGTACGTCAGCAGCAGGCAAGTCAATCTTATTAAGCACAGGGATAATCGTAAGATCAGCTGCAAGCGCTAAATATACATTTGCCAATGTCTGAGCCTGGATACCCTGGCTGGCATCAACCACCAAAATCGCACCCTCGCAGGCTTCGAGTGACCTTGATACTTCGTAGCTAAAATCAACATGCCCTGGCGTATCGATCAGGTTAAGGTCATGGCCCTTGTGAGTCATGCGAACAGGCGCAAGTTTAATCGTGATACCCTTCTCGCGCTCAAGGTCCATACTATCAAGCAGCTGGGATTTCATATCGCGCTTTTGGACTGTACCTGTCAGCTCGAGCATACGATCAGCAAGAGTCGATTTGCCGTGATCGATGTGCGCAATGATACAAAAATTTCTAATCTGCTGTTGATTCATAGTTCAGTGGTAAATTATACCATTTTATCGAGTACGGGGCGAGCTGAACAGGATTTTCTTGATCCGATTAAAGACTGGTCCTACTTCTTCAAGCCGCATCAGCCAACTTAATACGACATATGCCGTAAAGCTAATGGCAACGATCATAGCGAATTTTGGAACAGCAGCAAAGAAGCTCTGGGTATCAACCGTAAGCGGGAAGAGCTGCACGCTTACATAACAGATCACACCCGTAATCGCAGCCGCTGCCGTCATACGCACTAGACTTTGCACGAACCGCTTGTCGAATAATCCTGGTATGCGATACGCCATAAAAACAAACAAAATAGCTACCTCCACAACCGCGACAATCGACTGCGCCCATGCCAGTCCAATTGCCCCGTAATCCAACCCCAGAGCAAGCCACACAGCAAGTCCAATATTGAGGAGTATGGCAAATATCGATATGTAAAGCGGGGTCTTTGTATCTTGTTCCGCATAAAAACTACGGGCGGCAATGTGGTAGATTGACCTAAACACAATTGCAACAGCCAAACCACCAAGTAGCGAGGCGATAAGCGGCTCACCACCGTTTTTAATAAAGTGCACGACGTAGGCGCGAGCAAAAAACGCAACCGTTGCCACCGGCAAAATAAGCCAAACGATCACTCGGATGACTTTCTGCAACTCCTTTTTGAATAAATCATGCCTGCCCTGGGCAATACGCTCTGTCATTTCTGGAAATGCCGCATTACTAATAGCCACGCCAATAAGATTAATAGGCATCATATGCAGCATTGAAGCCTGTTGATAGGCACGAATTGTTCCATCGGCCATACGTGAAGCGATATTCGTCTCCGCTAGGCTCACTACATAGTCCATGCCTTGATCGGCCGAACGAGCTGGCAAGAGCGAAAGTACTTTTCGAAAACCTTTATTCTTCCAATAAATTTTAAATCGGTAATCAAAGCCAAGCCCAAGTAACCCAATGCTACTTACAAGTAGCTGCATGATCGACCCAAGCACAACACCAAGCGCTACACCCATGATTCCACCATCAAACATTGGCCAGCCAAAGATGTTAATACCGTTTGTGAAAAATACCGTACCAATAATAATACCAACGCTATAAATAGCCGGTGCCAAAGCAAAGAAAGTAAACCGACCAACCGCCTGTTGCATACTGGCGATTACGGTTGCTATTGCGAACAAGAACGGATTCACCGCAATAACTCGCATCATGCTCGTCGCGAGAGCCAGACCGGATTCACTGAGCCCAGGCGCAATGATATATTTCAAGATTGGCTCGGCAAAAATAATGATCAAAATACTGGCAACCAGCGTACCAAGTGCCATGATATTAATCATGCTGGTTGATAGCTCCCAGGCAGATTTTTTATTGCCCTTTACAAGCCGTTGATTAAATACGGGAATAAATGTAACACTAAGCGCACCTGAAACTAAGATCGTAAACATAAAGTCAGGCACGGTAAATGCAGCCGTATATGCATCGAGTCCAACTGGATAACCGGCAATGCCCGCCGCCTCATTAGGCATGTACGTACTATTGAGAAGACGTTCGCGAAAAATACCAAGCAAGCTCGCAAACAACATCGATCCAGACAGCAAAGCAGCGGCCCACTTCAGTGTTAGCCGCTTATTTGCTCTCGTAACGACGCTCCGCACTCGATTCATAATGGTTGCCTATTGGCTATGCGTGGAGCTTTGCTTCCTTTGGAAGAGTAGTTGATTTTAGGATCTCAATTACTTGCGTCTCATCAAGCGTCTCTTGTTCCAGGAGCGCATCGGCAAGAGCATCGAGACTCTTACGGTTCGCTTCAAGGACTGCCTCGGCACGCTTTGACGCCTCCTTGATCAGAGTTTCAACCTCTTTATCGATCTCCTTGGCTGTGTCGTCGCTATATGGACGCTCATGGGTCATCTTGTCGAATACCATACCACCGTTATCGTCGTGGAACACCTGGTCGCGAAGCTTTGTGCCCATACCTTGCTCGATCACCATGTCGCGGGCAATTTCCGTTGCCTTGCGCAGGTCTGAACCAGCACCAGTTGTAATACCATCTGGACCATACATAATTTTCTCAGCGATGCGCCCCCCCATAGCACGAGCAAGAATATCCTTGAATTGATACACGTTCGTGTAGCTCGTGTCTTCTGGCGGCAAGAACCACGTCACACCACCGGTACCACCACGTGGAATGATCGTCACCTTGTGTACAGGATCACTATCAGGCAGGACATGCCCGACAATTGCGTGACCAGCTTCGTGATACGCCGTCATCTTCTTTTCGGCTTCGTTCATAATCTTGCTCTTGCGTTCAGGACCAATTGCCACCTTTTCAAATGCTTCAGTCAGATCAGCGTTTGTAATTTTCTTTCGGTCGTTACGGGCTGCTACAATAGCCGCCTCGTTTGCCATATTGGCAAGATCAGCACCACTAGATCCGGCTGTTTTTGCAGCAAGCGCTTCAATGCTCACTGTATCGTCAGTTGGCTTTTTCTTAAAGTGAACTTTCAAAATAGCTTCACGATCTTTTCGCTCTGGAAGCATGATGTTCGTACGACGATCAAAACGACCTGGGCGAAGAAGCGCTGGGTCAAGCACATCAGCACGGTTGGTTGCTGCAAGTACGATAACATTGCTACCCGTCTCAAAACCGTCCATCTCAACCAAGATCTGGTTAAGGGTCTGCTCACGCTCATCATGACCGCCGCCCATGCCGCTACCGCGCTTGCGACCAACGGCATCGATTTCGTCAATAAAGATGATCGCTGGAGCGTTCTTCTTTGCCTTAGCAAAGAGGTCACGAACGCGGCTTGCACCGACACCGACGAACATTTCAACGAATTCTGAACCAGAAATACTAAAGAACGGCACATTTGCTTCACCCGCAACGGCGCGTGCAAGCATAGTCTTACCAGTACCCGGATTTCCAACAAGCAGTACGCCCTTTGGAATTTTTGCGCCAAGTTGTTCATACTTTTTTGGATGCTTCAAGAAATCGACAACCTCTTCAAGATCTTGTTTAGCGGCATCATTACCGGCGATATCGTTGAATACCACCTTTTCTTTATCGAGTCCGTATAGTTTTGCTTTTGACTTACCAAAGCCCATTGCTTGGTTGTTCTGCCCCTGCGCTTGGCGCATCATGAACATAAAGAACGCAGCAATAAGGAGTACTGGAACGATAATAATCGCCAAATTCCAAAGGGTATTGCCTGCCTCTGATGGCGGACTAACCTTCAGGTCTGTCTTACCCTGCTGGAGTCCCTGCTCGTACAAGCTGCTGCCTGCTTCTTTAAATGCTTTTTCAGTTGGCTTATCCTGATCTTTTGGTGTAATCTTCAGGTCGTTGCCTTGAACTTCAATTTTCTTGATCTCACCCGCGTTTGCACGTTTAAGAACATTATCGATACCAACCTCTTTGAGGTTATCGTGCGGCGAAAAGATCGCGATAGCACTCAGTACGGCGAAAATAAGGATAGCCCAGAAGAGGCCAAGCCGAACAAAGTTGCTGGCTTTCTTTTTTGGAGGTTGTTGTTTGGTTGCCATATAGAAGTATTATTCCTTTCAGTATTGATTCAAGACAGAGTTCCCACTCCTATAATGGTAGCATTTTTCAAACTTTTTGAATAGAAAAAGACCGAAGCCGACACATTAAGCGAATACCGTCACCCACTTCGAAGACTTTACCCGGCTGCAGGGTTTTAATGGCATGAAGTGCGCGTTCACGCTGCGGGATTGTCGGACTTATACCAATTTCTCGCTGACATACCGCGCGCAACAATTCGAGGGCGCTATCGGCATCAATCGATATAAAGAGATGTCGAGAATAATCATGATCGCTACCACTCAAAAGCTCCTCTACCTCCTTATCGATCGCTCGCTTCAGCTTTAATTGCGACCACCAAAGTGAGTGAATCTGCTGTATGTCTTCGTCGCTAAGTCGCTTTGCGATGCGACCACGGAGCTCATTACGAAGATATGTCATGTCCTGGTTCGTACTATCCTCGCGCCACGCCAGATTGCGTTGCCGCGCATATTCAACAAGCGCTCGCTTAGAAACAGTGAGAAGTGGACGAATAAGCTCAGAGTCAAGCACAGCCAGCCCGCGCCAACCCGTCCCGCGAGTAATATTAATAGCAATCGTCTCCACTACATCATCCGCGTGGTGCGCAGTGACAATAGGCGCATTGTCGTAATGCGCAGCCACCTCACGCAAAAATTGATAACGCCGTTCACGCGCCAATGCCTCACTGGCTCCTGCGCCCAGCTCCTCACGCTTCGTTTCAAACTCAAGGCCATAGTGTCTCGCCAGCTCACCAACAAAACGCGCATCGTCAGCAGAATCATCGCGAATACCGTGGTCAAAGTGCGCAACCACCAGGCGTGCGCCGCCACGGGCAACAAGTTTATCGAGAAGTACTACCGAGTCTACGCCGCCACTCACCGCTACGATATAGGTTTTCATTAGCCCCACCTTTTAGAAATGACGACTCCCAGCCAAATCCCAAACAGACCCCCGATCATACCGCCCAGAATACTCCAGCCGCTAAGCGGGTCACTATCACCGAAAGCTGCCGGCAGATACGCCCCTAGTACACCAAAGACAGCTGCGAAAAAGAGAAGTACTTTCTTGTTCATACTACCAGTATAAACTACGCACCTGCTGGCGGGGTTTCATTGCAGTTTGTAATGTTTGAAACTGTATACGAATGCTTGTAGTAATCGAGGCTGGCATTATAAGCATACCCCCCAATATTAGCGTGATTGCAGTAGTATATATTTGCATTAACATTGGACATTTCACGGTAACCGAGTCGGCGATACATGGTTGTATTTTGAGGACCGCCGTTAATAGCATTCCACGCAGTGACTATGTAGCTTGTCCCGTCACTCGAGTACATATAGCACCCGCGCCCACCACTCACGCCAGTATTGGCATTAGATTGAGGCAATGTCTCAGTTACACTTGGCACCCAATCTGTCTGCTTACTACCACCCGTACAGTTACTATCTGTCCTGACCGTACTGAGACTTCCTGTCGAGGGGTAACTGCCATTGATAGCATTGTAGTTCTCAACTAATTTTTGAACATTCTTGATATCCGACTGAACGCGACTATTGAACGCTCGGTTTTGAATGCCGTTATACGCCACTATAGTAATGGCGGCGAGGATGCCAATTATCACAATAACAATCAGAAGCTCGACAATCGTAAAGCCAGCAGTATGTTTATTTTTATAGCGTGATGCCCGATTCACTATATTCACAGTAGCCTTAGTATATAGCCCAACCCCCCTATCAATCAAGCGACAGCCTACAAAAACCTTGTACTCCCAAAAGGAATCTTCTGTCGAACATGCCTCCCCGTGCCTAATGTATCAGCAGAATGAATCACTCGCTCACCGTAGCGTCGATTGATCACATCCATCGCATCAACAAGCCGATGCTCCCTGGCTACCTGATCACCAAATAGACTCAGTTGCGGGTCGTTGTCATCGCACAGCTCGTAACAATTAATGCCAATTTCTTTAATGTGGTGCGGAGCTCCGGCAAATAGCAAACTCGCCTGAGTGTAAATTGCGTTGTCACTAAAAAAGGGAAGTGCATGCATCTTCCGCGCATGCCAGTATCCTCGTTCATATGTTTTCGCATATACAAACACCCCTCTTGCAACCCGATTCTGTGAGCGAAGGCGAGACCCAACCGACTCACATAAATGGTGAAGTCGCTGCAATATTTCCGCTCGGCTCAGGTCATTTGCCTCAAGTACATATTGCCGCCCAACCGTCTTCATGTCGTGCGACACGTCATCCACTTCCCAGCCACGTAACCGCTGGTGCCACTGTTCTCCTAATACACTCTTAAACACCATCTTATGAAGCGTATCGCTGCTCGCATCGAGAAATTGCAGCGGCGTGTAAATACCCACAGCATTCAAGCGATGCTCATTGCGTCCAGCTATCCCAGTAAGATCGGTTAGCTTCATGGTCTCGAGTGTTGCTCGCAAGTTCTTATGCGTAATCACGTCAAGGCCGTCTGGCTTATGCAGGCCGGCAGCGGTCTTGGCCAAAAAACGGTTTGTCGCGATTCCGACGTTACAGCGCATAGCACATCCAATCTCATCCTTGAGTCGCTGCTTGATCTCGTGCCCAATCTCCTCAAGCGAACGCTGGCGCATCTTATCGGTTGCATGATGAAAATCAATCACCCCCTCGTCGATACTTTTCATCGTCACATGCGCGGAGTAACTTTTCATAATGTCCATCATCCGGTGATACACGAATCGATATTTCGCTGGGTCACTTTCAAGCGCCACTAGATCTGGAGATAAAAGTTTCGCTTCTCGAACACGCATGCCAACTTTTATCCCAAGTGCCTTCGCCTCATAACTCGCCGTCACAATTGACGTATGTTCGGTCCGACGGTTTACGATCACTACGGGTCGGCCTCGAAGCATCGGACGCGACTGTTGCTCGACAGTTGCAAAACACGAATTTAGATCGATGTGCATAATCAGCGGGCGCTCGGTGTTATATGATTCATTCATAACGATCAGCCTCCCGAGTGAGGTGCCACGTAAGGCGCTCAGTGTCAAACTCAAGCCGGTAATCAGCTCCGCCGTCAGTCACGTCGAAGATATGTAGCGTCCGGCGGCCCTGGCTACTCGGATGCCGCAGTCCAATTTCACTTATCGTAATCTCGCGCCCACTTGATCGGCGGAACTTAAGTGGCCGACACATGTTCAGCCCTTCGCCAAACGCAGCCAACACCTCAATACGTTCGTTTAAATAAGTTTCATCATTGTTCGCGAATTGCTCATCATTCATCTCAAAAATCCTCTAAAAGTTTAGTTAGAGAAACGTTTTTGATTGTATTGCCCGTACTTTTCACCCGTTTCTAGCGAGAAATCCGAAGACAATTGAATGATCCATTCACGAGGGACGCTTGCCCCAAAAAGGGTAGTGAGTATCGCGCGGAAGTACTCTTATTATATACCTCTTCGTGTGGATAATACAGCCTCATAGCCCCCTCTGGAATTTTTTATAACACTTTGCTACAATCAATCAGTACTATCATGGCAGCGTAGCTCAGTTGGTTAGAGCGCGAGACTCATAAGCTCGAGGTCACAGGATCGTTCCCTGTCGCTGCTACCAAGAAAATCCCCTCATCGAAAGATGGGGGTATTTTCTTGGCTAAAGGGCTGAGTGGAATCGTTCTATTCAATTACAAAGCTGTGCTTGCGATCGTAGTACCACTCAAAAATGCGGGAAATAAGTAGTATCACGAGCGGTGCTACCACCAATCCAATAAACAACATAAAGACAACATGACCAGCCCCGGGCATCGGCGTGCCGATATACGCAGCCGCCGCAAAAGCAGCCAGGATAAGCGGTACAAGTCCGCCGAGCGTCACAATCAGCACCGTACTCCCGACAGGTCGCTTGGTGATCCGATGCTTGCGCAAATAATAGTAAACACCCCCAATAATCGCAACAGTCACTAGAGCATTAATCACCAGCGTTACTGTAGTCGCCACGTTTGTATAATTCGCCTCCGGGCTGCCATTTAACCTTTTATACTCATCCGATTCCATGACAACCGTAAAGTCGCTCCCATTCCACATACTGCTATTCAACGTATCAAGCTGCCGATAGACCGCACGATGCGCTTCTGTTGGGTAATTAACAAGAATAATTGCCGCACTCAACACTACATTGAGCGCAAACACCAACCCTATAATGCTAGCAAAAACAACCCCTGTACGCTTTGTCTCTTTTTTGTGAATCATACTTCTTTTCCTCTCATCTGCACTGACTGCAGTAGTGTTATAATTTTTGGCTGCAACAGCGGAGCGATATTAATTTCAACAAAACGCCCGACAACCGCCACTCCTTCATCTGTTAACTCATAGTATTTTCGCTTTGGGCCGCCACTCGGCGACTCTTCAAGCGAGATCCTCACCAGTCCCATATCGTCAAAGCGTCGCAGCGCCCTATACAGACTTTGCTCCTTGACCTCAAATGAACCGCCCGTAGCTTCAAACATAAAGTCCGTAATCTG
The DNA here is from genome assembly GCA_946887425.1 of uncultured Candidatus Saccharibacteria bacterium. The sequence continues at coordinate 6,536 of CAMPKW010000007.1, read as the reverse complement.
AGCAGCGTATTTTTTTCCTTCAAATACCGCCAGCAGCACCCAAAGAGTCAATTGTCCCTTTTTGTATACGTCATCCCAATCAGCGACAAGTTCATCAATCGAACGTCTATCCATGCGTCTCCTTTTCCATAGTACTATTCTGGAAGTATAGTACTTAGGGGATAGTACTGTCAAGTATTTCATATACGGATTCGAAAACGTACTTGCCACCCATAATAACTGTTGTGAATAGAACCCCCATCGTAACAGTGATCCTATGCAATAAATTACTCTTTTTACCTCCTCATATACCGCCGTATTTGTTACGCTTATTGTATGAAAATCACTACTCTGAATCTCCAAGGTTTCGATAACTGGGAGGAGCGCGTAGAACACATTACCGCCTACCTCACACGCGAGCAACCGGACATTATCTTCTTTCAAGAAGTTGTTTTCTTGCCAGATGTAAATGCACGCAATCAGGTGCAGCTCCTTAATGATCAACTTCACTACCCATATCAACAAACGACTATTAGTCGGCTACAGGTTGGCCTCGAATACGCCGTCTACCGCGAGGGGCTCGGCTGCTTAAGTCGTTATCCAATCACTGCCTCCGACACGATCGTCCTCAAGCAGGCGCCTGGTGACGAGCATCAGCGTATCATTCAACTACTCGATGTTGCCGTTGGTGATGAAATCATCAAGCTTGCCCATGTCCACTTCTCAATTACTGATTTTACCGATTTTGCTACGCCGCAGCTCGAAGAAACACTTGCCCTACTAAAAGCGCGCGGAGAAGAGCGGATTATGGTAGGCGACTTCAATCTTAATCACCTAGAAGAATCGATAGCTCTTTGGGGCGACACCTATGACGCCTCGACCAAGTTCCCTTACACCTCTTACCCCAGCATGGAAAAACGAAATGACTACTTCCTCATTCCAAAACGGTATTCATTTAAGGACTTCACCGTCTCAGATGATGAGCGTATCTCTGATCACAATGCACTCACCGCAACAATCTCGGCCGGACCGCTCCAGCGTCTCTCAAAACGCCAGCAAACCAGCCGCCTCATCTCTCGTCTCGTCGCACACCGATAATCAAAAGCCCGCAACTACTTGCGGGCTTTTTGCACGATAGACTGAGTCTACTTACACAGCAGACGGGTTGGTCTTGGTGAGGGTTGCAAGTTTTGCAATTCCCCACGCGACGAGCGCATATACTGCAATAGCGACAAGGCTACTAAGCTCAAGTACTGACTGCCCATAAGCAGGAACATAGTTAAAGATGCCGTAAAATGGTGCTGCAAATACTTCGCTTAAGCCGTATACGAAATCGACAAATCCACTATCCCTGTTTGCCCCAAGAAGGAGTAAGATAACACGGATGGCGAGCAGGGCAATGATTACACCTGCGATATACCACACTACTCGCTTAAGGATGACCGAGCCACTTGCTGCGTTCGAACTTTGCACTGTTTGACGCGTTACATTCGTATCGCCTTGCCGCCCAGTTGTTTCGCGCACTTCGGTCGTTTGTTGTTCTTGATCTTCATTCATATGAACTGATCTCCTACATTACATTGTACCTATAGGATATCACGATTCACAAAACGGCAACATTATTCACCCCTTTACAGGGATAACAAGAAGCACCTATTCAATTTCAGTATCGTCAGGCAACGTGGCATGACGAGTATTGATGAAATCCTGCAATTCTTGGCTGCTACGCTGACGGTTCCAAGTGGCAAGTCCCAAAATATCACTGATCGTAACGGCTTCGACATTTGAAACGTTCTGTTCAATTTCCATGTTGTTGTGTCCTGTTTGTTTTTATTGTTTAATGTATTTATTTAAGCATAAAAGCTATAAAAAAGCAAGAGTATTTTGAGTAGAATATACCCATACTCACGCCCGCTGATGCATTTGGCCTACATACTTTGACCTACAAGACTTGCTTATGGTATAAATAAGGGTAAAGGTAGACAAAAAATAAACACTATATGGACACTGTCAGCTCGCTCGCTATCGTCGCATTCGCCGGCCTCATCCACACCAGTTTTCAACTGAGCGTCAGCATGCTCAGTCTCATGAGCGGACACGCTATCGGTGCCAAGCGTTCACACGCCAAATTAATGCGTCTGATTGGTGGCTTTATATTTGGTGCGGGCGTCATGACAATGCTGCTCATCTCTTTCGCATCACTCGTCTTACTACATGTCTTTGACGGCAAAGCCGCCCCGGAGATCGCATGGGTGCTCGGCTGCGGACTGCTACTTGGTGTGGGCGTAGCTGTCTGGCTATTCTACTATCGACGTCAAAGCGGCACGACACTATGGATCCCTCGTGGGGTTGCCTCATATCTTAGTGAACGCACCAAAGTAACCAAGCGAAGCGCCGAAGCATTTGGCCTAGGACTCACAAGCGTCTTCAGCGAGCTTCTTTTTATCGTCGCACCCGTCGTGGTCAGCGCACTCGTCATAATCCACCTCGCGCCAGTATGGCAGCTTGTCGGTATCGGCATCTATACAGCCGTTTCACTCCTCTCGCTCTTCGTGGTAAGTGTACTTGTAGGGAGCGGCCACAAGTTAAGCGCCGTACAAAAGTGGCGTGAAAAAAACAAGAACTTCCTTCAATTCTGCGCAGGCGCAGGCTTACTTATTCTCGGCTTCTACCTATACGTCAATCAAATCCTGGCAATGAATGCCGTATCCATAGGAGGCATGTAAATCATGAAAGCTATCGACATCGTCAAGCGAGCGGGCAGGCGACCAAGTGAAGCCTTTCAGCGCGACAAGCTTCACGCCAGCATTGTCGCTTCCTGTCTCAGTGTTCGCAGCCCAGAAGGCGTCGCTGAATCAACCGCCAGGAACGTCTGCGATGCGGTCATCGTCTGGCTCGAAACCAAACCAGAGGTGACCAGTGCAGATATCCGCCGAGTCGCCAGCGCCACCCTCGAGCGTCACCACCCGGAAGCCGCCTACCTATACAAACATCATCGCTTGGTCATATAAGGAGAACGAGTTATGGCAAAAAAACCTACATTTGATTACGACCTAATTGTCATCGGAAGCGGTGCTGGCGGAAGTGCGGCTGCAACCATTGCAGCCCGAGCCGGTAAACGTGTTGCTATTATTGAAGAAAACACCTTCGGTGGTGAATCACCAAACTGGGGCGATGTACCAACAAAAGCTCTCCTTCATGCGGCACATCTTTACGATGAGGCCAAGCACGGCGCGCGCTTCGGTCTTCGCTCTGCAGCGATTGGCTACAACTATCCATCACTTCAAAACTGGAAAGACCTTGCCGTTAAACGAACGGGTGCCGGTGGCAATCGTCGCTACTACGAAGACCACGGCATTAGTGCATTTAGCGGGACGGCACACTTTTTGAGTCCAAACGAAATCAGCGTCAATCGCCGCCATTTGTCCGCGCAACAATTCCTTATCGCAACCGGGTCTCACTGGGAAGTGCCCGACATTATTGGCATGGATACGATCTCGTATCTGACACCTCGTACATTACTACAACTGACTCGCCCACCGAAAAGCCTGTTTATCATTGGCGGTGGTAGCGTTGCCCTCGAGCTTGCCCAGCTCATGGCCATCTTCGGCACAAAAGTCTACATCGGCGAAATCGCCTCTCGACTTCTACCACATGAAGATAGCGAAGTAGGCGAGTTACTTGAACGCATTCTCAAAGAGCAAAAAGGCGTTACGAGCCTCACGCAGTCTCGGGTCATTTCTATCCAAAAAGATGGCATTGGCAAGCGCGTCACCTACACACGAGGTGGTCACGAAAAATCAGTGCGCGTTGATGAAATTCTACTTGCCGCTGGCCGTGCTCCGAGCGTTGATCTCGGTCTTGAAAACGCAACGGTTCAATACACACCAAAGGGCATTGAAGTAAACGACCAGCTACAAACATCGGCCAAGCATATCTTTGCCGCAGGCGACGTACTGGGACGCAATAGCTACACCCACTCAGCACTTTTGGAAAGTCGTATCGCCGCCAACAACCTCCTCCATAAAGAAAAAGCTACGCCGGACTACACAGCGACACCTCGCGTAACCTTTACGTATCCTGGCGTAGCATCGGTTGGCCTGCGTGAAGATGACTGTCTGAAGCGGGATCTACCAATCAATAAAGCGATCGCTCCACTCAATATCATTGCACGCAGCAATACTTCGGACTTCCGAGATGGTTTCGTGAAAATCATCACCGATAAAAAAGGTGTCGTTCTTGGCGCAACCATCGTTGCTCCACATGCCGCCGAGATGATTCATGAACTTGCGCTTGCTATTAAACACGGCCTCACGGCAAGCGATCTCGCCCAAACACCGCACGCCTTCCTCAGTTGGAGCGAAGCAATCCGCGTAGCAGCAACTCGACTTAGCTAGTGCCTCACCCCTCGCCCACCTCTGTCAATTATTGACTTATGCGGTAAAATATGCTATTGTTATAATGAGTTCTACCTCAGAATTTCCACGTGTCTCACCGACACACCCTACGAGAAGGGCGTCACAATGGCTACTGGCAGAACTGTTCATATTTACATCGAGGGACACCCCGGCAACGGCAGCCCAACACTGACCACTCCACTGCCAGACGGCAGCGGATACGCTTGTCTGTACGGCCTCGGAGCAGGGCCCCATACAATCGGGTTCGCAGTAGACCCAGACGGCACCATGACACTCACCGGCAGGTCAGGGAAATTGACAACACGTGTTGTTGTCACCCCTGAAGCCGAGCTGTCGTGAGCAAGTATCCGTAGCGGCGATGACGGGCTGCGTTCTGCAGCCCGTCATCGACATCACCCTTCTCTTTTTTCTAGGCTTTATACAACCAAACGACACTTATTTTCGATAAGTGTCTTATTTGTTTCCATACACCCAACTCGCCGTACGGAAAATATGAAATGGAGCCGCGTCGGTGCTGTTAAGCCTCTAGGTGATAGCGTATTTCCGCTATAAGCTGCAAAGGGGAGATATTGGATTTGAGTAGATGCTTCTGGATACCAAGTGCATATGCCTCATCAATTTCCTTGCCCGATGACAAGTTGCTCATTATGATGATCTTGGACTTCATCTCATCGATAGTATCCAAATTTTTAATAAACTCGATTCCATTCATTACGGGCATCATAATATCAAGAAGTATAAGGTCATACTTTTTATTCTTGCACTTTTCGAGAGCTTCTTTCCCATTTTCAGCATAATCGCATTCATAAGGCTGCGTAGAAAGTATCATTTGATACGTCTCCATCAGTACCGGCTCGTCTTCTACTAAAAGTATCTTACGCATTCTGTATTCCTTTTGGCACACTTACAGAGAAAGTGGTGCCCTTTTTTAGCTCGGAATCAACTTCAATAGCGCCCTGATGAAGATCGATTATCTTCTCAGCCCAATAAAGTCCCAACCCACTCCCTGCGACCTTATACGTCAAATCGTTAGGGATACGATTAAATTTCGCGAACAAGGAACTAATATTTTCAGGGCTGATACCTACTCCCGAATCGGCAATAGAGATCACGACATGATCACCCACCGTCTTGGATGAGATAGTAATACTCCCACCATTTTCCGTATACTTTGATGCATTGTCCAAAATATTTTCTAGCGCCATACGATAATACTGCTCATCAATATAGCCAAAAAGAGGTTCTGCTTGTAAGTTCACTGAAATGACTTGCTCTTTTAGTTTAATAATTCCCGTATATTGCTTGATAAGACTTCTAACGATTTCATTGAGATCTAGCGACTTTTTCCGCAGCACAACCTTACCTGAGTCTACTTGAGCCACTTTTAATAAACTATTGACGATACTAATTTGCCGTTCGTTGCTTTCATATGTTTTTTCAAGTAGGCTACGAATGTTTTGCGGCAGCTCACCCTCAAATCCCTCTAGCATCAACCCCAGCAGCTGCTTGATGGCGGTTGCGGGAGTTCTGAGCTGATGCGATGCCAAGGAGATAAACTCATCCTTAGACTCGTTCAAGCGCTGCAATTCTTTTTGCTGCTCTTGCAACAAAGAGTTTGCCGAGCGCAAACTGTCTTCATTCACCTTACGCTCGGTAAGATTACGCGTAACTTTCGCAAAGCCTTGCAGGTTATTCTGCTCATCATATAGAGCAGTAATGACGACATTGGCCCAAAATTTACTACCGTCTTTTCTATAGCGCCAATCTTCATCTTCGACACGCCCGACTTTCTTTGCTATTTCAAGTTCCCGTTCGGGCTTCTTATCTGCATTATCTTGATCAGAATAGAATATTGAGAAGTGCTTTCCTATAATATCTTTGTGCGTGTAGCCTTTATTCTTCTCGGCACCCTTATTCCATGTCTGAATATACCCGCCCGGGTCCATGAAGAAAATCGCATAATCTTGAACATTCTCAACCAGTATCTTGTATCTCTCAAGTTCTGATAATGTCTTTTTATGCTCAGTTTGCAGTGCGCCTGCTTTGCGAGGCACCGTACGGTCTGTTTTGTCAGAAATAACCTAGCTCCAAAATAATTTATTACTTACTGCAATTTATTATATTATAGTCTCATTGACC
>CAMPKW010000006.1 GCA_946887425.1 uncultured Candidatus Saccharibacteria bacterium | reverse complement strand
GGTTTTGACAAATTGCCACGCGAATTGCCGCAGCGCTCTACGGCGCCAACTCCAAAAAATGCGCAACGAGAACTTGCTCGTGAAATCCGTGAGAGTCTATCGCGCGCAGGCGCCAACGAAGTATTAACCTATAGCTTCGTGCACAAAAATATACTTGAACATGTCGGTCAAAATCCGGATCAAGCATTTCGATTGGGTAATGCGCTCAGTCCTGACTTGCAATATTACCGCCTCAGTGTCACGCCGAGCCTACTCGATAAGGTTCGCGTAAACAGTAAGGCTGGTTATGATGAGTTTGCGCTATTCGAGATCGGCAAGGCACACAGCAAATCTGCCATATCCGAGGCTGATGGTCTGCCAGTCGAGCTTGCGCGAGTCGCTCTGACGTATGCTGCAAAAGTTGCCCAGCCGGGCGCACCGTACTACCGTGCAAAAGCGATGGTAGAATATTTAACAGCTTCACTTGGCCTAGAAGTGATATTTAAGCCATTGCCTGCGGATATAACATTGGTCGTATCAGCACCATTTGAGCCTCGTCGCAGCGCACGAGTAATTGACGTTAGAAGCGGCCAGTCGCTCGGTATTGTTGGTGAGTACAAGAAGTCAGTTGTGCGCAACTTTAAGTTGCCAAGTTATAGCGCCGGTTTTGAACTCTTGCCAGAAGCTATTGAACTCGCAAAACGGCACGTGACGAACACGTACCGTCCGCTGAGTCGTTATCCGGGTACTGAACGAGATATCTGTTTCCAAGTCGATCAAGTTGTGACGCACGCGCAAGTTGTCGATGCGGCCAAACTTGCTCTTCGCGAGGTTGAACTTGAGTCTGCAATTACAACTGTTGATATATATCAGCCCGAGAACGGCGATACGAAGAATGTTACGCTTCGTATTCGGCTTGCGGCAAGTGATCGAACACTTACGAGTGAAGAGGTTGCGGTGATTATTTCAAAACTGACCGATGAGGTTGTGACGGCAACTTCGGCAGTGGTGGTGTAGCGTATGACGCACTCCTCACAGTTTTCAAACGATTTACCAATCTTTGACTACAGAGAGGAGATTGTATCGGCTGTCGATGCGCATCAGGTGACGATTATTACGGCTGAGACAGGTGCTGGAAAAAGTACACAGGTGCCGCAGTATCTTGCTGATCATGGGTATCAGAAGGTGATTGTGACTCAGCCACGTATCTTGGCAGCTCGCAACTTGTCGCGACGCGTTCGTGAGGAGTGGGCAATGCGTACTGGCAAGGACAGCGATGAGATAATTGGCTATCGAACCGCGCACGAGCGAGACGATAGCCCCTCAACGCAACTACTTTACTGCACTGACGGTTTGCAGCTTGTTCGTGAAATTACGGGTGCTGGTATTAATGATCGTCAAGTACTCCTCCTTGACGAGGTTCATGAGTGGAATGAGAACATGGAAGTTCTTGTGGCATGGGCGAAAAAACGCTGCCAAGAAGAGCCACGCTTTAAGGTGGTGATCATGAGCGCTACTATCGAAACCGGGCTACTTGCTGAGTATTTTGGCACTGATGCAATTATTAACGTGCCGGGACGTAGCTTTGAAGTGACAAAACGACGCGGTACGGATGTTATTAGCGAGATTTTTAATCAGCTCCTTTCGGCAAAGAGTAATATGTTGGTGTTTTTGCCTGGAAAGGCGGAAATTCAAGACGTTGCCGAGGCGGTCGCGCTCAAGGCTGATGCTGCTGGTGTGCCGGTAATACCACTTCATAGTCAGCTTGAAGCGAGCGCCCAGCAACAGGCGTTTGCTAGTTACCCAAATGGAAAAATAATTTTATCGACGAATATTGCTCAGACGAGCGTGACGATTGATGATATCGATGTGGTAATCGACAGTGGACTCGAGCGACGCAGTGAAGTTCGCAACGGTGTTGAAGGATTGTTCATTGCTCAGATTTCACAGGCTGACTGTCTGCAACGAGCTGGGCGGGCTGGTCGTACGAAAGCGGGAGAGTATATACTCGCGCCTTATGACACGATGCCTTGTTTGGACTTCGACGAGCGGCCAGAGTATGGTACGCCTGAAATACTTCGCAAACATATAGATCGTCTGACACTTCGGTTGGCGAATGTCGGTATCGACATTGAACTCCTCGACTTTTATCACGATCCGAGCCACAAGGCGATTGCTCGTGCAAAACGAACTCTCGTTGCGCTGGGTGCGCTATCGACTGCGGGTGATGTGACGCGAATAGGTAGGCAGATGGAGCAGTTTCCTGTTGAGTCAAGTTATGCGCGCATGCTTGTAGAGGCTCGGCAGTACGACAAAAATATTCAGGCCAAGCTCGCGGCTATTATCGGTATTCAAGAAGTGGGTGGTATCGTTAAGGGCGGTACGAGATACACCGGCTGGCGGGCCTATACACGACAGACAAAGTCTGATCTTCTCGCACAGTATGACGTTCTTTTGGCATTGCCAGCTATTCCTGATGATCTTTACGAGGAAGCGGGCATTATCGGCAAAAACATCGTCAAGGCACGTGAAGTTATGGAGCGTCTGGACCGCGACCTAGGATTTGATACTACAGCGCTCGACCCTATCACGGATGACGAGCAGGAGCCACTCCTGCGTTCGATTGTCGCTGGTCAAATCGACCAACTATGGCTCGTGAATGATGATGGTGAGGCAGAACATATTTCGACGAAAGCTCGCCGGGAACTTTCGAGCAGTAGTGTGGTGCGCAATCCAAAGCTGGTAGCCGGTGTACCATTTGATTTACAAGTCCCAACGCGCAGTGGCGGACTTGAGACATTGCATCTTGTGCAGGCTTTGACGGCGGTCAATACCGACTGGCTGCTTGAGCTTGCTCCGCAGTACTTTGCATCGCGACGCGGCAAAGTGTATTACGACCCGCGAGCAGGTCGGCTGATGACTCGTCAGTTGGTACGATTTGGTGGTCGAGTACTGGAAGGTGCGAGCGAGCCCGTGGAGGGCGATTCGCCTAAGTACCGAAGAATGTTTGGGGATGCATTTGCGACGTGGGCGTACGAGCAACTTGAAAAGGAACGACGCACTCTTGGCCGTTTTCATACAAAGCGAATCCCCTCTGTGCCTCTGCGCCAGCTTCAGCAGCAAGTGCGCCAGATGGCGGGCCACGTTAGTTCGCTTGATCAATTGGCGCCGGATCAGAAAGTGCGATTATTAGATCTCTCAAAACTTCATACACACCTTGGCTCTGATTTTATGGCCAGTGTCGGTGTCACTCATAGAGGAGCATCAGCCTACCGACATGAACCCTCGAAACGTTCATGGCAGCCGCGACATAAGCGAAAATATGATCGAAGGCGTGAAAGGTAGGGTAAGTCATGGAATATTCGCCAAGGCACGATGCGGAAACGGTTGAGCCTGGTGGTGGCCATGAATATGTTCGCGACACGCGAAGCGGGGTGGTCCACGAGATCGTATGTAGAAATATGGAATTCAGTGATCAGGCTCCCGTGGTTGTGTATCTAGGACTAGGTACGACGGCACTGAATTCAACGGGTCGGCTATACCTCGATACATACGCGGATAGAATGGAGCGTCCACTTGTAACAGTCGACACACCGGTGCGTGCTTTTTCTAGTTTTGAGCAGCAGACCGAGAGTCAACTGCGCGCGCTGCGCGATTATGGCGTAACTCGCTTTGACGCAATGGGGGCATCGGCAGGTGCCATCGCTGCATCACATCTTGCAGCGCATGCGCAGGCTGACGTGGGCGATCTGATCACGGTATCAATGCCCAATACGAGGTCTGGTGCAATGGCATACGCGCGTCGGATGCCAGCCCAATTTATTGATGGGGTGCGCGAATCTCTGGCTGTCTTGAGGCGAGGTGAATTTCAACAAGTTATCGGCCCGAGCGCATCAAGCTTATTTGACGTGAGAAAAATTCCTGAGCTGATCCATACAACCAAGCAAATATTCGATACAGCCCTCGATGACATGCCGTCCATGCTGGCAGCTTCGACGCATTGGACCGATATTGTTGGCACGAAGGATAAAATTACCGACTATCATGATCATGTGCGCGTTATACGCTCAAGAAATGAGATGCATCCCGGCTCGTCAACTGCATTTTTAGTAGGCGATCAAGGGCATGCATGGGTGACGCACCGCTTATATCTAGCTGATATCATCGGCACGATACTGCGTAAAAAATAAACGCGTCCGGTTTGCGATTGCAACTGCCCGGTGTATGATAGGGACATACTTATTATGCTTTTATTTGGTAGATCATGAAACGACTGATTAAGATTATCGCCGCATTGCTGATTGTCGGTGTCATTATTGTTGGCGTCATGGCGCTACTAAAGGGAGTGAATATTGACGTTCTTAATCCCCAGGGAGAGATAGCGCGTAAAGAATATCAACTTATTATGTTCACACTACTACTAAGCTTAGTGGTGGTAATCCCGGTGTTTGTGATGCTGGCGGTGTTTTCGCTAAGATATCGCGAGAGTAACAAACGAGCCGCCTACCGACCAAACTGGGATGGTAACCGATTACTTGAAGCAATTTGGTGGGGTATTCCGTGTGTGATTATCGTGATTCTTGGAGTTGTGACCTGGCGATCAACTCATGAACTTGATCCATACAAAGACTTAGAGTCGTCGGTGACGCCAGTCAATGTTCAAGTCGTGTCGTTGCAGTGGAAATGGTTGTTCATTTATCCTGATCAGCAAATTGCCACCGTGAATGAACTTATCATTCCTGAGAAAACGCCGATTAACTTTACGATTACGTCAGACGCACCAATGAATGCTTTTTGGATTCCCAGCCTCGGCAGCCAGGTATACGCCATGAGTGGGATGTCGACAAAACTGCGGCTTATTGCAGACAGGACAGGTGAGTATCGCGGTTCATCAACAAATATAAGCGGGACTGGGTTTGCGGATATGAATTTCATGGCAAAATCGCGCACTCAAGCCGACTTTGATGCGTGGGTACGGCAGACGAAACGTCTCGACACGGCGCTTGATGAAACGACCTACAAAGCACTAGTGACGCCTGGTGTGCAAGATGAGCCGCTATACTACACCCTTCAGGATGTTGATCTGTATGATAAGATAATCATGAAGTATATGATGCCTCCTGCAAAAAATGATGACAGCCGTGGAGCTGATCATGATATGCATATGGATCACGCACATATGGAGGGGGTGTAATGAATTTGATTGAGAATATGATGGGCCGTCTTAGTTTTGATGCGCTGCCACAGGATCTTATTACGCAAGTAGGGGCTGTTGGGATGGTGCTCGGTGGCCTTGGTATTGTAGCGGCGTTGTTTTATTTTAAAAAATGGACATGGCTTTGGAAAAACTGGCTCACGACAGTCGATGCTAAAAAGATTGGCGTCATATATATTATCGTTGCGATTATCATGCTGCTACGAGGTGTGGCTGATGCGCTTATGATCCGCGCCCAGCAAGCTCTTGCTAGCGGTGATAATGCTGGTATTGTCAGTTCCGATACCTTCCAGCAGGTTTTTTCGGCGCATGGCACAATTATGATTTTCTTTGTGGCGATGGGTCTTATGTTCGGGCTCATTAACCTTGTGTTGCCACTTATTATTGGTGCGCGTGATGTTGCATTTCCGTTTTTAAACTCAGTAAGTGTTTGGCTGTTCGTGGTCGGCATGGTTCTGGTGAACATATCGTTACTTCTTGGCGGTTTTTCTTCGGGCGGCTGGCTAGGATATCCACCGCTCACAGAGCTGGCGTATAGCCCTGGCCCTGGTGTTGATTATTGGATATGGTCATTGCAAATTGCGGGTGTCGGTAGTTTACTGTCGGGTATTAATTTCTTGGTAACGATTCTGACAAAACGAGCTCCAGGTATGACGCTCATGAAGATGCCGATATTTGCTTGGAGTGTTTTAGTGACGACGGTATTGATAATTTTTGCATTTCCAATTTTGACAGCAACACTCGGTATGCTCGGCCTCGACCGACTCATGGGTATGCACTTCTTTACATCTGATTTTGGTGGCAATCCAATGATGTACATTAACCTTATTTGGGCGTGGGGGCATCCGGAGGTCTATATTCTTATTCTGCCAGCTTTCGGTATCTTCTCAGAGATCGTTGCTACGTTTGCTCGCAAAAGGCTTTTCGGGTATACGACGATGGTTTGGGCGCTTTTTGCCATTATGTTTTTATCGTTCGTCGTTTGGCTCCACCATTTCTTTACAATGGGAGCAGGGGCAAATGTTAACGCCTTCTTTGGTATTATGACAATGGTCATTGCGATTCCTACAGGGGTGAAGGTATTCAACTGGCTCTTCACGATGTACCGAGGACGTATTAAATTTTCGACACCAATGTTGTGGTTTTTGAGCTTTGTTATGACCTTTACTATTGGCGGCGTGACGGGTGTCTTGATGGCAGTGCCGGCTATCGATTTCCAGGTGCACAATAGCCTGTTTCTCGTAGCACATTTCCACAATGTCATTATCGGCGGTGTCGTGTTCGGCTATTTTGCTGGTTTGACGTATTGGTTTCCAAAAATCTTCGGCTTCACGCTCAATGAGCGGCTCGGGCGCTATGCAAGTTACTGTTGGACGGTCGGCTTCCTGGTGGCTTTCTTGCCGCTATATATTCTCGGGCTAATGGGTGCGACGCGCCGATTGGATCACTACGATGCCTCAACGGGATGGCAGGGTCTATTTATCGTTGCTGGGTTTGGGGTAGTGATTATTAGTGTCGGCATTGGCCTGCAGCTATTACAACTGGTCGTGAGCATTGTGCAGCGCAAGAAAAATCGTGATCTGACTGGTGATCCATGGAATGGCCGGACGCTTGAATGGTCGGTGCCATCGCCAGCACCATTTTACAATTTTGCTGTTACCCCCGTCGTTCACAGCCGTGACCAATTCTGGGAAGAGAAACAGGCGCTACACCGACATGAACGAATCGAGAAACCGGCGTATCAGGATATTTACCTGCCAAAGAACAGTTCGCTTGGGCTGGTCATCGCCATGTTTGCTTTTTTGATTGGGTTTGGCTTGATTTGGCACATGTGGTGGCTTGCTGGCATCGGTTTGGCGGGTGTAATTATATGTATCATTGTTCGCACGAGTAATGACGATACGGAATATTTAGTGACCGCTAGGGAGCTCGAAAAACTTGACAGAACATACACGATGAAGGAGCAGTATTCATGAGTCACTCATTAGCAGTAATGCATGCAGGCGAATCTCAGGAAAGCACGACAAAACTTGGCTTTTGGATCTATTTAATGACTGACTGCGTGCTATTCGGAAGTTTATTTGCGACGTATATCGTCCTTCGGGACAACACCTATGGTGGTGTGTCAGGAAAAGATATTTTTGATATGCCTTTTGTACTTGCTGAGACACTTATTTTGCTCACAAGTAGTTTTGTTTGTGGATTGACGATGCTGGCCGCCCGTCAGGGTCGCCGTCGATGGGTGCTTGCAGGCCTGAGTGGTGTGGCATTGCTTGGTGTGTCATTCTTGACACTGGAACTGATTGAATTCGGCAAGTTAGTGGCAGAAGGAGATACCTGGCAAACGAGTGCATTTTTGTCGGCGTTCTTTACGCTTGTCGGTACGCACGGTGCGCATATTGCCATCGGGCTATTGTGGCTGATCGTTATTGGCTGGCAGGTTGCGCATCGGGGACTGACCAGTGGGGTGCGGCGTCGACTCGGTTTGTTCGGTATGTTTTGGCATTTCCTTGATGTAATCTGGATTTTTATTTTCACAATCGTCTATCTTATGGGGGTGCTTTAGTATGGCAAAGAACATGGCGCAACAATCTATAAAACCGGCGATCAGACTCTACGTTGCAGGGTTTCTCCTTGCTGTAGTTCTGACGCTGGCAGCTTATGCGATAGTTGAACTGCAGCTGTTCGAACGTGATCTTGCTGTATATGCACTTGTTGGCCTAGCGCTCGTTCAGTTTGTTGTTCAGTTAGTGTTCTTTCTTCACCTTGGTCATGAACATCGGCCGCGCTGGAACATGGCCGTCTTTCTTTTTACTCTGCTTGTGTTGGTGATTATTGTGCTCGGGTCTTTATGGATTATGTATAACCTCAACTACAACATGGATATGACTCCGGAGCAGATGGACGAGTTCATGATTAAGCAGAGCGACAAGGGTTTTTAATGGAGAAAATCAGTCTTTATTACCAGCTTGCGAAGCCAGGCATTGTCTATAGTAATGCTATGGTAACCGTTGCCGGCTTTTTGCTGGCATATGCCCAGGTGTATGAATTTAGGTGGGTGGCGTTTGCCGGAGTGGTAATTGGTACGATGTTGGTGATTGCGTCTGCCTGTGTGCTTAACAATCACATTGACCGTGGGATTGATATGAAAATGGCACGTACGAAAAAGCGGGCAACCGTAACTGGCAAAATTTCAATACGGGGCGTGTTGGTGTACGCAGCACTGCTCGGGGTGTGTGGGTTTGGGGTACTTTTAGCTTATACGAATCTGCTTACTGCTTTACTAGGCGTACTGGCGTATGTTTCGTATATTGTGCTCTATGGCATTGCGAAGCGCGCATCGGTTCATGGCACATTAGTCGGAGCGATAGCTGGTGGATTGCCGCCAGTGGCAGGCTACACGGCGTTGACGAGTCAGCTTGATATGGCGGCACTATTGTTATTTGTCGTGCTCGTGGCGTGGCAGATGCCGCATTTTTACGCGATAGCGATGCGGCGGCGCGCCGACTATGATAACGCCGGTATTCCCGTCTTGCCAGTTGTAAAAGGCATGCGCGCAACGAAGATTCAAATCGTTTTGTATGTGATATTGTTTATTCTCATAAATTGTCTGTTTACAATCGCTGGGTATACGGGACTCACTTACGTAATCGTCATGACAGTAGCTGGCGGTGTATGGCTCGCCAGAGGAATGCGTGGATTCAAAGTAGAGACCGACGAGAAGTGGGCGCTTAAGATGTTTCTTTTTTCATTGTTTGTTCTATTATTGCTGTGTTTTATGCTGGCTGTTGGCGGACTGTTGCCCTAGCATGTATACTGGCAATATGATAATTTTACTTCACGTTATGATTGCACTTACAAGCATTATTCTGGCCGGCTATACTTTCGTGCGTCCATCACGAAAGAGTCTTGCGATGAGTTATGTCATGATGGCGGCGACGCTCGGTAGTGGAATGTATCTTGTTGCTAGTGCGCCAGCGCATATGATCGAAGCCTGTCTGATGGGTGTGGCATATCTTACTGTCGTGTCGGCGATGACTATCGCGGCACAGGTGAGACTAGTTCATAAAGAAGCTAACGCATCTTACATTAAATAAACAAATAGAAAAGGGTACAGATGAATATAACAATTGTCGGTGGTGGTTTTGGTGGTGTAAAGGCGGCGCTTGAACTTGCGAAAGATCCTACGAACAATATCACGCTTATCAGCGACAAGCCGGATTTTCAATATTATCCTGCGCTTTACGGAACTGCTACCGGGCACAGTCATACTCAATCGTGGGTGCCGCTCGGTCAGATCTTTGCTGGAAAAGATAATATTCGCGTCATACTCGATGAAATCACTGCGATAAACCCTAAAAAGCGTATTTTGATGGGTGTCGCTGGCGTCGAATATTCGTACGACACGGTCATTATGGCTCTTGGAGCAGTGACAACATATTTTGGCATTGAGGGCCTTGATACGTATGCGTATGGCATTAAGTCGGCTGCTGAGATTAAGAAGCTGAAGCATCATTTGTACAGCCAGCTGAGTGAACAAGGTTCCATCGATAAGCACTATGTGATTGTGGGCGCTGGCCCAACTGGCGTTGAGCTTGCGGCTGCACTGGGCTCGTATCTGGAGCGGCTATGCAAACATTACGGTGTCTCGCACCGGAGTATTAATATTAACCTTGTTGAAGCGGCGCCGCGAGTGTTGCCGAAGATGAGCGAGGCGACAAGTGCTAAGGTGACGGCACGACTTAAGAAGCTGGGTGTCAATGTGCAAACTGGCAAAGCTGTACAATCGGCGACGGCCGACAACCTTGTTGTAAACGGTAAGCCGATAAAGAGTCATACAGTCATCTGGACTTCTGGAGTGGCTAACCATCCGTTTTATAAAGCCAATCAGGAACATTTTACGCTTGCTCCAAATGGACGTGTTGTAGTTGATAATCACATGCTTGCTGCGAAGGATGTGTATGTCATTGGCGACAACGCGGCGACGCAGTTTACTGGCCTTGCGCAAACAGCACTGCATGATGCGCTATTCGTGGCTACAAACATCGCTCGAGCAAAAGCGAAGCAGTCGCTCAGAGAATATAAGGCAGTTATGCCGCCAGTTGTAGTGCCGGTTGGTGAGAACTGGGCGGTATTTGAATGGCGCAAGCTACGATTGAGTGGATGGATTGCTTCGGTCATTCGTCGTGTGGCTGACCTGGTTGGGTACTCGGATATTTTGCCGATAGGTCTGTCTCTTGGTGTTTGGCGTGCACAGCGAGTGCTGGAAGACGATTACTTTACGCCTTCGCGTCAGATTGATACGGCTAAAGAGACGGTTTAAGTACACGGGCGTGTATATGAAAGAGCCCCGAGGAGCACACCCGGATGCATGTGCATCGACGGGGCTCTCTCGGGGCGGGACGGTTACACTCCTCTCGCGATATCCATCGCATCCTCAATGGCCTGCTTGAGCAGGTCGGGTCGATAGATATCCATTAGGTTATGGAGTACCTTGTCTTGGTCAAGGATTGTGTCTATCATGCCACCAGCGCTTTTACGGAATATGTAAAGCTCGGCCCACGTTTTCTGGTTGAGCATGATTGCCACATTGCCGCTAAGGAGAAAGTTGACTCCTTCATCATCACCCTTGAAGCCGTAGAAACGACTACGTGGTTCGTATAGAGTAATAATCGCTTGACCTTTGCGTACCGAGACTTCAATGATACGTCGTCTCCACCAAAAATGCGTGCGCATTATAGGATAGACGAAGCAGATGTACATTGCGAGGACAAGTCCGATTGTGCCGATGACTTGACTCTCGTTTTGCGACATCACTATGAGGGTCCAAAAGGCGATTGTCAGGACAGCGCCAATGCCGAACATCTTGGGCCACCATAATTTCTTAAAGAAAGCTTTGAAATGACGCCGTTCTGCGTAAAGGGTGGTTTCATCTGATGTCTCGATAGTGGGTATCTGTTCTGTGGGTGGGTTGTGGCCGGTGTTTTGAACTTCTTGAAACTTGCTCCTCGACTCTTTGTCTACCATCTCGTCAAATGGATCTGGGTTGAATGGTGAAGGTGTTTCGTCTGACACGACACTCCTAAAGTTGCTTGTCTGGGATGACACTATAAATTATTATACTATATTTTTGAGTATTATCAATTTTTTGATATGCACAAGAAATGCTATACTATATACAATTACTGAATTCACGAATAGGGAGTTATATTTCAGATGGCGACACGAAAAAGTCAACGCATTGGCATATGGGTGATTGCCGGAGCCCTTACTATTGGTACGCTCGGCGGGTTTATTGCGATGGTGCTTGCACCAAAAAACGCGGCAAGCGACCAGGCTCGTTACCAGCAGCTCATGGACGATTACAGCAAAGAATCGACTGCGTACCAGGCAAAAGTTGATGCGCAAGCGACTGAGCTTTCTGCTAAGTATTTCGATACTTTTAATCAGTATGCTACACGGCCATCTGCGTTTGCAGCTGCTGATGTCAAGGAGCTAAAGAAGGAAGATCTAAAGATCGGCGAGGGTGAAGCGATCACCAAAGACTCAAGTTTCAGTGCGTATTACATTGGGTGGAATCCTTCGGGGAAGGTGTTCGACGGATCAATCGATGGCACGAAGCTCAAGGCGCCATTTTCCGTTACTCCTGGTGGCGTCATTCCAGGATGGACTGAGGGTGTTGATGGTATGAAAGCTGGCGGTGTGCGTGAGCTTACTATTCCAGCCGACAAAGCGTACGGTGAAACTGGGCAAGGCGCTGATATTCCTGCAAATACGCCACTTAAATTTGTCATTATGGTCATACCAACACCTGAGAAAATTGCACAACCAACCCCATCAGAGGAGCTATTGAAACTATATGCACAACAGCAGCAACCCCAGCAGTACTAACATGCGTGACACGGTCATGATCGGTGCTGGCCCAAGTGCGCTTGCGGCCGCAATATATACAACACGCGAAGACATAGATACTATTCTTTACGAAAAGGGCGTTATTGGCGGCATGGCTGCTATCACCGATAAGGTGGATAACTACCCTGGATTTCCTGACGGAATCGAAGGACTTACGCTGGCTGGGCAATTAGAGAAACAAGCGGAACGATTTGGTGCGCAGATAGAGTTTGGTGAGATTTCAGGTATTCGTGATGAAGGCGACCACAAAGTGGTGATTGTCGACGGCGAAGAGGTTCGCGCCAAAACCGTTCTTATTGCAACTGGTAGCGACTACAATAAAATTGGCGCACCAGGTGAAGCTGAGTTTTATGGACGTGGCGTGCATTACTGCGCTACGTGTGACGGCGCCTTTTATCGTGATAAGCGTCTTGTTGTTGTTGGCGGAGGAAACTCTGCACTACAGGAGGCTCTTTTCTTGACGCGCTTCACGACGCATGTTGACCTACTTGTGCGAAGTACTATTAAGGCAAGTGAAGTGCTTCAGCATGATCTTGACGAGGCAGTGAAAGAAGGCAAGATTACCGTTCATCTAGGTACGACAACCGATGAGATTGTTGCGACTGACGGCAAAGTGACTGGTGTAAGGGCGACCAAGAACGGCGAACAGGTCGTGTTTGAAACTGATGGCGTCTTTGTGTTTGTTGGCTTGAAGCCAAATACGGAATTTCTTGTAGGTACTGGCATTGAGCTTGACGAGCAAGGGCTTATTAAGACCGACGCCCATCTGCAGACATCTATGCCGGGTGTGTATGCGAGTGGCGACGTACGCAGTGGTGCAACTATGCAGATTGCCAGCGCGGTTGGCGAAGGCGCTAGTGCAGCACTGAGTATACGTGAGTATCTCGATGAAAAAAAGCGCGGTTAAGCGCTTTTTTTCTGTATTTTTTTTAGAATTCTGTCTGGATAGTCGGTAACGACACCGTCGAGTCCTCTTCGCGATAGAAGTACTGCAGCATCGGGACGATTGACGGTGTACGCATAGGTAAATAGTTTTGCTTGCTTGGCAATTTCGAGCGCTAGATCGTTGATGTACAGGCGATGGAAGCCTACTCCGTTAAGTCGGAGTAGCCGTGCGTAGGCGATAAAAATAAACGGGTTTCGGTTGTGAAGCAGCCATAAGTTGGCTTCTGGTGCCAGCTTGCGGAGGGCGCGTAGTTCACCTGCAAGGAATGACGAGAAAGCAAGTAGATCCCAATCGGATTTCCTTTTTACGTATTTACGAGTAAGCAGGGCAATAATTTCTTTGGCTGTGCCGCGTTGCTTGATCTCGATATTGAGAAGGACTTTACCAAAGAACTCATCGAGCACTTCTTCAAGCGTGATGATTGGACTATCAGTATCAGCAGTGACCTGTCGTAACTCTGCGAGGCTGGTCGAGTGAATAAATGAGCGCTTCTTATGCGTGCGCATAAGGTTATTGTCATGAATAAGCACCGGCACTCGGTCGTGCGTGAGGTGAATGTCGAATTCGAGCATGTCCGCACCGGCTTCAACGCCAGCTCGTAATGCCTCAAGAGAGTTTTCTGGCGCTACTCCAGCAGCGCCGCGGTGACCAATTATTAACATCGTTGCTCTCATCATAACAGATTTGTTATAGTAAATGGAGTAAACAAAGGAGAATACTTATATGGCAGATTTTAACCAAATCCTGACGCCCGGAGATGTTGACGGCGGCGTAATTAACGTTGTTGTTGAAATCCCAGCCGGCAGCTCACACAAAATTGAATGGAACCGTGACCTTGCGGTAATGCAGCTTGATCGTGTCGAGCCGGCAATTTTTGCAAAACCAACTAACTACGGCTTTATTCCGCAAACGCTCGACGAAGACGGCGATGAGCTTGACGCGCTTATCATTACAGATCAACCGCTACCAACCGGTATCTTCCTTGAAGCTAAGGTGATTGGTGTTATGAAATTTGTCGATGATGATGAAGTAGACGATAAGGTCGTTGTTGTACCTGCGGATGATCGCAGCACCGGAAATGCAATCAACTCACTTGCTGATATTCCAAAGCAGAAGATTGACCAGATTACCCACCACTTTACTCACTACAAAGACCTGAAGAAGCCGGGTAGTACTGTCGTGAAGGGCTGGGGAGATGTTGAAGAGGCAAAGGCTATCATCCACGAATCAATCGAGCGCTGGAGCCAGCGATAGTTCTTTAATCGAAAAGGAAATTAAGCAGTCGTAATACTCATGAGTATTTACGGCTGTTTTTTATTTTGGTATGCTAGTGGGCTACGCTGTGCGCGTGGGTGATATTTTAGATATAAAGGGGGAGTGCATGTCAGTATCACGGGAAACGATTTATCGATCTCAGCAAATAGTCATAGAGGTATTTAAGGGGTTTCGCGAAGAGCTTATGGGCGCATACGGCACTATCGTTCACGACTCTAAGGGCGATGGTTCTCCGGTGACCGAGTTGGATGTAAAAGTTGAAAATGCAATAAAGAAGCGGTTACTGGCGGACTTCCCTGAAATCGGCTTTCACGGTGAAGAAACTGATGATGTCGTCGGCACCGAAGATGCAACGTGGATTATCGATCCTATTGATGGAACGTCAAGCTTCGTGCATGGGTTGCCGTATTGTACTAATATGGCCGGACTGGTAGTGGACGGCGAGACTGTCGCCAGTGTCATCTACCAGTTTGCGACGGACGATCTGTTTACCGCAGTAAAAGGCGAAGGTGCTTTCAAAAATGGTGAGCGTGTCTATGTGAAGAATACTGAGTTGAATGATTCAATCGTATTTGCAAGCTCATTTCCCTATAAAAATCTGTATCATATCTTTGGCAATCATAAGATTGGAGTGTATGCGCCACTTGGCGCATCCGGCTATGAATTCACGAGATTGGCCCAGGGGAGTATTCAAGCTGTTACGAAATTACGCTGCGGATCAATGATGCATGATGACGTGCCCGGTGTCTTACTTGTCCAGGAGGCTGGCGGTAAGATCATTTCGTTTGAGGACGAAGACTATTCGTATACGACACTTAATTTTGTTGCGGCATCTCCAAATGTGGCTGCCGTGGTGATGGATGCTTATGAAGAGATTAAATCTATAATCGCGGTAAACTAAAGCAATAGAAAATAACCAGCTCGGGGAGCTGGCTATTTTTTCTTTCGGATGGATTTTTCACGGATGATGGCCGCTGCATTACTAATGCCCTCTATGAGCCCGAGCTGTTTGAGTTGAGCTCGAAGCTTATTGCGCGCATGAGTTGTTGTGACAAGGTCAAGCCAGGCTTGTTTTGGCTGAGGCAGCTTACGTGTCACTACTTCGACGACATCGCCGTTTTGGAGCGGCTTATCAAACGCATTAATGCTGCCATTGACGCGGAAACTATAGGCGTGCTTGCCGATGTCGCTATGAACGAGGTAGGCAAAATCGAGGGGTAGTGCACCTTCGGGGAGATTGTAGAGGTCGCCTTTTGGCGAATAAACAAATATACGATTGCCGAATAGGTCAATATTGAGCTGATCCTGGGAGATATCTTCATTGTCCCTTAGGCGTGAAGCAATTTCTTGCAGCTGAGTGATCCACTGTAATTGCGCAGGAAGTGTTGCTGACGTGCCTTTTCGCTTGGTGTAGTCTTTGCTCGACTTTTGCTCGTGATAATGGAAGCTGGCAGCAAGTCCACGCTCCGCGTAGTCGTGCATACCAAAAGTACGAATCTGAAATTCGACGATTTGCTTATTGGGAGTGATAACTGTGGTATGAAGGCTTTGATAGCCATTGGGCTTTGGGATCGCGATGTAATCTTTGATGCGTGAAATCATCGGTTGGTACATGCTGTGCAAAATGCCGAGTGCACGGTAGCAGTCTTCTTTGTTTTCGACAATAACGCGAAGTGCCATAAGGTCGTAGATGTCGTCAATGTTGCCACCGACCTTTGAGAGCTTTTTGTGGAGGCTGTAAATACTCTTGACGCGACCGTTAACTTCGAACTTAATACCTTGTTTCTTGAGTTCTGACTCCACCTCGTGGCGTACAATACCAAGCTTGCGGGTGCTTTTGCCGAGTCGTTTTTGCATTAGATGTTGCAGGCGTTGGAATTCTTTTGGGTCGAGGTAACTAAAAGCTAGCTCCTCAATCTGCATGCGTACACGGCCCATACCGAGGCGATCGGCCATGGGTGCAAACACTTCAAGGCTCTCGCGAGCGATCTTGATCTGCTTTTCTGGCTTCATGTGCTGTAGAGTAGAGAGGTTGTGGAGGCGGTCGGCGAGCTTGATGATAATAACGCGCACGTCTTGACCAACGGCGATAAGGAGCTTTGATAGGTTGTCTTTTGTTTGCGGTAGGTAGCTGGAGAGGTCGCGCATACCGGCACGAGCCTGAGATACTTTCGTGACACCATCAACTAAGAAGGCGACATCACGCCCAAATAAATTCTCAATTTCACTAAGGGTCGCAGTTGTGTCCTCGACCGTGTCGTGCAGGACGCCTGCGAGGATAGTATCGATGTCCATACCCCATTCGATCAATGTGTGAGCGACATGAAGTGGGTGAATGATGTATGGCTCGCCACTTTTTCTCGTTTGGTCGATGTGAGCATCCGAGGCAAAATCGATGGCATGCTCGAGCTCGAGCAGTTCATTCTCCTCGTAGTGCGGCTGGGCGTAATCCAAAAGCTCACTCTTAGTCATCTTAGTTACTAGTATAGGGTAGATAAGATAATAAAAAAACCACCAGAGAAGGTGGGTGGGGTGCGGGCGCCGCTGGTGGGCGCCCGCACAATGTGTTAGTCGTTGGAGATAGCCATGGCCTTGTTGAGCTTTGCGCTCCACCTCTGCTCTGAATAGCTCAGGTCGATGAGGTACAGCGTGCCCTCGATGGTCGATGTGAAGACGACGACTCTTGCCTCGGCAGTTATGGTGCCGCCCTTGTGGAGGGTGGCTTGTTCCAGGAATGCCGGGCGTGCCGTGCCGTTCACACCTATCTCGATCTTGAACTCTCTCGCTTCATCCAGCTTGGGGCTGTCTTGGACAAGGGAGTCGATAGCCCGCGCCGCCATTTCAACGGCAGTACGGGTCAATGCGCTTTCGTCGTTAATCTCGACAATGACGGCGGACTTCAATGCTGACGGTGCCATAGTACTTCCTTACTCGGGGAGAAACTAACTTAAATATTATACCAAAATAATACAAATATGTCAATGTTTTACAGAGATGGACAAAACAGTATATACTTAAGCCAGAAATGCTAAAGCTTACTGAAAAAGGAGTGGGAATCTCATGAGCCAAGTGAACATTGCAATTAACGGATTTGGCCGTATTGGCCGAAATGCGTTTAAGATTGCATTTGAACGTAGTGACGTAAAAGTTGTTGCGATCAATGACCTTACTGATACAAAAACCCTTGCACATTTACTGAAGCATGATTCGTCGTATGGCACCTATCAGCATGATGTGGGGCATGATGACACAGGAATCATCGTCAACGGTCAGCATATTGCTGTCCTTGCTGAAAAAGATCCATCACAGTTGCCATGGGGCCAATACAATGTTGATGTAGTGATTGAAAGTACGGGCTTTTTTGTTGATCCGGCACTGGCGCGCGCGCATATCGATGGCGGTGGAGCGAAAAAAGTGGTAATCTCGGCACCTGCCAAGGGTGATGGCGCGGATACGATCGTTCTTGGTGTTAACGAAGATAAGATCGAAAATTCAACCGATGTGATCAGCAATGCTAGTTGTACGACAAACTGTATTACTCCGGTGATGGCAGTGCTCGAGAGTCATTTCGGCATCGAGAAAGCACTCATGACGACAATTCATAGTTATACGGCGAGTCAGAAGCTGCAGGATGCACCGGCTAAAGATCTCCGCGAGGCACGTGCGGCTGCTGAGAATATCGTACCTACGACAACTGGTGCGAGCATTGCGGCAGCGAAAGCGCTTCCTGCACTCGAGGGTGTATTTGGCGGTTTGAGCGTGCGCGTTCCAACGCCGGTCGTTAGTATGAGTGATTTTGCTGTGGTGCTTAAGCGCAATGTGACGATTGAGGATATCAACAATGCATTTATAGAATCTGCTAAGTTGCCATTTTATCAAGGCATCCTTGATGTGACTGAAGAAGAACTCGTGAGTAGTGATTTTAAAGGAAACAGTCATAGCGCGATCGTTGATTTGAAACTTACGAATGTTGTTGGGGGAAATCTCATTAAAGTTGTCGCTTGGTATGACAATGAATGGGGCTATAGTAACCGCCTAGTTGAGCTTGTGGCTGACGCTGGTCGCGCGCTACAAAATTAATCCGTGGAGTACTCTTGGTGAAATAGCCAAGAGTACTTTTGTTTTAAGATGAAAATGCTTATACTTAAATTATGAAGATTTACTTGGGCTCTGATCATGCCGGCTTTCATTTAAAAGAAAAAGTGTTCGCCTACTTAGCAAAACATAATTATGACGTCGAGGACGTGAGTGGCCGCACTCTGGATCCATCGGATGACTTTCCTGAATTTGCGCATACGGCAGCGCTGAAAGTGATTGGCGATGACGACAACGACCCGCGCGCAATTTTACTTTGCGGTGGTGGTCAGGGGATGGCGATGGCTGCAAACCGTTTCCGTGGTATTCGCGCCAGTGTCATTTGGGATGCTCATGAGGCAAAAATGACTCGCAACGATAACGACAGTAATGTACTTTGCTTGCCAGCGCGTGTGCTTGACGATAATGAGGCTGCCTGGAAGGGTATTATCGAGACGTGGCTCAATACGCCATTTGCCGGAGCGCCTCGCTATGTACGACGCAATGCGCAGATTGATGAGCTGTAGGTATGAGTGCAATTGTTCCAACTCTTCTTGCGGAGACTACCGATGACTACAAGGCTCAAGTAGAGCATATTCACAGTTTTGCTGAGCGTGTCCATATTGATATTACCGATGGGGAGTTTGCGCCTAGCTTTACGATTGGCCCTGCACAAATTTGGTGGCCTGAGAATTGGACGGTCGATATACATGCAATGGTAGCTCGCCCAGCTGACTATGTAGAGACGCTCACGAGCCTTAAGCCGCACATGATTATCTTTCATGCTGAAGCTGAGGGTGATTTGGTGCAGATCATGACGCGCATTAAGCAGCTAGGTATTAAAGCCGGAATTGCTTTGCAACGCTCGACAGTTCCCGAGTCGGTTGCGGGACTTATTGAGGCTGCTGATCATGTCATGATCTTTAGCGGTGATATGGGTCACTTTGGTGGTCGTGCCAGTTTGATGCAGCTTGAGAAGGTTCGATTGATTAAGAATATCAATAATGGCGTTGAAATTGGCTGGGATGGTGGTGTCGCCCTCGATAATGCATACAACCTTACGCAGGGCGGTGTCGACGTACTTAATGCTGGTTCGGCCATTCAGAAAGCTGCCGATCCCCAAGCTGCTTATGCTACACTAGTGCAAGAGATAAATAAGCGAGGGATTCTTTAGTCGTGAGTGGGCAACTAACAGTGACACAGCTTGAGCAGAAAGCCAATGATGTCCGTAAGGATATTGTTCGCATGCTTGAAGAGGCAGGAAGCGGTCATAGTGCTGGGCCGCTAGGTTTGGCCGATATCTTAACGGCGCTTTACTTTAATATTATGAATGTCGATCCACTGAAGCCCGAATGGGATCAGCGGGATGTCTTTTTTCTTAGTAACGGACATACCGTACCTGTGCAATATGCAACAATGGCTGAGCGGGGTTACTTTGATGTCGACGAGCTACAAACGCTCCGTAAGCTTGGTAGTCGCTTACAGGGACACCCTGAGCGTACGAAGCTGCCGGGACTTGAAAATACCAGTGGCCCACTGGGTAGTGGGTTGAGCCAGGCGGCGGGCTACGCTTATAGCCTGCAGTATCTCGACAATGCCAAGCATCGCTGGGTGTATGCAGTTACTGGCGACGGTGAGTTAGATGAAGGTAATATCTGGGAAGCGGCCATGTTTGCTGGCAAGTACAAACTCAGTCAACTGATTGTCTATATTGATCGCAATAACATTCAAATCGATGGGTCAACCGACGACGTAATGCCGCTCGAGGATCTTCGTGGTAAATGGGAGTCATTTGGCTGGCACGTTCAGGAGATTGACGGGCACAATATGGAAAGCATCATTGACGCCGCCAGTATGGCACGTGCGATCACAAATCGCCCAAGTGTGATTATTGCGCATACTATCCCTGGAAAGGGTGTGGATTTTATGGAGTACGATTACAAGTGGCATGGCATGCCACCGAATCATGAACAGGCTAAGGACGCGCTCATGAAGCTTCGCACGCTTGATGGAAAAATTACCTCAGGAGATTTGGCATAATGCATTTTTCAATTGATGATCGACTATATGGCGAGGATGCTGTACTTGAGCCGATTCGTGCCGGTTTTGGCCGCGGACTGAAAGCTGCCGGTGAGGCAAATGAAAAGATCGTTGCGCTATGTGCAGATCTGACAGAGAGTACTCAGATGCATCTTTTCAAAGACGCATTTCCGCATCGTTTTATCGAGGTTGGGGTTGCTGAGCAGAATCTTGTGACTGTAGCGAGCGGACTCGCTCGGGCGAATAAAATTCCATTTACGAGCAGTTATGCGGCATTCAGCCCTGGTCGTAACTGGGAGCAGATTCGTACGACAATCGCACTCAACGATATGCCCGTTAAAGTGATCGGCTCGCATGCGGGCGTGAGTGTCGGTCCTGACGGAGCAACACATCAAATGCTAGAAGATATTGCCCTGATGCGTGTTCTGCCAAATATGGTAGTTGTCGTACCTGGTGATAGCATTGAGGCTGAGAAGGCGACACGTGCAATTGCCGAAAACGGCAAGCCAAGTTACTTGCGCCTTGCTCGGGAGAAGACACCAGTGTTTAGTACCCAGGAGTCGCCATTTGAGATTGGCAGGGCGTATGTACTTCGTGAAGGTAAAGATGTTAGTTTGCTTGGGACGGGTGCCCTGACGGTACAATTGCTGATTGCCGCGAAGCAGCTTGAGCACCAGGGTATTCATGCTGAAGTGGTGCATGTGCCAACGATCAAGCCGCTTGATGAGGAGACGATTCTTGCGAGTGTTCGTAAAACCGGTCGTGTACTTACGGCCGAAGAGGCGCAAGTCGCGGGTGGTTTTGGTGGAGCAATCGCCGAGCTACTCGGTGAAAAGTTGCCAACACCCCTGTATAGGGTGGGTATGAATGATCGTTTTGGTGAAAGCGGTGCCCCGGCTGAGCTAATGACGCACTTTGGACTTGACGCTGCATCGATTGCAGTGCAAGTGAAGCATTTTTGTGATAATACACCACGCTACCATCAAGGATTTTAGGAGAAAATTATGGGACTGACAATCAAAGAAATACGCAATAATACTGTACGAGCACGACATTTAATGCAGCGCAGCCGCAGCCAAGGTTTTGCTGTTGGTGCCTTTAATATCGACAACCAGGAAACGTTGATTGCGATTTGCCGTGCCGCTCAAAAGCTCCAGGCGCCAGTGCTTGTTGAGGTGAGCGATGGAGAGGTGAAAGCACTCGGACTTGAGAATATTCGTGACATGGTCGATAACTACAAAGCTGAATATGGCATTGAGATGTACATCAACCTTGATCACAGTCCAAGCGTCGAAGATTGTAAGCGTGCAATCGACGCTGGTTTCGAATTTATCCATATTGATATTTCACAAGCGAATCACGATGCTAGCGAAGAGGAAATTGTTGCTAAGACGAAAGAGGTGGTCAACTACGCAGCCTTTACTGGTGCGCTTGTTGAGAGCGAGCCGCATTATTTCGGCGGCTCATCGAACCTTCACAAGGAAGCGATCGACTACGAAGAGATTAAGAAGACGTTTACGACACCAGAGGGTGCGCAGCGTTTTGTTGAAGCTACTGGTATTGACACGTTTGCCGCTGCTGTCGGCAACCTCCACGGTAAATACCCAGTACCAAAAGAACTCGACCTAGAATTGCTTGCTCATGTTCGCAACGCGATTGGCTGTCAGATTAGTCTTCATGGAGGAAGCGGAACCCCGCTACACTATTTCGAAGAGGCAGCAAAGATTGGTGTCAGTAAGATCAATATCAATAGTGATATGCGAATTGCATTTCGCGATACGCTCGAAAAGGTTCTTCGTGAGCATCCTGAAGAGTATGCCGTTGTGAAGCTTATGCCCGAAGTGTATCAAGCTGTGCAAGTGGTGGTAGAAGAAAAGATTAATGCCTTTGGAAGCGCGGGAAAGGCGGTGGTATAGTGGCGACAGTCCCTCGTATGCTCGCAATTGGCGCTGCGGTTCAAGATGTATTCTTGAGTCATAGTGACGAATTTACGCCGGTAAGTGACCGGTCTGTTCACGAGCAGTTCATGAGGTTGGAGCTTGGCGCTAAGGCGGATGTCAATAACATCGAATTTAGTACAGGCGGTGGAGCGACGAACGCAGCAGTGACGTTTGCTCGCCAAGGACTGCATAGTCAATTCATGGGTACGGTTGGTCACGATCCAGCCGGGCAAGCGGTTCTGACCGATCTGGACAATGAAGGTGTCGATACGACGCATATTAGCTACTCGAGTAAATACAACACCGGTTATTCTGTGTTATTGCTTGCGCCGAGCGGCGAGCGAACCATTTTGACATATCGCGGCGCATCGACGCATTATGATGCAAAGAATTTTGATCTTTCTGAAAGCGATATTGATTGGGTGTACGTATCAAGCATGGCTGGAAGTATGGATGCACTTCATAAGATCTTTACGCAGGCTAAGAAGCTTGGTATAAAAATTATGTTTAACCCGGGCAAGGGTGAGTTATCTCAACCAGAAAAATTACGTGCGCTGCTTGAAGATGTTGACGTGCTGTCGGTTAACCGCGAGGAGATGCAGATTCTCGTCGAAGGAAGTGAACTCGAAGAGCTTGTTCGCCATGCGTTACACTTCGTACCTGTCGCTATTGTGAGCGATGGCCCGAATGGCGTCATTGCGTCAGATGGAAAGTCGATTGTTCGAGCGGGAATGTATGAAGATGTTCGTGTGACCGATCGAACCGGCGCCGGTGATGCGTTTGGTTCTGGGTTCTTGAGCCAATGGGCTCAGGGAAAGTCACTAAAGGATTCGATTGTGTTTGCGAGTGCCAACTCGACATCTGTTGTCACGAGAATAGGTGCCAAAACAGGTATTTTACATGCCGGCGTCAAACTTCACGATATGCCGCTAAGCGAGAAGATGATAGAGGGGTAAGTATGGGACGATTTTTACAAAAAATTTTAAATGCACCTGAGCCGTTATTCACGGTCGGGATTCATCAGCTTGAAAAAGCAACCGGTCACAGTGGTGTCGATACGCGTCTCATTGCCGATATTACGCATAAGGCACACGACATTATTCGCGAACTTGGGCTCAATCCGGCCGATACGACGGCGCATGAACTTTACCAAGCGCTAAACGCCAGCCTTCGCCGATATAAGATTGAGGAGTATCTTTTGGGTGCCGACTACGTCTTGTTGTCCATCGGTAACCAAACTGTTTCATTCAATCTTGTAGATGTTATTGAAAATGCGCATCACCAGCTTCCATTCGATCAACGCATGATGAGTCATGGTCAGCGTAGTCTTCGTGGTGAAATCGTACAGCGCTATATGGATCATGTTCGTACAAATGATGTCACTGCTCGTCAAATTGCGGATGCTGCCGGGTTGCTGCCTGAAAGTGATCAATGGTACGCTGCGCCAAGTCGCGACACGGCAGTAGTAGAAACTGATAGTAAAACCCCGTATATTCTGGCAATAGGCGATATTTTCACCGATGCCTTTATTAAATTGCGCGAGGATGAAGCCCGTATTGACACTGACCCAGACGGTAGCAAGCGTCTCAGCTTGCCATTTGGGTCAAAGCCACCATACGATAGTGTAGAGATTGTTCAGGCAGTTGGTCCTTCGCCAAATGCGGCTGTTTCGTTTAGTCGACTTGGGCTTAACGCCGGTCTGATGGCATTTCTCGGTAATGATCAGCCAGGTAAGGACTCGCTTAAGTATCTTCATCAAGAGGGTGTTGATACGAGTACGATGGTGGCACATGAAAACATGAAATCGAACTATTATTATGTACTTCGTTATGGGGCTGACCGTACAATCCTAGTCAAGAATGAAGAGTACGACTACGTATGGGTTGCTCCCGAGAAGACCCCTGATTGGATCTACCTTTCATTGCTTAGCGAGGCCTCATGGCAGCTGCATGAGGATATGCTGACCTATCTCGAAGCCCATCCGGATACGAAGCTCGCCTTTCAGCCTGGGACTTTCCATTTCAAGTGGGGTGTCGAGAAGCTCGCTAAAGTATATGCTCGCAGCCATATTGTCGTGATGAACCGAGAAGAAGCAGTTGACGTAACGGGTGAGTCATACGATTCACTTAAGCAGCTTGCCAGTGCGCTTCATGCACTGGGTCCAAAGATCGTCGTAATTACTGACGGTCCGAACGGCTCATTTGCATCATATGACGACAAGCTTGTCTCGATACCAAACTATCCCGATCCCGCACCCCCACTCGACCGAACGGGGGCGGGAGATGCGTTCGCTTCAACGATCGTTGCAGCGCTGGCGCGTGGTGAATCTATCGAGACCGCGCTCACATGGGCACCTATCAATAGCATGAGCGTCGTCCAGAAACTTGGCGCCCAAGCCGGACTACTAAAACTTTCAGACATTAATCAGTATTTGCAAACTGCGCCAGAATACTATCATCCAGAGGAGTTAAACTAACATGAGATATCAAATTTGTGTATCGGGTGCAGCCAGTGGCGACACTGTAACGGCATCACATCAATTGGCCTATGACCTGGGACGAGCGATTGCCGAGCAGGGAAAAACCCTTACTACTGGCGCGACGGTTGGTCTGCCGCACTACGCAGCCATGGGTGCGTTTAGCGTCAAGGATCGTAGAGGGGTGTCGGTAGGCTTCTCGCCAGCCAGCTCATTCCGTGAGCATGTGTCAACCTACAAGCTGCCGACTAAAGAGTTTGATTATATCAATTTTACCGGCATGGAATATGTTGGTCGCGATGTTCACTTGGTGCGCAGTAGTGACGCTATTATTACGGTCGGTGGCCGCATGGGTAGTCTACATGAACTATCGACGGCGCTCGAAAGCCGAAAGGTGTGTGGCGTACTGCTCGGGAGTGGCGGTCTAGCCGATTACGTACCAACCCTACTTAAGAATATTGAGGCGCCTGGAGCAAAGGATATCATTTTTGATACTGATCCTGATCGCTTGGTTGCGGCCGTTATCCTTGCGCTTGATGCTAAGTACGCCGGTTTTGTCCACGATGGCACTGACAGTCAAGTCAGTCCAGCGCGTGCTGGCCGCGGCTAAGCGCGGATCGTAGTATACTAAAAGAGATGAGTCAGCAAT
This sequence comes from uncultured Candidatus Saccharibacteria bacterium, assembly GCA_946887425.1. The sequence continues at coordinate 4,718 of CAMPKW010000006.1, read as the reverse complement.
TTCGTCTCCAAACTAAATATCAGCCAACAGGTGATCAGCCGCGTGCGATCGCCCAGCTTATTGACGGGTTGGAAAAAGGCGAACGCGAGCAAACGCTTCTTGGCGTGACGGGTAGTGGTAAGACATTTACCATGGCTAATATTATTCAGAATCAACAGGTGCCGACATTGGTTTTGGCGCACAATAAAACGCTAGCAGCGCAGCTATTCAGTGAATTTAAGGCATTCTTCCCAGAAAACGAAGTGCATTATTTTGTGAGTTACTTTGACTACTATCAGCCTGAGGCGTATATGGCTAGTAGTGATACCTATATCGAAAAGGACAGTAAGATCAATGATGAGATTGACCGTCTACGTCACGCTGCTACCTCAGCTCTTTTAACTCGCCGCGATACGATTATCGTGGCCAGTGTGAGCTGTATTTACGGTATTGGCTCCCCGGACGACTACTCGGAGATGTCGATTACAGTGAGGCGAAATGAAAAACGGCAACAGGATAAGTTTGTACGTCTTTTGACAGATATTCAGTACCAGCGCAACGACATTGATTTTCACCGTGGTACTTTTCGTGTAAAAGGCGATGTGATAGACGTTTTTCCAGCTGGTAGCGATGTGGCATATCGGGTTGAGTTTTTTGGTGATGAAGTGGACCGCATTACTCGCATCGACCCATTGACGGGTGAAATATTAGGTGAACCAGCTGAAATTACTATTTTTCCAAGTAGCCACTACGTAACACCGAAGCAAAAAGTCGAACGGGCTATTATCAATATTAAGAAAGAGTTTGAAGAGCGAGTAGCCTGGTTCGAGTCACATGACAAGCTGCTTGAAGCGCAACGTTTATCACAGCGAACGAAGTATGACTTGGAGATGCTCGAAGAGACAGGCTTCGTAAAAGGGATCGAAAATTACAGCCGGTACCTGACAAATCGCGAGCCGGGAGAGCAGCCGGCGACACTGATGGACTATTTCCCGGATGACTTTTTGTTACTAGTTGACGAGAGTCATATGACACTTCCGCAGGTGCGGGGTATGTATAATGGCGACCGAGCTCGAAAAGAAGTGCTTGTTGAGCACGGCTTTCGCTTGCCTTCAGCTCTCGACAACCGTCCGCTTACCTTTGCTGAATTCGATCGCCATGTTAATAAGGCGATTTATGTTTCCGCCACACCGAGCGAATATGAGCTCTCTCGTAGTCCTGAGCCGGCGCAGCAGGTCATCCGCCCAACCGGACTGCTTGATCCAAATATTATTATTCGTCCAACCGAGGGGCAAATTGATGATTTGATTAGTGAGATTCGGTCGCGAACAGCTAAAAGCCAGCGCGTACTAGTAACAACACTCACTAAGCGTATGGCCGAAGACTTGAGTACGTACTTGCTTGAAATTGGTATTAAAACCGCTTACATTCACAGTGAAGTTGATACGCTTGAGCGCGGAGATATCTTAAAGGACCTTCGACTGGGGGTGTACGACGTACTTGTGGGTATTAATCTACTTCGTGAAGGGCTTGATCTTCCGGAAGTGAGTATGGTGGCGATAATGGACGCCGACAAAGAAGGCTTCCTGCGTTCAGAGAGCGCGCTTATTCAGACGATCGGTCGTGCTGCTCGACACCAAGAGGGAACGGTGTATATGTATGCCGACAACATAACACGTTCAATGCGCGCCGCAATTGATGAAACGAATCGTCGTCGCAGTATTCAAGAGGCTTATAATACCGAGCACGGCATGACGCCTACGAGTATTGCGAAAGAGATTGATGAAGGGCTTCGTGCAATTATTCCCGATAAAGAAAAGGGCAAGCCAAAGAAGCTTGACCTCAAGAAAATTCCGAAAGACGAATATGCGTCGCTTATCAAAGACCTATCGGGCCAGATGGAACTTGCAAGTGCGAATTTAGAGTTTGAAAAAGCCGCTGAGCTGCGCGATATGATAGCAGATATTAAAGCAAAAATGTAAATATGCAGGGGTAAGATGCTGGTCTCGATTGCAAAATATGGCCAGTTGTGCTAGTATAAATAGTATTGCATTCGATGAATGTCGAGCCTCTTTCAAAGACTAGCGTGACTCACGCGGCCACCGAAATATCCTCTCGCTGTTCTCCAATCTCTCTTGTGAGAGTATTGCCAGACTGCAACAGCTATTAAATCTGAATAACGAAAGGGTTATTTTCTATGGCATTTCAACAAGGACGGGGCGGTCGCCCTAATCAAGGACGCCCACAGGGTGGTGGACGCAGCTTCGGCGGTGGTCGCCCAGGTGGTAATCGTAGTGGTGGACGTGGTGGAAACCGCGGTCCAGCAAAGAAGTATATTCATCCTTCTAAATTTATCAACAAAGCAATTGCAAAGGCTGACGAGATTCCGTATGAGTCAACTCATACGTTTGCAGACTTCCCATTTGGCTCACAGCTTCACCACAACATTGCCACTAAGGGTTATGTAACGCCAAGTGCTATTCAAGACCAGGCAATCCCACATATTATTGACGGTAAGGATGTTATTGGACTTGCAAATACGGGCACAGGCAAGACAGCTGCCTTCCTCCTTCCGATTATTGAGCGTCAAAGCGGTATTACGCTTCGCCCAAGTGTGCTTATCGTCGCACCGACACGTGAGCTTGCTCAGCAAATTGACGAGCAGTTCCGTGACTTCTCGCGCGGTATGAATCTCTACTCAACTCTTATTGTTGGTGGTGTGAATATTGATCGTCAGATCCGTGACCTTAAGCGTCGCCCGCATGTCGTGATTGGTACGCCAGGTCGTCTGAAAGATCTTATGCAGCGTCGCGTACTTCAGCTTAAGAATATGACGACGCTCGTTCTTGACGAAGCTGACCGCATGCTTGATATGGGATTCTTGCCAGACATTCGCGCTATTGTGAATGAAATGCCAGCTGAACGTCAGACATTGTTCTTTAGCGCAACAATCACACCTGAAATCCAGGCACTTGTCAACACATTCTTGAAAGATCCTGAAACTGTGTCAGTTCGTACATCTGAAACGAGCGAGCATGTTGAGCAGGACGTTATCGAAGCTCGTGATAAGAACCATAAAGTTGAACTACTTGAAGATCTCTTGAAGCAGGAAGCCTATGACAAGGTACTTATCTTCGGTGAAACGAAGTTCGGCGTACAGCGCTTGTCTGACCACCTTGATAATGTGGGTATTCCATCTGCGGCTATTCACGGTAATAAAAACCAGTCACAACGCCAGCGTGCTTTAAAGCAATTTAAGGACAACCGTGTGAAAGTATTGGTTGCGACCGATGTTGCCGCTCGTGGACTTGATATCCCGAACGTATCACACGTGATCAACTTTGATACCCCGCAAACCTACGAAGATTACACTCACCGTATCGGCCGAACAGGTCGCGGTGGAGCTCGTGGCCACGCGCATACATTTATCGATCGTCGATAAATGTATGAATTCTCAAAAAGCACCCTGTATTGGGTGCTTTTTATTTCGACCACTCACTTGGGCGTGCCAATCTTGCAGGGGTAGGATATAATGGAGGGTATGACAAATATTTCTCGCGACGATGTGCAGCATCTTGCACAATTAAGTAGCTTGCAGCTAGATGATAATGAAATTGACGCCTTGCAGACGGACCTTGGTAATATCTTGGGGTACGTCGAGCAGTTGGCGGAGCTAAATACAGAAGGCGTTGAGCCGACATACCAGGTAACGGATTTGCACAACGTAGGACGCGATGACACGGTTATCGACTACGGCGTATCCCGAGAGCAGTTGCTTGAATTATCGCCTGAGAGTTACGCACACCAAGTAAAGGTTCCGAAAGTACTATAATTATGACCATTTCTGATTTACTCAAACAAGATATTACTGCTCGTCGCCGCGTTGAAATGGCGCTTGAAAAAGCAGCTTCAACAAGTCATTACCATGCTCTTTTGAGCTTAACGCCCGAGCGTGCACTTGAGCGTGCCGATGCGGTTGATAGAGGCGAGGTGGCTGGTCGACTTGCGGGCGTTCCATTTGTCGTAAAGGATAATTTTTTGGCATTTGGCGCACCGACAACGGCCGCAAGTAAGATGCTTGAGAACTTTCATGCGCCGCTTCAGGCAACTGCAGTGGAAAAACTCGAAGCCGAGGGTGCGATTTGCATTGGCAAAGCCAACCTTGACGCATTTGCGCATGGCGGTAGCACAGAAAACTCTGCCTTTGGTCCGACGCTCAACGCTGCGGATGCAACAAAGGTTGCCGGTGGTAGTAGTGGTGGTTCTGCGGTGGTGACGGCGCTTGACGTTGTTTCGTTTGCGCTTGGAACTGATACTGGTGGTTCGATTCGTCAGCCAGCCAGCTTTAACGGCGTCGTTGGAGTTAAGCCAACATATGGCACAGTGAGTCGTTATGGGGTTGTGGCTATGGCTAGTAGCACGGACACAATTGGTTGTTTTGCGCATAGTACCGACGACGCAGCACTTATCATGGAGATTATGTCAGGCAAGGATGAACGAGACATGACGACATTGCCAGACTATTTCACGCCACTTGATGCGCCAAAGCCAGCTCAGAAGATCGGTCTGATCAAAGAGTTTATGAGTGACGATGTTGACACTGAGGTGCGAGCTCGCGTTGAGGCATATGTTGAGAAACTGCGCAGTGCCGGACATGTAGTTGAAGAAGTTAGTCTACCGATTGTTAAGCATACGCTCGCGATGTACTATATCATTGTGCCGGCTGAAATTAGCAGCAA
>CAMPKW010000005.1 GCA_946887425.1 uncultured Candidatus Saccharibacteria bacterium | reverse complement strand
ATAAAAAAGTGAGCGATTGCTCACTTAAAATATAAGAGAAATATTGTATTATAATCTTTATTGAGTTGACACAACGTAGTAAAGCGGTAGGGATGTGATTTTCTTTGTCTGAACAGCGTCGAGAACAGTCGTGATGCTTGCGATTGAGTCGTGGGGGTCGCTTTCGTTCAAGATTGCATCGGCTATAGGTGCCCAGAAGTTGTGCCCATAGTCTGTATCGGATAACGTGCCGGCGTGCGTGTCTGCGTAGCAGATGGGGAAGAGGACATCGGAGAAGAGTTGGCCATTTTTGTACATGATCCTTCGTTCGTGACCAACGAGACGGAAGGTGGCGGTAAGCCCTGTTTCTTCCTGGAGTTTGCGTGTTGCGGCCTCAAGGAGAGGTTCGCCTTTAACGATCGTTCCGCCCATGACGCCAACCTTGCCAAAAGACGGCTGGCTGTTGCGTACTTGGCTTAGGATTTCGATTCCATTGTCTGTTTGGCGAGAGACAATTGTAATGACGTTTATTTTGAATAGGCGGTTAGCCTGGTCGCTTGTATGATAAACATCCGCCACATGGCGTTGGCCTTCACTGGTGAGTCGGTAGCCGGAGTCTGTTTTTTCGACTAGCTTTTTTTGGAGAAGGGACTTTAGGTGGTAGTTGTAAAGGTCATTCGGAGTATCATCTGGCTTCATCTCACTGTATCGTAACGAATCAGCGTTTTTTAGACGAGAAATGATGTGGTTCTGAAGTGAAGGCAAGTCCATGTGTGAGTAACTATATGATTAGTCGGTAGTGTGGTCAAGTGATACATTCGCTGATTACCTTCGTTGCTAGGTGTGGTACACTAAAAGAGTAACAAACTAAATATCAAGAGCGCGACGAGGGACTGGCCCGCTGACTCGCCGGCAACCTGTAGAAATACAAGGTGCCAAATCCAGCCTGATGACATCAGGAGAGATATACGAGTACGTCTTTTATGTAAAAGAAACACTCCTTTCTTGATTGTCTTTCGGGGCAGATAGAGAGGAGTTTTTCATGTCTGTACAAATCAATTATCGAACCGCCGAGAGCGTATCGCCAAAACACCCAGATAAGATTGCTGATCAAATCTCTGATGCAATCTTGGACGCGCATCTTGCAGAAGATCCATTCGCTCGGGTTGCAGTCGATGTGGCGGGCGGTCACGGAAAGTTATTTATCACCGGAGAGGTCACTTCGCGCGCAGTAGATGTTGATATTGCGAAAATCGTACAGCAGCTTGCCGGTGATATTGAGCTAATCAATAATATTGCGCCACAGAGTGCAGAAATCGCGGCGGGTGTTGATGCTGGCGGAGCGGGTGACCAGGGTATTATCACTGGCTACGCCACAAACGAAACGGCCGAATTATTGCCCCGTGAGGTCGTCTTGTCGCGCTCACTGAACCAGTATCTGTATGCTATTTGGCCGTTTGACGGCAAGACACAGATTACGCTCCATGGGCAAAAGATCACTGGGGTAGTGGCAAGTTTTCAGCACGCCCCAAGTTCAAAGTTACGCCAAGCTGTCGACGTATGGTTGGCTGATTATGAGCTTGATGAGAAGATTCGCATTCACGTTAATCCGAGCGGCGACTGGGAAGTTGGTGGCTATGATGCCGATGCAGGGCTGACCGGTCGCAAGCTTGCGGTTGATAATTATGGTCCGCGGATTGCCGTAGGCGGCGGTGCGTTTAGCGGCAAAGATGCGACGAAAGTGGACCGTAGTGCTGCATATGCTGCTCGTCGGGTTGCTGTTGATTATTTGCGGGCGCGAGGCGCTAAGGAGGTGTCAGTGCGACTAGCATACGCGATTGGTGTAGCGGAGCCGCTTGAGCAGACAGTAATAATCGATGGGATTTCAGAGGTGATTAGTGGATACGATCTTACACCAAATGGCATTATTTCCTTTTTGGATTTGCGCCGACCAATGTACGAGCAGACGGCGCGCTATGGGCACTTCGGTCATGGGTTCGATTGGGAGCGGTAGCGGGGTGAGCTATTGATTGAGAGGTAAACTTTATGGTATAATAACTCAATCCAATGAGTGAAACTGTAATAGAATCAGTAAATTCCAATCCCGACTCCGACCTAGAGTCTGATCCTGAGCCCATAGGCCCAAAGAAGTATATTAACTCAGTTAATAAATCGTTAAATCGACTTGACGAGAACTTAGAATCTGTAGAGTGGGTGAGTGACGGAGAGTCGTTCGTTACGCTGGAGCCATCACGTATTCATGCGAAGTTATCTGCGCAGGCTTTTTTGAATTACATCAATTTATCAGATGATCAACTCGTTCGACTAGAGGATGAGACGGCGATAGCAATGAGCAGTGTCGACGAAGTTGTTCCTGCGTACGACATGCAGCCGATGATGAGTAACTGGCCACTTATATTTGATCATGGGCGAGGTGCGATCATTGGTCGGCGAGACGACGAAAAGAAGGAAATTAATTTCATGTCTGATACATTGTCGGATCCAAAGCAATATCGCGTTCTGCTTGGCGGGCTGGCTGCAGTGTTATATTTTACGGACTTTCCTGACGAGCTGAATAAGACTGTTGAATAATTTACGTCTATTCGTACTTGTGGTTAGTAGGGTACTATAGGATAAGTTTTAAATAAAAGAAAGTTAGAATATGGAACCTGAAACGCGCGATACGACAGATATTTTTCTGTGGGCAAATAACACTGACGGAGTGAAGAAAGAACTCGATGTAGAATTCTTTTTATTTAATAAGAATTACACACCGTATAGCACGCACTTTGCTACCGAATTAAATGTACAGATTAAACCGTTATTTCTGTACGATCTGATTAATTTCGTGAACCTCGGCGCTGGGACGGGTTTGTCTGTTCGTGACTTTGAGCTGTCTGACGGGGAAGAGAATACACTTTTACGCACTGATCTTGAAAAGGTTGGGCGTGCCGAGACGCTGATCCATTTGATTGAACATGAGCGTCATGACATTGTTGAATTTAGCGAAGAGGAGCATGAGTTTAAGCGTATCAAAGGTATTGTCGCTCGTTTTACGCACAAGGATGATCCGAAGAAGGCCTTTTACGCTATCAAGCAAGTGCCGCAATCGCAAGTACTCAAGGGTACGACCGCATGGGAATTCCGCGAAGGTAAGTTTGGTGCCTTTCAGGCCGACGTTGGACTCAAGATTCCGCCAGATAATCAGGTGCTCATTATCGACAAGGATATCTTCATTTTTAATCAGCCAAAGTTTGAGAAACTGTTTAATTACGATTATAAAAAGCAGGCACTCGCTGATGAGAAAGTGGCTGAGATTGAGAAGTTGTTTAAGCTCAGTTTTCCTGATGGACTTGATCTTCAAACGCTCGTACGTGATCGAAAAAAGATCGTGACGAAGTTGCAGAAGATGGAAATCGGCACGATTACTCAGGAGCAGGCCATTGAATACGCCGATACAATGCAGCTTGAGCTGATGACGGATGATGCCGGTGCGATCATCATCATGGACGGTAACGATCTTGATACGTTTGTGAACTTGATCAATGAAGATTACATCACGAGTGAAATTACTGGAAAGCGATACGAAATAAAGAGTAAAAAATTGCTCGATGACGCAGAGGGTGAGCCACCAAGAGGCTAGGCCTGCGTTTCGTCGGAGCGATACTGCCCGAGGATAGTCAGTGAGGTCGTGAGAGGTTCTACATCTCGTAGGACCTCTTTTAATTGCGATCCGGCGGCGTCAACAACAAGGTAAAACTGATACGTCCAGGGTGATCCGATAATAGGACGAGATTGCAGCTTTGCAAGATTGATGTTTGCCGCGGCAAACGCTGATAGGACTTTTGCAAGCGCTCCTGGCGTGTGGTTTGTGCGAAGGACAAGTGATGTACGATTGGCCTGCTCAGGTGCGTTGCCTTGAGGATTAATGACAAGGAATCGGGTGAAATTGGCCGGATTGTCTTCGATATCATTCGCAATAATTGGTAGAGTGTGCGCTATGGCGGCCTGCGTTCCGGCTATGGCGGCATAGTGGTGGTCGCCCAGTTCTTTGATGAGCTCAACCGCAGCGGCAGTGTCGTGATACTCGATTCGCTCAGCATTCGGGAAGTGAGTATCAAGATATTGCTCGCACTGCGCAAGTGCGACAGGGTGTGAATAAATACGGGAAATTGACGCATGGTCGGATAGGCCGATGAGCTGTTGATGAATAGGGAGGTGGATTTCGCCGACAATAGGGTAGCGATGGGATTCAATGAGGTCGTACACTTGGTTGATTGACCCGTATAGAGAATTCTCAATTGCAACAACTGCAACTTCGGCATCGTGTCGATTCAAAATACCAAACACTTCAGCGAAGCTATCGGCAGGAATGATCGTCGTGTCATCGCCAAACCATTGCTGGGCGGCAACATGATGAAATGATCCAGATACTCCTTGAATGGCAACGCGCATACGAATTATTCTATCATAGGATGCTATACTAAGAGGAATGAATCAGGGGTTAGCACTAGAGATTATGCTTTCGGGAGAAAGCGTGCTTTTAACCGGTCCGGCGGGAGCGGGGAAGACCTTTGTGTTGAATCAATTTATCAAGCTCGCAAAAGCCAGCGGCAAACATGTCTCAGTGACAGCGACGACCGGACTTGCAGCAACACACCTTGGTGGTACGACAATTCATAGTTGGGCGGGTATTGGCGTATCTGACGAGCTGCCGCAGCGTTTTGCCGATCATGTTGCTAAGGGGCGCCGAGAAATTATTGAAAAAACTGACGTACTTATCATCGATGAGATCTCAATGCTGCACGATTTTCGTCTTGATATGGTGGATGAAGCATGTCGACTGGTTCGTAAAAAACCAGATGTTCCTTTTGGCGGCATTCAGCTCATTATGAGTGGTGACTTTTTCCAGCTTCCGCCGATTAATCGCGGTGATAGTAGAGCAGGGGGGTTTGTCGTTCACTCCAAGGCTTGGGATGAACTAGATCCGACGATCTGCTACCTGGAAGAGCAGCACCGTCAGGATGATGAGCACTTGCTTGATATTCTTAACGCACTTCGTGCTGGTGACATTCGCCGTCACCATGCCGAAAAATTGCTCGAGCGGGTCGACGCGGAGCCACCCGCTGATGCCGTCCTAACTGAGCTCCATACCGTTAATATTGACGTGGATCGGCTCAATGAAGTGAAGCTTGACGAGCTACCTGGTGACGAACTCTTTTATACACAGGTGACAACAGGGGGTGAAAATTACGTCGAAAATCTCCAGCGATCCGTCTTAGCTCCAGCAACGCTTCGTCTTAAAAAAGGCGCACTCGTGATGGCGGTCAAGAATGCAAACGATCGTCGTTATGCGAACGGCAGTATCGGTACTGTAATTGATTTTGAACCTACTACTGAATACCCCGTTGTCGAGTTTAGAAACGGTCGAGTAGTGAGTATGGTGCCGGACACCTGGGAGCTTCGTGATGGTGACAAAAAACGAGCTGGGATCACGCAGATTCCACTGCGGTTGGCGTGGGCAATTACCGTACATAAATCACAAGGAATGACACTTGACGCAGCTAGAATCGACCTGCGTAAAGCCTTCGTTGAGGGTATGGGCTACGTGGCGCTCAGTCGAGTAAAAAATTTGCACAACTTATATTTACATGGTATTAATCGAACTGCATTGCAAGTGAGTCAGGATGCTCAGACGATTGACGGGCGTTTACGTCAACGAGCCTCGGATGATACAAAGAAGTTCGCTCATCTCTCGGAGCAAGCTAAGACACGCAAACATGAAGTACCGAAGTCCAAGAAGGAAAGTTCATCTGGGTGGTCGGACAAAATAGCTAAAATGCGCGAAACCTACCCGAATGCGTATCGGCCATGGCAAGCGACGGATGATGCGGTATTGAAGCAGGAATTCCAAAATGGCAAAAGCCTCGGGGAGCTTAGCGAGCTACTTGGCCGCCACGAAGGTTCGATTACGATGCGTCTGCAAAAACATTTTGGCGAAGACGCTGTATCGTAAATATTAAGCCGAAGTCATCGAGGCTAGGGTGGTATACTAAGAGGTAGTTTATGCATAAGCAACCGAAAACGAAACTGCAATTTCCAAAACGATTTCTCTGGGGAGCGGCAACCGCGGCTCATCAAGTTGAGGGTAATAATCATAATCAATGGTCTGTTTGGGAGCTTGAAAACGCCAAGACAAAGGCGGCTCAGTCTGAATACCAATTTCATGACCTTGATAACTGGCCAGCGATAAAATCAGCGGCCAAACACCCAGATAACTATGTTTCTGGCGCGCTCGCAAATCACTACGACACCTACGAGCAAGATTTTGATTTGCTCAAGAAGATGCACATGAACGCCTATCGCTTCAGTGTCGAGTGGTCACGGATTGAGCCCGAAGAGGGCGTATGGGATCCGGCGGCTATCGACCATTACAAACGATATGTGGCGGCATTAAAACAGCGTGATATCGAGCCAATTGTAACCTTATTTCACTTCACGCTCCCTGTTTGGTTCAGTCAAAAGGGCGGGTTTGAAAAGCGCACTAACGTCGCATACTTTACTCGATTTGCCGAAAAGATTATCCGGGAGCTTGGTAAAGATATCCGCTTCGTCATTACAATTAACGAGCCGGATATTTATGCACACGAGAGCTACAAGGTCGGCAACTGGCCGCCGAACCAAACTGGTAATTGGCAGTTCTTTCGTGTTCTTAATAACCTTGCGTATGCGCATAGGCAGGTTGCAAGGCGATTGCATAGCATGAACCGCCGATACAAGGTGTCAATTGCTAAAAATTCAGCCTACTCGTACGCAGGCGATACGGCCTGGCTGAGTCACGCGAGTGCGGTGGTGTTGCAGTATCTTCAAGATGATTATTTTTTGAAAAAAGTCGTCAAGCACTGTGACTTTATTGGTGTTAATTACTATTTCAGTAATCGCGTGTATGGCTATCGAGTCCACAATCCGGACCAAAAGGTAAGTGATCTGGGCTGGGATTTGAGCCCGGCGAATATTGAATACGCACTTGAACGCCTGCATGCAAAGTATGGCTTGCCAATTATCGTGACAGAGAACGGACTTGCCGATCACACCGACGAGCAGCGCCAGTGGTGGATTACGCAGACATTGGCCGGTATGCAGCGTGCACTCGACGCGGGCGTAGATATCCAGGGGTATTTGCACTGGAGCTTGATCGATAATTTCGAATGGGCGCATGGTAAGTGGCCTCGATTTGGCCTTGCTGAAGTGGATTACACTACTGGCGCGCGTACACTGCGACCAAGTGCTATTTGGTTCGGTAGGGTTATTAAGCACTTGCGAGAGGGAAAATAGTTGGACCAGCCGTTTGGAAAAGTTGAAGTAAAGATTGCTGTTATTGGTGGCGGGACCGGAAGTTTTACAATGCTAAGTGAGCTCAAGAATTACACGAGTCGGATTGCTGCGATTGTAAATATGGCTGATGACGGCGGTAGTACTGGCGTGCTTCGTGATGAGCTCGGCGCTCTTCCACCAGGCGATGTGCGTCAGTGCTTGGTAGCGCTTAGCGACTCTCCTAAAATTCGCGATCTATTTAATTATCGTTTTGAAGAGGGGACTTTTGGCGGCCACTCGTTTGGAAATATCCTTTTGACCGCACTCGAGAAGACTACGGGTAACTTTACCGATGCGGTCGAGACTGCATCAAAAATTTTGCGTATCAATGGTATGGTCATTCCTGGTACGCTTGACGATGTCCGACTCAGGATGGAGTGGCCTGAGTTGAGCTTGGTGCTCAACGGCGAGCGCGTGATTGATGCTGACTATTTCAAGCATGATCCACGCCGCGCCACATTATCTTTAGCACCGAATCCTGCGCCCAATCCTACGGCGATCGCCGCAATCGAGCAGGCTGATCTGGTTATTATTGCCCCGGGCGATCTTTACACGTCGCTAGGGCCGCTACTGGTGATTGATGGAATTGGTGACGCGCTTCGACGCACTAACGCGACAGTCGCATACATATGCAATCTTGTGACGAAAGAAGGCCAAACGGCGGGCTTTACAGTAAGTGATCATGCGAGTGAGATCGAACGTTTTGCAGGCGGTAAGTGTCTTGACTATGTTATATACAATGAGGAGCGGCCTACGGTGGATGTCGCAGAGCGGTATAAGTCTGAAGGTGCGTTCCTGGTCGAGTATGATGAAGCTGCTTTGCAGCGGGCTCATTATACGGCCGTTGGCGGACATTTTATTGGCGGGATGGCCGAAGGGCATGCGTCCGACATTCTGCCTGTTACTCGTTCTTTGATTCGTCATGATGCCGAGCAGGTGATGAAGACGTTGTTTGATGAGTATGGACGTTTGCGCAAAGTTTGATTCGCTAGAGGGGTACTATATTTGTAAAAAAGCTAATATATAGCAATATATATTGACATAGCATAAGCATTATGCTAATGTATAGGTATTATGATACAAAAAACAAAAACGCTCACCGCTCGCATTATCGACAATCTCAGCAAAAATAGCACTGCTGCAGCTATTGAGCAAACCAATAAAGATTTTAAGAACTCATTATTGATTGTTTCAATCAGTATCAATATCTTTATTTTTACTGCCTGGTTGGCACTGCAGGTGACTGCTGCATATGACAGTCAGGTCGCCTCAGTCCTTCTTATGCGCTAGCATGCAACGAAATTTATAGCTAAAAATACCACGTCGGCTTTCCGAGTGGTATTTTTACTACCTCTGTTTAGGAGGGTACTTATCCACCTTTTTGTGGATAAGTAGGACAGGGTGTATAAAAAATGTCAAAAATGGGGGTTGTCGTGGGTAGAAGTGGGTATTATAGTTAAGCCAGTGGAAACGAGCAAAAGCTCCTAAAAAACAAACACCACTAGAAAAAATTAAAATAACTAATCCAAAGCCAAAGGAAACGTACCGTGGCAACTGTAGATTATTTCGAACGAAAGCTTGACGACAAGCGTCGGTTAACCATACCGGCTGAGCTTCGAAATGAATTTGCAAGCGGCGTCGTACTCACCCGAGGATTTGGCCAGTATCTTCACCTATACCCACAGCACGTGTGGGACAGGGAAGTCGAACCAGCGCTGGGCGGCAGTATTCTCGATGAGAAGGTTGCTGATCTTAACGTAAAGTTTCGACGAGGTAAGACTGATGCGGATCTCGACCAAAAACAAGGACGAGTGACAATCGAGCAGCACCTGCTTGAGTATTCAGGAATTGACCGAGAACTGGTAGCTGTCCGCGCTGGAGCATATTTCAGAATCATGCGTCCCGAGGCCGACTATTAGCAAACAATTTGCATCCGCACTTTAACAATCCGATACCAAGTAGAAAGCAAAGAGAAAACTCTCGAGATCAGCTATCTGGTAACTAGGCAAGTGGGATATTGAAGCCACATTAAAAGATTTCAAAGCACCTTACTTAAAACACACCTCCCAAAAAACTCCACCTCACACATAAGTCTCTCAATCGAATAACTAGGTATGAGTTGCCTCTGGCACCCACCTAAACAGTTATTCGACCACTTATTACAAAAACAAACACACATGCGAAAACAAACATTGCCTTAGTTGCCAGATAGGTGATCTCGAGCTTCAACTACTATAGTGATATAGTAGTGAAGATGAGTTTCAAAGAACATCCACCACAGACACTACATGTTCCTGTCCTTCTGGACGCAACACTTGATACACTAAAGCCCATTCAAGGCGAGAATTATCTCGATTTGACGGCGGGTTACGGTGGTCATGCACGTTGTATCTTAGAAAAGACAGAAAATCTTACTAACTCCGTTTTAGTTGACCGCGATGATTACGCTATTGAGCGTTTATCTGAGTTTCAACAAAAAGGGGTGCGTTTACTGCATACCGATTTTGTCAGCGCCGCAAGGCAACTGATCGAAGAAGGGAAGCGGTTTGATATTGTACTGGCTGATTTGGGGGTGTCATCACCACAACTCGACCAAGCAGAGCGAGGGTTTTCCTTTACACACGATGGTCCACTGGATATGCGCATGGATCGCACGCAGGGAGTGAGTGCACACACGATTGTGAATACGGCTTCAGCGGACGAATTGACGCAGGTTATTGTGACGTACGGCGAAGAGCCGTTCGGGTTCGCAAAGCAAATTGCAAAAGCAATTGTTGAGCATCGACCGTTTGAAACGACAAAGGAACTTGCTGACTTGGTAAAGGATACGTACCGTGGAAAATGGAAAAAAATCCATCCGGCCACGCGCACATTTCAAGCACTCCGTATAGCGGTCAACCAGGAGCTTCGACAAGTAGAAGAACTGATGCTACTACTCCCGCAACTTTTAAATAAAGACGGCAGAGTAGGAATCATTAGCTTCCATAGCCTCGAAGACCGGCTCGTAAAACAGTACTTCAACGAACAGAAGAATGCTGGGTATGAAGCCGAACTCACGATATTGACCAAAAAACCGCTCGATGGAGTCACTTACGACGTTCACAATCCGCGATCACGAAGCGCAAAACTTCGCGTCGCAGTGAAAAAATAAAACAAAAAAAGAAGGGGCCAAAAAAATGCCAATTCACATCCCAGTAACATTCGCAGACGCAGACGCAACACAAACTGTTGCAGTACGTCACGGATAATTACACTACATTCGGCCTATCACTCCCAGGGGTGGTAGGCCACCAAAACATAAAACATAAAAATAAAAAGAAAACACATATGTCATACCAACGTATTCCTCAGTATAGTTCACGCCGACAGCAAAACTGGAGTCGAAACCAGAATACTGTAGCATTTGTGTCACCAGTGAAGCTTGGCCCTGTGGCTCATACTGTGCTCGTTGCACTTATGATTACGGTGCTCGGCTTGATATACTTAACACAGGCGACTCGCGCCACTAGTTATGATTACGAGGCTCAAAAAGTTGATAGTCAGATTGCAGACCTGACCACTAAAAAGGCAGATCTCGAAGTTGAAAACGCACGTCTAACTGCGCTTGAAACCGTCAAGAATAGCAGTGTTGCTCGTGAAATGACAGCGCCTGCTAGCAGTGAATTCGCTCGCTAAATAAGGAAAAAATAATGAAACTTGAGCTCCAACAGGGTAGCCGTTCAAAGATCCTCGCTGCGGTACTTATTGGTGTCGTTGCTATTTTTGTGGTGCGCCTTTTCTATCTGCAGGTGATTGAGCATGGCAAGTATGCAGCGCTTGCTGATAATGCCCAGCTCAAGCGACTCGAAATCCCGGCTAAGCGCGGTGAAATATATACAATGGACGGCTCAACGCCGACAAAGCTTGTGTTGAATCAAGCAGTATATACGTTGTTTGCTGACCCGCAGACGGTGGGCGATACGGCAAAAATTAAAGATGTCATCCAGCGGGTTGCTGGTGGTAATTTGCGCCCTGGTATCGACGATATGTTGGCAAACAAGCAATCGCGCTATCAGATTCTAGCCAAAGGCTTGAGTCGAACACAGGCTGATCTCATCAAGAAAGAGAGCCTTGCTGGCATTGGCTTCCAAGAAGAAACTCAGCGCGTGTACCCAGAAGGGCAGCTAGCAGCACAGACACTTGGTTTCGTGAACGCAGAAGGTAAGGGGCAATATGGTATTGAGGGTAAACTCAATGACAGACTCACGGGCACGCCCGGTTTGCTTCAGTCCGTAACGGACATCAGTAACGTGCCGCTGACGATTGGTGATCGAAATATTAACAAACCGCCAAAAAATGGCGAGAATATTGTGCTGTCAATTGATCGAAACGTGCAGTCATATGCGGAGAGTGCACTAGTGAAGGGGCTTGAGAAAGCAGGCGCTACCAAAGGAAGTGTGATCGTAATGGATCCGCAGACAGGCAAGGTGATGGCTATGGCTAATTACCCAACATATAACCCGACCGAATTTACAAAAGTCCAAGACGGCGCAGACTTTACGAACGCCACGGTTTCTGTGCCGTACGAGCCGGCATCTGTACTCAAGACATTCACTATGGCAGCCGGCATAGACCAGGGGGTGATGACGGCAGATACAACTTTTGTAAATACCGACACCATTCGGATTGAAGACCGTGTCATTAACAATGCCCTTAAGGGGCATCGAGGAACGTTGACGATGCAACAGGCGCTCAACTGGTCGCTAAATACAGGAACGGTGGAAATGGCGCAGCGTATGGGCGGAGGCTCGATTAACCGTGAAGCTCGCGATACGCTGTATGCGTATTATCATGATCGTTTTGGTCTGGGTCAGCTAACTGGCATCGAAGTGAGCGGTGAGACGAAGGGGAATGTCATCTCGCCCGCCGAACAAGAAGGTAATGCAGTGCGGTATGCCAATATGACATTTGGCCAAGGTCTTGATGTGACTATGGTGCAAGTGGCGGCTGGCTTCTCGTCGATCGTTAATGGCGGTCATTATTATAAGCCGACGGTACTAAATGGGGTTGTGCAGCCAAACGGTACGTTTATGCAATATCAAGTATCGACCCCGCGCACTACTATCAAAGCATCTACCTCCACTCAAATGCGCGATATGACCATTGAGGCGCGCAAGTCTTTCTTTGTTAATCAAGACAGGGAAGGCTACATGATCGGTGGCAAAACCGGAACATCCGAGACGCTTATTAACGGCAAGTATGTAAAGAACCAAACGATCGGTAGTTACCTTGGATTTGGTGGCGATGACGCCCCAAGATATGTCATAATGGTGCAAGTGTCCGCTGACGGTAAAAACCTCGAAGGTGGTATTCACGCCGGACCGATCTTTACTGACATTTCCAACTGGATGATCGATTACCTTAAACTGCAGCCGAAAGGATAATATGGAACCAATAACACTCGAAACGATTACAAGCGAAATGGGGGCAACCTTTTTGCTTAGTGTCGGGGCATTCGTGCTTGCCATGCTTTTAACTCCGCTCTATACCTTCATGGCTTATCGCTATAAGTTTTGGAAGAAGCAGCGCAGTACTAGCACGACAGGAGAAAAGCTTGAGGTATTTACAAAACTTCATGCCAATAAGTTCAAGCGAAACATACCAACGATGGCGGGTATCATTGGTATTGTTGCGATTACTGTTATTACTATGTTCTTCAACCTTGATCGCTCGGAGACATGGCTGCCGCTAGCTGCGCTCCTAGGCGGAGGTGCGGTTGGTCTGCTTGATGACATGATCAATATTCGCGGAGCGGGCACGGGAGTGGCTGGCCTTCGCTCGGGCTTGAAATTTACAATGATCGCTGTGCTCGCGGCCGTACTTGGCTGGTGGTTCTTTGATAGGATTGCCGATGCGTCAATTGTGCATATACCATTCCTAGGCGACCTCGCGATTGGATGGCTCATTATTCCGCTGTTTACCTTTGCGGTTGTAGCAACAAGCAATGCGGTGAATATTAGTGATGGACTCGACGGCTTGGCCGGAGGACTTTTGGCGACGAGCTTTGGCGCATTTGGCGTGATCGCGCTCTTACAGGGGCAGTTTTTCCTAGCTGGCTTCTGTTTTACAGTTGTAGGTGCGCTTCTGAGCTACCTTTGGTTTAACATTCATCCAGCACGCTTCTTCATGGGTGACGTAGGAAGCTTTGCGTTTGGTACAAGCCTTGGTGTCGTGGCGATGCTTACAAATACACTCTTTTTGCTTCCAATTATTGGCATTTTGTTTGTCGTAGAGGCGGGATCGAGCTTAATACAGATTTTCAGCAAGAAGGTCTTCCACCGCAAAGTGTTTATCTCTGCTCCGATTCATCATCATCTTGAGGCAAAGGGTTGGCCAGAAGTGAAAGTGACGATGCGCTTTTGGGTTATTAGCTGCGTCGCGGCATTTCTAGGCGTACTGCTCGCACTTGCAGGTGGGCATATCTAGTATGCAGCCGCGCCGGGTAGGGGTAAGGAACGCCGCAAGAAGCGTCGTCGACACAATTCGTCGTCATAAGCCTGATTATCACATTGTTCTATATATGGGACTTTTGATGCTTCTTGGCTTGGTGGTGATATACGCCATTGGCCCCCAACGTGCTAACTTTCTTAATGCGCTTGAAGGCACTGAATTTACTGATAGTTTCTTCTTTATGAAGCAGGCGGTGAGCTTACTTGCGGCACTTGGTATGTTTGCATTGATGGCAACATTGCCGTATAAGCTAATCTCTAAATATGCTCCCAAGATTCTCATGATTGGCTTTATTGCGTGTGCGCTACTGGTTATTTTGGGAAATATACTTGATCTAAGCCAGGTTGCTCTATGTACAAAGGGTGCTTGCCGCTGGTTTATTATGCCAGGTCTTGGCACTATTCAGCCGGCAGAGATTCTTAAGTTTGGTATCCTTGTGTTTACTGCTGGCTTCTTGGGTGCACGTGTTCAGCAGGGGCTCGTCAACGATGTCCACAAGACGCTTATTCCTCTTGGCATGATGCTCGGGCTTGCGATGCTGTTTGTTATCGTGTTTCAAAAAGATATGGGCACAGGCATCTCCCTCGTGGCTATTTTGATTACGATGCTCGTGGCTGCTGGGATTAAATGGAAGTTACTGGGTTCGATTGGAATCGGATTGGTTGTCATCGGCCTGCTTCTAGTGGTGACTGCGCCGCACCGTATGGAGCGTGTGGCGACATTTATTCAGGGTGATGCGGCCGCTGCGGACAATGACGATAACCATCACATTAATCAGGCAAAAATTGCTATTGGTAGTGGTGGCTTCTTCGGGCTTGGTATCGGAAATAGCGTGCAGGCCTCCGGCTATCTTCCTGAAGCGATCAACGACTCGGTATTTGCGGTGATGGGCGAGACATTTGGATTCGTCGGCCTGGTGGCTATATTGGCGTTATTTACGGGCTTGCTGCTGCGTCTTTTGAAGATCTATGATCATCTTGGGCCGCCTGAGTTGCGTTTGCTTGTCGCTGGTGTCTTCGGCTGGCTTGGTTCTCATGTTATGCTAAATATAGCCGCAATGATTGGGCTTGTTCCATTAACAGGAATTACGCTACCGTTACTTAGCTTCGGAGGTACCAGTATGGTATTTATCGTCGGGGCATTAGGACTCGCTTTTCAGCTGTCACGGTATACGTCACATAGAGCAAATAAGGAGACAGACAATGAAGATTCTCGCAGTCGGCGGGGGGTCGGGCGGCCACGTTACGCCAGTAGTCGCGGTTCTTCGCGAATGTAAGCAGCGTCATCCAGACGCGGAGATTCGTTTTTGGTGTGACAAGAAGTTTCGTCCTCAAGCTACCAGCATCGTTCGTACGTTTGACGAGACAATTCCAGTGCAAGCCATCGCCTCGGGTAAGCTGCGTCGCTATAATACCTTGTCTCCATGGCAAATGCTGCGTCCATCGATCCTATTGCCGAACTTGCGTGATCTCATTTTTGTAGCAGCGGGAGTTGTTCAGAGTATTGGCAAGCTTCTTGTCTGGCGCCCAGATGTCGTATTTACAAAAGGTGGCTTCGTGTGCCTGCCGGTTGGCTTCGCGGCGCATTTGTTGGGTATTCCTCTTGTGATTCATGACTCCGATGCTCATCCTGGGCTAACCAACCGCATTCTATCAAAGTGGGCGACGTATATCGCTACAGGCGCTCCACTCGAATATTACCCATATCCAGCAGGGAAGTCGCATTACATTGGCATCCCGATTGCTGAAGAATTCATACCATTTACCGCCTCCCAACAGGCCGCTGCTAAAAAACAGCTTGGGTTTGATCCGGGGCGTCCGCTAATTGTTGTGACCGGTGGGGGATTGGGTGCTCAGCGCATTAACGATACGACAGCCGCAGCACTTGATGATATTTTGCCGTTTTCATCAGTCGTGTTGATTTCTGGTTCAGCCAACTATGATGAGCTACGGGCAATCACACCACAAGATGACGATCGCTTTCAGCTTCATGCATTTGTTTCGGGTGGTATGGCAACGATGCTTGGCGCGGCCGATGTTGTTGTGGCGCGAGCTGGCGCAACGACTATACTAGAGCTAGCGGCACTTGCAAAGCCGACGATTCTTATCCCGAATGCCTACTTGACCGGTGGTCACCAGCTTAAGAATGCAAAGGTGTATGCCGATAAAGGCGCCGTGGAGATTCTTGATGAAGATGACCTTATGCAAGATCCGAATTTGCTTGCGGTAACATTGAGGAACTTGCTTCGAGATGCGGGCAAGCGCTCTGCAATGACAAAGGCTTTTGCCGCTTTTTCAAAGCCTCAAGCTGCCGCACAAATGGTAGATATTATCGAGAAAGCAATCAAAAAATAGTAGTTTTTGCTACAATAAACATAAGTATTTATGGTATTTTCACCGAAGAAGCAATCCGATGCCCCGCGTCGCCGTCAGCAGATGTCGTCGAATTCGCATGTGCCCCAGCCGTCACTCGATGAGCAGAGCGCATTATTTCGTCGTAACCGTACGCTTACGGGCAGTATGTCTTCACGCATTGGGTCGGCTGGTGAGCAGCAGGGCAATCTCAAGTCTGCACGAGTCCAGGCCCATGAGCTTGCCGATCAGCGACGCCAAATAGCGGGTGTGCTCTTTGTGGTCGTGGCTGTGGTCAGTCTACTTGCGGTGCTTGTGTGGCAGTTCACTGCCCATGTGGTCATTGCGACACCAGGGGTTGGTAGTACAGTTGAAACCGCGAAGTACGACAAGGCCATTCAGGAGTATTATGGCCAGAATCCATTTGAGCGTTTACGCTTTGCTGTCAATCAGCAGCGCTTGACTGATTTCGTTCGTGCCACCGCCCCAGAGGTAAAAAATGTTACTATCGCTGGAGGTGCTGGTTTTGCAACGAGCAAAGTATCAATTGCGATGCGTGAGCCAATTGCGGGCTGGAAAATGGATAGAACGCAGTACTATGTTGATGGTCAGGGTGTCTCCTTTATAACCAACTACTTCGACTCCCCTGCAGTGCAAATTGTCGATCAAAGCGGTGTTCGTCTCGAGGCTGGTACTGCAATTGCAAGCAACCGGTTTCTTGGGTATGTTGGACGGACGGTCGCGACAGCTGCTAAGAACGGACTTATAGTTGAGCAAGTCATTATTCCTCTGGGCACGACTCGGCAGATTGATCTCCGAATAAAGGGAGTGAACTCCACAGTTAAATTACTGATAGACCGTCCAGTAGGGCAGCAGGTCGAGGATCTCGTTCATGCACTCGCGTACTTCAAGGCAAAAGGGCAGCAGCCAGAATACATTGACGTTAGAGTGTCGAACAAGGCCTACTATAAATAATTGGAGGTAGCGGGGTAGAGTACCCCGCCATGCTCTAATGTTCTACTTTTGTTCTATATTTCATAATGTACGAAAAAAACATATAAAAATATATATTTAAACAAAAAGCAAATATTGTCAAAACAGGGCAGAAGGAGAGTAGGGCAATATTTTTTAAAAAAATGCAAATATTGCAGCGCCGTGATTATGATCACATAATCAGTGTGGATAAGTTTGCTTGTATGGAATGCGTACTAGCATGTTACGTGCCAGGACTGGAGCGTGTTGTAAGTGCGATAAAGTTAACATGGGTACACAAGAAAATATTTTTAATGTGATGAGTGTATGTAGGGTGCCCTGTTGGTGTAACTTAAGCATATTTGTATCTGTAGCGTGTATATAGGCATGAGTACATATTCATCTATCACCAATATATCTAATGTCGTAAAAGGTACATTGTGCGACGTATAATCTATATCTACTTCACACCCAACAATATCACCTATTTATATATATCTTCATCATTACTTACTCATATGTATTTACGTTTATTCATTACCCCACTGCCAACGCTCATTCAATTTGCTGTATGCTATTTTGGCTATACGTACGTACATTTATTGGAAATTATTCACGTAGGTATATGTATTTAGAGAATTCTTTATGGAATGGCCTATGCCACACATATAAACCTAAATATATAATGTTCTATATTTGTTCTATATTCTTTTTAAAGAGAATGCGGCAATTTTGACTACTTGATAGTTCCCGAATATCATGAAGATAGCGTCTCTATTCACTCCATGTATTATTTAATGGTTATGCTGATCGCCTTTCCCCTGCTGTTAATCCAAAAACACAAAATCTAGTAGTTGGTCGTAATGGCAAGCAAGCTCACGCCCTTACTGGCTGGGCTTCCGGCTTCTCTGCTGCAATTGAAATAACAAATACTTAAGGGGTAGAACTCTTGTGCTATATTGTGTCTTGTAAGAACTAAACACTTAGGAAGTTAAGGTTTAGATGTTTTTAAACATTTCAATTAAGATCACCATTAATAAGTGATCATCTAAATAGACACCTCGGTGTCTATTTTATTTAAATTAGGAATTAGCGCATATGAGTAAGGTGTGGGCGGATTATTCTTGCGGTATGATGAAATTTTATTCCTTACTTACATGCCTTTTTAATAAATAAGACTTCCGTACGGAAGTCTTATTTATTCTGCTAGCTGCCAGATGTATAAGTGTTTATTGACATAAGGGCCCTCCTTATTTGAGTGTCTTAATGACTATTAATATTATAGCGCTTATGAGTATGCAATAAAAGCATAGTTTTAAATCACTTTTACGCTTGATGTATGATTCTAGATTTATCTTATGAGCGGCATCGTATCTTTTCTTAATGTAGGCCGCTACGTTATAGCTATCTTTACTGTACGATTTTTTTGATGTTTCATACGCAGTCTCCCACCTACTATCACCGAAAACATTTAACGTCAGCTTGAATAATCCATAGATGAAGAAAGCTGCCGCTATCATGTAAATAATTAATCCATAATCCTGAGACGGAATAAATAATCTGTCGATGATTCCAGCACTA
Source organism: uncultured Candidatus Saccharibacteria bacterium (assembly GCA_946887425.1). The sequence goes on along the minus strand of CAMPKW010000005.1, from coordinate 12,334 downwards.
TTTCCGTTAACTGAGCCGGAATAGCTAGAATATAGGTAAGCAACGATACCGTATCCCGCCGCAAGTAATACATTCTCTTTAGCGCCCGCTCTGTCGTATATCTTAAGTAGATAATCATAGTCGCGCCGCTGTTCGTCAATTATCAAGCGTAGTGCGCTATCGTCTTCACTGGACTGTATCTTGTTTGTTCCCTCTTTCATATAGTCTTTATTATGATAGTTATTGATGATATTTCAAAGCATGAGTGCTACGTCTACTTGTCATGTGTTAATTCTCATAAAACGTCTTTCATAAATATGACATTGACGACTTCTTGCCTATCAATCGGGATGCTGTTTGCCTTGCGTGCTTTGATAAACGCCTGCATACGTTGCTGCAGTAGAGCGTCTATTTTTACTGGCTGAGACTTCTGTCGTAGTGTCTCGATATATTGTAGCCATTGTCGGTCATTTGTATTATTCATACGTAGTTCTCCATAGTTTTAAAAATAAAAAACAACTAAAACGAAGTGCTTAGTTGGAACGGATTTTATTGTATGGAGCTGCCTGGTAAATATTGCCGACCGTTATCAGCGCTATCGTGACAGGAAACTAATTGTATAAATAAGACGTGCAGGGACCGGAGTGTGGTTGTCTGGTCTTATTATACTCCTCCTATTCGCATGTGTGCAATCGGTAGTTACGGAGCGGGCCCGGTAGAAGTGGCACTGTGCGGCGTTCCATTCCAGACCCAGTTGGTCGTGCCGCCGTCCCCATAGCTATAGGCTGTTGTGCCTTGTGTCACCATGGCTTCGGTTGCGAGAATGCCACCAGTCGGTGCTGACAGGTCGACAAAACTATATACCGAGTCGTATGTGGCGCGTGCTGCGCTAAAGCTGACGCGCCGGACTTCATTTGGCGCGAGGGTGACAGTGGTGTAGCCTAGGTCGCAAAAGTCGAGGGTTGTTGTCACTGAGCTTGTATTGTTATTCCCTAGGAGGACTGACATGGTGTAAGTCGACCCATTGCTGAGCGAACTGAGTGGCAAGCGCAGGCGGGCTGTGGAGTTGCCGGTACCATTAAATGCTAGCCTATTCCAATCGGTACGACTATTCCACGAAATGTTCGATGCTACGGTCATGTCGGCGCCGACGAGCGGTCGAAACCACCCACTGGCGCCACTTAGCCCGCGTGGATTTGGAACAATGTTGGTGATAGCCGCTACCCCGCCCTGTCCATGGCCGGCGCAGCCGCCGCTTCCTGGAGTCTGGTTGGCTGAGCTGGCGGTGTAAGAGGTCGAGCCATTTGTCGCAGTGACGCAGTAGGTTGCGGGATTTGCGGTGTTATTAACCGAATATTGATACTTGACCGTGTCGGTGTCGCTGACATTGATGCTAGCAAGGTCACTTGGGTAGCCGTTGCCATCAACTGCGAAGGTGGCAATCTTGCGTGTTACTTGGCTGAGGGCGGATGAGACACTGCTTATCCTTGCCCGCTCTTGGATGCCATTATAGGCCACTATGGTAATAGCGGCCAAGATGCCGATAATAACAATCACGATCAAGAGTTCGACGATCGTGAAGCCGCTCGTGCTTTTTCTCATGACCTAATTGTAAGGAGAAAATCGTTCGATTACAAGCTTAGCGAAGCTTGAGTTCATGCTCGTTGTCAGCGGGTTTTGGCGCTGCTACTGAAGGTGTCGATGGCTGTTCGCCTGGCGTATTCGCCGTAGCTGGTTTTTTGCGTCGACGGGTACGTTTGCGCTTTGCTGGTGCCGGACCAGACCCGATAGCTTCTTGTGAGGTCGTAGAGGTGGGCTGCGTAGGTGTTGGGTTGCCCTGCCCTGCTGGCTTCGTTTGCTGCTGAGCTTGTGGCGTTACGGTCTGTGTTTGGGCGTTTACAGGCCACTGCTTGGCCATCGTCTGGCTGACGGGCAGCTTCTTTGGTTGGAGCTGCTGAGGTGGCTGGATAACAGCCGAAATAGCCGCTTCTACCTCTGCCCTGCTCTTACTGTAACTGCGGCGAGTATTTTCGATAATACGACCAGTGTTGTCTATCTGCGGCGGTGGCAGCTCAAGCGTACGGGCGCTGAAGGCTGGTGATTTTTCACCATTGATGACCATGTTGATGACGAAGTTACGGTTATGCATCTGCAGGAGGTCATTCGCTTCGAACTGCGGCTCAAACTGCTTTGAGAGAATCGGCGCATCGTCGGCGGAGACGCGGAAGCTGATCATCGTACCGACGTTGCCAAATACGGCATCGCGCACCGTTTCGTTCATTTGTGAGATGTACTGATTGGCAACGGTCAGGTTGAGGCCGTATTTGCGAGCTTCGGACAAAATGGTAGCAAATGAATCAGTGGCGAAGTTTTGGAACTCGTCGACATATAGATAGAATGGGCGGCGGTCTTTGATGTCTGGGATATCGGAGCGGCTCATGGCTGCAAGCTGGATTTTGGTGACAAGGAATGAGCCCAAGATAGCCGCGTTGTCTTCGCCAATAAGGCCTTTTGAAAGATTAACGATGAGAATTTTGCCTTCGTCCATGATCTCACGGATATTGAAGGTAGACTTTGGCTGTCCGATGATATTACGGATGATCGGGTTGGCGGTAAATGCACCGACTTTGTTAAGGACTGGGGCAATCGCCTCGGCAACGAACTTGTCGTTCCAGCTCGCAAACTCAACGCGCCAAAACTGCATAACCACTGTATCGGTACAGTAGCTAAGTGTTTCTTCGCGGAATTTTTTGTCAGTTAGCATGCGCGTGATGTCGAGCATAGTAGTGGTCGGTCGATCAAGTAGTGCCAAAATGGTATAGCGCAAAATGTATTCGAGACGCGGCCCCCAGCTCTCGCCAAACATACGCTTAAGAACGCCGATGACTTCGGAGCTGATATTCGTTTTTTGGGCGGGATTGGTGACCTCAAGGGGGTTGAATCCAAGCGGATACGCGGTATCGGCCGGGTTGAAGTAAACAACATCTTGCATGCGACTACCAGGAATGAAACGCATATTATTGACGGCAAAGTCGCCGTGCGGATCGATGATGGCGTAGCCTTGATTGTGGAAGATATCACTCAGCGCAAACAGCTCGAGCGTACCTGACTTACCTGCACCGGTTTGACCGATGATATACACATGACGTGAGCGGTCATAGCGTAGCATGCCAAACTGGTGGTTGATGCCGCGGAAGTTTGTCAGGCCAAAGGCGCTGATGTTGTCATCTATCGCCGGGTCGCCACTAATGATCGGGAGCTTGGCTGGTGGTTCGGCGGTTTTGCTGCTCGCCCAGACGATGTTTGGCGTTTCAACGTTGGTGTGAGGCAAGTGGAAGACGGAAGCGAGCTCCTCAATATTAAGAATAAAGCCTCGATCGAAGAAGGCGCGCGCTCGGTAGTGTGCGAGGTCTTCTTTTTTGAAGCTAGTAGAGGTCATCTTGAAGCCGTTTAGGTTGGTGCTGTTAAATTGCTTGAAGGTACCGACAATTGCCTGCATGCGAAGCTTGCCATTGGTTTGGCTTTCACCGAGGTACGCAAGGCGAATCTTGACTTGGTATCCAAGCTTAGTGGCTTTTTTCTCAGCTTCAGAAATACGAGTTTTGTCGCGGTCGGAGAGTTCTTTTGGTGCACTGCTACTGCCCTGCTCTGGCGGTTTCCAAAACGCTTCAAGTAGGCCGGCAAACCACTTGAGGTCAAACCCACCTGTGAACATCGCGAACGGGCTACCATTCTTGACGCTTGCAATCCAGCGGTCGGAAGACTTGTGCCATTCGTCGGCAATAGGTCGAGTAAGGACCTGAATCCATACTTCTTCCCCTGTTGTTTCAAGCTTTGCCAGTGTACCGGTGATACCGGCGAGTGGGTCAACCTCGAAACTTTGGAAGGTTTTGATCGGAAGCATTTCGTTGGCTGTGAGTGTGATTTCTGAGGTGTAGACGACACTGTGGTCGCGCTCATGAGTAACGTAATCTTCGTCAGCCTCGTGGATTTGCACGGTTGGGTATTGGGAATAGATTTGTCCTTCTACGAAGCTCTGAAGAGTCTTTGGTACCCATACGTAAAAACGGATCTGGCCATTTACAGATGCAATTTCAAAGCTAAGATGTTCTTGGACGCCGTTATTGTATTTCAGTTCGCTTTTGTCTCGTAAAATACCATGAAGACTGGCAAAGAGTTGCTCGGCAGCAAGCTCGGACTTGTCGTTTGCTTTTGGGATTTCGAGAATAAGTAGCGTGCTTTCAATTGCGCTGATGGCATCGGCGCGGCGATGATTACGCCATGTGAGGTAGCTCAATATGAGTACGGCCGGAATCCAGACGTACCATTGCAGTATTAGTTCTATTAGCCACGAGAAAACGCCCATGTTTACTCCTTATTGTCGCACTGTTGCGACGGGTTTGCAACTGATTAGCTTGTCGCTTTTTCTTCAAGTGCGTAGGTTGCTTTTGCAACGCGCTTGAACTGTGATTTACTCTGGAGGTTAAGGAGAATTGTCGTCTCCTTGACCTGGCGGCTCTTGAGGACGCGCTTTACGATTTCGTCGCGGTGAAGCGGCTCGCTGGCGTTTTTGAGGACATCGGTAATGATGTCAGCCACTGTTCCCTTTGAGAATCCCCAGCTATCGAGCGCGTAAATACCGCGGCCGATAAGTACGAAGCGCTTGTCTTTGATAAGTTCGTTATGGATTGCTTGAGTGGTGACATCTTTTCGCTTGAAGTCGCTATCTTTGATTGCATCGGCGATCTCCGAGAAATGAAGTGGCTTCTCGTTTTCGGCTAAAATAACGTAGATTTTGTCGCGGATGTTCTTTGGATTTACAGTCGGCCATTTTACGAGACCCCAATTATCCTTAAGGTGTGCAAGTAGCTTGCTGACACTCGCAAGCGCCCGTACGTGATCTGGGTGCTCGTATGAAAGCTGTTCATGAAGCTGCTCGATAGTGAGCGGCTCACCGTGCTTTTTGATAGTTTTGACAATTTCGTCTACTTGCGTGCGAATTTTCTTTTCGTCGCCGTATTCGGCAATGCCGACTGCGTGGTGGTAGTTGTCATTTTCATTTACGACTGTCAGGTTTGGTGAGAGTTCAGCGATAAATGCGACGTGTGCACGGTCGCGAGCATCAGTTTTCTTGCCGAGGATTGTATCGGTAAGGTCGCTTACGCGAGCCATGCGGCCCATTTCAGCCAGGTGGCGAATGAAGATTTTTTCAAGGCTGGTGCTAGCTGGGATTTTGTTGTCTTCAGCTGCAATTTTAAGGCGGATAAGAATTGCTTTTTCCAGTTGTCGAACGCGCTCGCGAGTAATACCTAGGAGTTCGCCAATTTGTTCAAGAGTTTCTTTGCGGTCGTAGAGACCAAAGCGGCGAGTGATAATTTCACGTTCACGTTCCTGGTCGATAATTGCTAGCACATCGTTTACGGTACTTTTTAGGTCAATGGTCGCTTTTTCGTGTAGAGCTTCGCTCATGGTTGTCTCTTTCCTCTCCGCCTCACCTCAGAATAAATCAGTTTTTATATATCAGTCTGTATAACATTATAAAATAATATTTATTTAATGTCAAACATTTTCTGTGTATAACTAATTATAGCATGTAATAGACGTATTTAGTAAAGAGTGTCATCGGGCTTTTTTAATATCAATGATGTGTTATCGTTTTGTTTGCTGGGTGCGCTACAGGAGGTCATAGTATAGAAATAAGCCCGCCTCGATTGAGGCGGTTGTCTCTGATAGAATCAGAGAACGCGCTCATTTCGTGGCGGGCATCAGGATGGTACTAAAGATTCGATACGCCATTTTTCAAATATAGTATCGAGATCGATAATCAGTCGATCATAGTACGTTTTCACTTGGTCTCGTCGCGTGACAGCAAAATCTATGTGCTGCTCGTGATAAGAACCATCCTCATTGCCGTATTCATCCTCACCGCTACACCCTTCGATGTTGCAGTGACCTTCCAGGCGCATATTGATGATAGTCTGCCACTGAGCGCATGCGACATGAGAGTAGCTACGCACCGTGTCGATGATTTGTTCGTCCCTGCTTAGGAGGAACATCAGGCCTATCGGGTCGCCTGCGCATGCCTTCCTCAGACGATTTTCTAGATCATCGGGAAAAGCCTTGCTGGGGTGGCGCATTAGTATGCCTAACTGTTGTGGGCGAATAGGTGCGATACATTTATATCATATAAATGTATATTTAGCAATGTTCTATATGAGTCAACTTCTCTTGTGACTAAGCTTTTTTGCGAGTAGCGGTGACCTTTTTTGTGGTTGAGGTCTTTTTCGTAGCAGCCTTTTTCGTAGCCGGCTTTTTAGCTGGAGTCTTTGTGCTGGATTTGCGAGCAAAACGGCCCTTTGCAGGGGTGGCCGTGGCCAGGAGTTCTTTAGCCTGCTCGTGGGTGATGTCTTTTGGCTCGACATCTTTCGGGATTTTTGCGTTCTTTTTGCCATCTGTGATGTACGGGCCGTAGCGACCATTCAGTACCTTGATGCCATCACCGAAGTCGGCAATGTTTTTTTCGGCTTCAGCCTTGAGTTTGGCAGCGTAGAGCTCGAGGGCTTGCTCGAGGGTTATGGTGTGTGGATCAAGTGGTTTGATGCTGACGAATAGCTTCCCGATCTGAATGTAGGGACCAAAACGGCCGATATTGGCTTTGATGCCATCACCTTCACTCGTCTGTCCTACGACGCGAGGGAGCTTGAACATGTGAAGCGCTTCTTCGAGCGTGACGGTCTCGATCTTCTTGCCCGCTGGAAGTGGCGCGAATTGCGGCTTGTCGCTTTCATCGCTGGTGTCGCCGAGCTGGAGCATTGGTCCATAGCGACCAAAACGAGCGAGCACAGGCTTGCCTGTTTTAGGATCAATACCAATTTCTCGGGCTTGGGCAACAGATGCTCTGTCGATGCCGCCTGATTGGACGATAAGATCGTGAAATGGCGTGTAGAATTCCTTGAGCATGGCGTTGCGGTCGAGTTTGCCACTCGCAATAAGGTCGAATTCTTCTTCGACGCTTGCGGTAAAGTCGTAGTCGACAATTTGGTCGAAGTGGTTTGTAAGGAAGTCGCTTACTACCTGACCTGAGGCGGTTGGGACGAGCTTGCCCCGGTCGGCGCCGGTTTTTTCCTGGACAACGCTGCGCTCGATTGAATTATCCTCGAGATTGAGCACGATAACATCGCGTGGTGTGCCCTCGCCTTCGCCTTTTTCGGCGTAGCCGCGTACTTGAACGGTGTTGATGATAGTCGCGTATGTCGAAGGACGGCCAATGCCAAGATCTTCAAGTTTCTTGACGAGGCTACCTTCTGTGTAGCGGGCCGGTGGACGGGCAAATACTTGTCGGGCGCTGGCGCTTTGAAGCGCAAGTGTGTCGCCGCTTTTAACGGCCGGGAGGATATCGGCATCTTTTTTGCTACCGCCATAGACTTTCAAGAAGCCATCAAAGATAATAACTTCGCCCTTGGCCTCGAATATTTCATTGTTTGATGAAATCGCAATTTTAACGACAGTCTTCTCGAGTTTTGCTGGGGCCATCTGACTGGCGAGTGTACGGTTTCGTATAAGGTTGTAGAGTTTCTGGTCGTATTCATTACTACTGCCGCGCTCTAAGCTCATATTGGTTGGGCGAATTGCTTCGTGAGCTTCTTGGGCGCTGGCCGATTTTGTCTTAAATGTACGAACCTGTGAATATTCCTCGCCAAACGTATTCTTAATATAGCTTGCAGCTGCGGCAATCGCTTCGCCACCAAGGTTGACCGAGTCGGTACGCATGTAGGTGATCTTACCTTCTTGGTAGAGCTTTTGGGCGCTCGACATCGTTGCTTTGGCGCCGAAACCAAGACGGCTATTGGCGTCTTGCTGCAATGTACTGGTGGTAAACGGTGCGGCTGGGTTGCGAGTTGACGGGCTGGTAGTAACGTCACTAACGGTAAACGTAGCGCCAAGGAGGCTCTCGAGGAATGTCTGCGCTTCAGCCTCAGTGTCATAGCGCTGTGGAAGTTCGGCTTTCATCGTAAGGCCGTCGTGGGTAAACTCTGCGACAACCTTGAATGTAAATGAGCCACTAAAGCTATCAATTTCTCGTTCACGCTCAACAAGAAGGCGTACAGCTGGTGACTGCACACGACCAGCAGATTTACCACCAGGTACTTTCTGCCACACAACCGGAGAGAGTTCGAAGCCAACAAGGCGGTCAAGAATCTGACGTGCCTGCTGTGCCTGTACGAGGCTCATGTCAACCGTGCGTGGGTTTTTGACGGCATTCTCGATAGCTGTTTTGGTGATTTCGTGAAATACAATGCGCTTTGTTGTAGTTGGATCAAGTTTGAGGACCTCGCAAAGATGCCAGGCAATTGCCTCCCCTTCGCGGTCTTCATCGGTTGCGAGCCAGATTGTTTCGGCTTCTTTGACGGCGCGCCTGAGCTCGGCGACTGTTTTCTTCTTTTCAGGATCGATTTCGTAGGTAGTTTTGAAATCGTTGTTCACCTCGATCGGCTCCGTGCCGCCCTTTACTTTTTTGGCGATGCTACGGATATGACCAACACTCGACAGTACTTTAAAGTCTTTGCCGAGGTATTTTTCAATTGTTTTGGCCTTTGCTGGGCTCTCTACGATAACGAGGTTCTTGCTCATATATAAATTCCTTGTGCTTGTTAGCTAAACACAATGATTAGTTATACGCAAATTCAGGAAAAATGTAAACAAGAGTCCTTGCGAAGCTTTTGCGCCGCATCGCATTGAGTGAGTGCAGGTTATGCTTGGCGCAATGCAATCATATTATCGTAAGGTCCATTGGTTGGCGCCGAGAGCGCGAATTGAACCGGTAATCTCCATCATTGTGAGTGCGGTATTGAATTCGCTAATAGTGCTGCCTGAGCGTCGCTGCAATTCCTCTCCATCGCGAACACCGCTTGTAAGTAGCTGTATGATTGTCGTTTCAAGTGGTGAGTTGCCAAGTGCAAGGGTGGCTTGAGACTGCAGCAGGTCGGGGGCAATGACCTCAAGAATGTCGTCCGCACAGGTGGCTGGCCGGGCCCCCTGCTTCAGTAGTGTATTGCAGCCAGTAGATAGTGGGCTGGTAATATTGCCAGGTACGACAAACACCTCCTTGCCTTGCTCGAGTGCATGCATGGCGGTATTTAATGTCCCGCTGCGAGCAGCTGCTTCGGTGATGATGATCGCATCGGAGAGACCACTGACGATGCGATTGCGCTGCAGGAATTGGTATGTGCGGGCTGATGTCTCTGGCTCGTACTCGCTCAGTACGGCTCCTTCCTGCTTGGTGATTTGATGGGCCAGGTCTTTATGGGTGGCAGGATAGATTTGCGGCAAGCCATTGGCAAGCACGGCAATGGTGATGCCGCCAGCTTCTAGTGCAGCGCGGTGGGCGATGCCGTCGACACCCAGTGCAAGTCCGCTGATGATGACAAGGCCTTTTTTGGCGAGGTCATACGCAAGTCGCTGAGTCACTTCCTTGCCGTAGCTACTTGGCTTTCGTGTGCCGACGATAGCCACGCTTGGGAGCCGTTCTGCTGGCAGTGTGCCCATGACATAGAGTTGCTTTGGCGGCGAGGGGATTTCCGACAATAAACGTAAATAGTTATGCTTATCAGGGGTGGCTCTATTGATTTTCATAGAATTTATGGCTCAGTGTGTTGACATACTGTCAAATACGTGCTAATATCAAAGACGATTGATTGAAATCTGCGAGATCCAATCAAACGCACCTTATACCCCCTATTCTAACTTATGTTAGGTTGCACGCAATGTGCTTATTTAGTAATCTACCCTCCACTAGTAAGCAACAAGCATTGCGGGCATACTAATCCCTTTAACCAGCGAACGTCTGCGCTATGATCGAGATCGTTACGCTTGCCCCTCGGGTGGGTTAAAGGGCAACATGGCGCCAGGTGATGCCCACCCTTACCTGGCGCTTTTTTGTTTGGAATTTTTTTCGTCAAAGCGCCTATGCTACAGTAAGTAGTAATGTATTCAACTCTACGTCACTTCCTCCAGCCTCATCATCCCGTGCGGATCTTTTTTATTACTGCGCTTTTATCCCTGGCAATCGCCATATGGGTGGTCATGGGAGCTGGCTGGGGTGCGCTTTGGCTGTTTGTCGTACTGTCCGTACTTGAAGTTACGTTTAGTTTCGATAATGCTGTCATCAACAGTCGCGTGCTCGTCAAGATGTCAAAGTTTTGGCAAACAATCTTCTTGACGATCGGTATCTTAATTGCGGTGTTTGGCGTGCGCTTTGTGCTGCCGATATTTATTGTCATGGTACCAACGGGGCTCGGTTTTGGTGCTGTAATCGATCTGGCGCTCAATCAACCTGATAATTATGCGCACGCACTTGAGACGGCTGGTCCGATGATTAGTGCATTCGGCGGAAGCTTCCTGGCGATGATCGGACTTGCGTATTTTATGGATCCGAAGAAGCGGATTCATTGGCTAGCTCCCCTCGAAAAGCCACTGGCGGCACTGGGAAAGATCCATTTTGTACATGTGTATATCATGTTGGCAGTGGCGGCGTTGCTATATGTGACAGTTCCGGCGCATGAAAAGATAGCAGTTCTTCTGGCGAGTCTTACTGGTATTGTGCTACATGTGCTCATTGATATAGCTGGTCGGCTGATGGATAAAAAGCAGCCAGGTGCTTCGGCAATCCCGCAAGTGGGCATGGCCGCATTTGTATCATTTCTGTATCTTGAAGTGCTCGATGCATCGTTCTCGCTTGATGGTGTCATTGGTGCCTTTGCGCTGACGAGTAGCATCTTCCTCATTATGGCCGGTCTTGGTGTTGGTGCCCTTTGGGTACGCTCATTGACTGTGTATATGGTTCGGACAAAAACATTGGCACGGTATAAGTTCCTCGAGCAAGGCGCACACTGGGCGATTATCATCCTCGGTACCATTATGTTCGTGAAGCTTTACGGCGTACATCCTCCGGAATGGTTTACAGGATCGATTGGGCTTGGGTGTATTGTTGCGGCAGTGATTGCGAGTGTGTATCATGGGCGTAAAACAACGCCAGTTGAAGATCAGCACCACCTCTAGGTCGTATGGTATTATAGAGGGAATATGACAGTCTTTTATATGATCCTTGCCACGCTGGCCGGCAGTGTAGTTTCGCTCGTGGGTGGCTTGTTGCTACTTCGCGCCAAGAAGCGTCGCCAGGCGGCAATTTTATTAACACTTCCCTTCGGCGCTGGTGCGCTACTTGCAGCCGCGTTTTTTGATTTGCTACCTGAGGCCTTTGAACTAGGAGATCCGGGCGAGCTTCTCCTTTGGACGTTGGCTGGGTTTATCTTTTTCTTTTTGCTTGAGCGTAGTGCGAGCTGGTTCCATCACCACCATGATCACGACGGGTCGCATCAGAATGCTCAGCAACGGCGCTTGATTGTTGTTGGCGATATCATGCATAACGCCATCGATGGTTTGGCGATCGGTGCCGCTTTCTTGGTGAGTATTCCGACAGGTATTATCACCGCCGTGGCCGTAAGCGCGCATGAGATTCCAAAAGAGCTGGGAACGTTCGCTCTGCTTCTTTCGCGTGGTTGGAAAGATAAAACAGTGATTATCGCCAATCTGTTGACGGCTATTGCAACCGTCGCGACGGCACTGCTTGTGTATAGCCTCGGTAGTGACGCGCACCTTCCTGTCGCTCCTTTGTTAGCTCTGACGGCCGGCTTCTTTATTTATGTGGCCGCGAGTGATATTATTCCTGAAATCCACGAGCAACCACATCGCACTGGTATGATTCAGGCAGTGATGTTGTTGACTGGTATTGCTGTTGTCGGCACTGTTGTGACTCTGCTCGGCGTATAGTCCCCGATTGACCATTGGCTATTTTTATACTATAATAGCCAATGGAGTTTCACTTTCCATTTCCTAGATCTAAGGAGCGTAGTACATTGGATACACTCATTGAACTGTGGGAGTATTTGTCCGCAATTCCCGGGGATATTGCCTCAGGCCTCATTGGAACAACGATCATCTTGTCGGCCATTTCTGGCCTGCTCATCTGGTTCAAGGGGCTGCCGGTATCGGTGAGACTCTATGTCACCCCGATGGTTCTCATGGGGGTCGCATGGACGTTTCGTTGGCTGTCCGGAATATTCGGAGAAGGCTGGCTGCTAGCACTTTTCAGCATTGTCTCGTTCATTGCTGCCATGTGGGCACTGGTGAACATCTGTATTGTGCTGTTCGGTAGACGGGACTGAGAAACTGACCACCCAGAGAGTGGCGGCCGAGGAGCGGCGTTTATGCCCCTCGTCCGCCGCTCTCGGCATAACTTTATTAGCGCCACGAGGCGTTATTTTTATAGGTTGTGACTGGTCGTTTCGAGCTCGCC
>CAMPKW010000004.1 GCA_946887425.1 uncultured Candidatus Saccharibacteria bacterium | reverse complement strand
CTCAGGTAGTTGGCCGTTAGGGATGATTAGTTGGACACCCGAAGTGATACCCGTAAGCTCAAGATCATTAAAGAGAACGATACGATCCTTTTCCGACTTGTATTTCTCCGCGATAGATTCAAGTGTATCCCCATCCTTTACAGTGTATACGACACCGTCAACTGGCGGGATAATAAGTGACTTATTAGGCTCGAGAAGGTCGGAGGTAAGATTGTTTGCCCATTTGATCGTCTCATTACGCAGACCATACTGTGTCGCAACAAGCTCTACGGTATCCGAGGTCTTGGTGACATAGGTCTTCATACCACGAGATGTCGAGGTTGGCTGAACAATTTGCGCCTTGCTCAAAAGTGTGTCGTCCGACTGGGAAAGCTCGCTTTTTTGCGTCATTGTGACCGCCAAGTTAGCAAGAATTGGCTCAACCGGCATACGCGTCGTCTCGGCCAAGTTTGCAGCCAGGTTAACGGCTACGATTTGATCAACCGATGGTTTGTCTGATGATATGACAGGAGTCTGGCTAACTGCATTCGTCGCTTCCGTGGCATACGCCAGCTCATCGTATGACTGAGGTGGTCGGTAGCCAATAGCAACCAATGAGATAACTAAAAGAAACACGCCCGTATAAGCAGCGACTGCGCTTGATGTAGGCATACCCTTGGCCTTGCGGCCTTTACGGTGCTGGGCAAACACCTGCTGTTTTAACACAGCCGTTGATGCGTGAGATGAACCCACTGCACGTTGATGATTACGAATTATCGTTCTCCTGCCGCTCATATTACTACAAGGGCGTCTACCTTACTTTGTCTTTCTTCTCGCAAATAGAACGGGGTACGTGTCGACCGATTATTTAATTAGTATTAGGTAAAAAGTTCTTTTCGGTACCCGTGCGACATTTATTGGCAGGCCCATTCATGATTCACACTTCCCACTCGCGCATGCAGTCGTTGACTGACATTTAGTAGCTGAAGTCATAAATGTGCTTATATTAGTGTATCAACTGTTGTAAAATAAGTCAATTTATTTTATAAAATGTTATTTTGTCAACCTAGAACAGTGAACAGTTAACTTTACAGTGCTGGCGAGTATTTGCTTCGTGCTCTTCGATCGTTCGAGAGTAGTAGTTCTTGCCATCATCGCCGCTAACAAAGTAAAGATAATCACCTTGAGCCGGCCGTGCCACTGCCTGAAGCGCTATCAGGCCAGGGGCGGAGATAGGCCCCGGAGGCAAACCAGCATATCTTCTAGTGTTATAGGGCGAGTCTAGGTTAACCGTAGGAGCTACGCCCTCCTTGGCAGCTGCATACACAAAGGTCGCATCGGCACCTAGTGGCATCTCTTCGCGTAATCGCTTAAGAAATATCTGCGCCACCTGAGCAGAGTCTTCTTGTCCTGAAACTTCACGCTGGATAATCGACGCAAGCGTAATACCCTGATAGAGGTTAAAACCCTGCGCTCGCAGCCCTGAGATAAGGTCGTTGTCACTAATCGCCGCGTAAAACTCATCAAATGTACGTTGCAAGATCTGCTCAACGGTACTGCCAGCCGAGAATGTGTAGGTTTCGCCATAAATATACCCCTCCAAGTCGGCATTTACCGGCTTGTCCTGAAACAAAGGAGAGCTATACGTCTTCTTAAAAGCCGTGTCTATCTCTGTCTGACTATAGCCGGCCGCAAGAAGCACCTTCTTATTGTCAGCCACCGTCGCTCCCGGAAGGAACGTAATCGAGAATTGATCCGTCTTGCCCGCAACCAGATGGTCGACAATAGCAGTGGTCGATTCGTGCGGCGAAAGGCTAAACGTACCCGCCTGAAGCTTGTTGCGAGTACCGCTAAGACGAGTGTGTATCTCAAAGGCAGCTGCACTTCTAATCACCCTCTTCTCGACAAGGAGCGACCCGATTACATCCGGCATTGTACCGGCTTCAATTGTTACGCGCACACGAGTAGCATTCGGGTCATCAGAAACGGGAGAAATCTCATGCTGATACCAAAAAAAGGCAGCCGCTACCGCTATAACAACAATTACAAGGAGGCTGCCAACAACGAGCGCAACCCGCCTCCCAATAGAATTTGTTTTTTTAGGAGGTAGCGAAAGTGGAGCGGGCGCGATTGGGTCAGGAGTAACAGCAAGTGGAGGCAAAGGACCTTGTGCTAACCGTTCCTGCTCGGTAGGATTTGTGCCTATGTGTGGCGCAGCCTGTGGCCGCCGTCTGCTTGGTGGCAAAATGTCATTCATGATAGTTGCTCCAAATAATCTTGTAGGATAATTGCCGCCGCTTGAGCGTCAATATCACCTTTAGTATACGGTTTTTTATAACTCTTTAGTCGTTCTTCTGCGATAACACTCGTCAGAGACTCATCCTGGAAGATCACGTCTGCCATGTCGGTCAGTTGTCGCGCAAATCCCTCAACGTATGCCGTCTGGGCTGTCGCTTCGCCCGACTGGTTTCGTGGATAGCCAACAACGATTGCATCGACTGATTCAGAAACGACGAGACGAGCAATTTCTTTCAACTCATTGCCATCAACTTCTATCGTTTCAAACGGTACGGCAAGGCGAATTGCATCATCACCTACTGCAGTACCTATGCGTTTTTCGCCGACATCCAGACATAGGAATGAACGTTTATGACTCATTAAGCTTGAATTCAACGTTCACTTTGTTGACGTCATTTGGCACTGTAGTCACCCAGAAAGGCCAGAACTTTACGTCCACATCACGCACGCCTTGAATTGACTCAATTTGCGACTGCACCTCGCCGTAACGCTTGCCCTTAGACTGTTCTTTGACTTCATCGTCCTTTATATTCGGACCAATCTTACCAGTCGCCGTCAATGTCACGCTCGAACTTCCATCGATCGTTTCGAACTGAGCAAATACAACCTTATTGCTTCCATTCTCATACACGCGCTGGTCGCCCTTGCCGTCAAGCTGCTCCTTAAGGCCGCCATCAAGGTAGGTATTTAGATCAGGCTTGGAAATACCTATAAGTGAGTATGTCACCTCGCTGGTTAACTTTGCCTTCCCAGTCGCCTCTTGATCAAGAGCAGGCGTGGACACTGGTTCAGCTTGACTCGCTGTATAGCTTTGATCGATAACTGCTACATCTTGGCCAAACGCAGATGCGAGCTGCTCTTTAACTGTGTCATCTTTTTGTTCGGCAAGCTTGGCAGCTGCGGCCTGGATGTCACTCCCGGTTACAACCTTCACCTGACGCTTTGTTCCACCCGTCATATTACTACCTTGGGCAGTAAAACCACCTGTTGATGGTTGGTATGGACGAGCTGAAAGATTGTACTCCTGACCGATAGCCGATGCGACTACGCGAACCGTAGCAGAATCCTGCACAACGCCGCTAGGCCCAATCGTTGTGCCATTAAGCGTCGCGGATTCCGTGCTGACAAATGTATAACTACCAGAAGTAAAACTTGTACCAGCTGGAACGGAAATAGGATTGCTCGATACTGACGTACGATTCAGCTGCATCGTACCGCTCGCTTTCTCGCCAACATCTTTTGTGCCGGTTGCGTCAAAATCAATGCTCAGCTGCTTCTTTTGTTGCTGCACCTGTGAGTGAATGCGATTAGCCGCGAAGTCAGTCTCGGCATTTGGATCGAGTGTAACTTTTTCACTTACAGTTGTAGCCGTTGTCTGAGCCGTAATAACCACAGTAGCACGTGGTGCAAACCAAATAGCCCATACCAAGAACCCAAGTAGTAGGATGCCACCACCAATGATCAAGAAAAGTTTCTTGCGAAAATCATTAAAATTCGGTACTTTTTTACTCGGCTTCTTCACATTTGGGCGCGCGGCAAGCACCGCAGCACTAGGAACGGCACGCTTCGTAAATGCCTCTTCTTTAGTAATGTCGCCAACCGCCTTATCGAGTGATGGATCGCCAACGGCAGATTTTGCATCCGCCGTCCGTGCCAGATCACCAACAGGTAAGCTAGAGCCGTCAATCACATCTTCACCATCATCAATATCCAGTGCGCTTATCTCTGCTATCTCTGGCTTGCTCTGGAGGTTACGAGCAACAGGAATCTTTGCAGCAGCGGCCAATGCCACTAACGCCTGATTATTCGTAATCAGGACCAGCCGCTTTTTGCCCGTATCGGCAGCTCGGCCAATAAGTCGCAGATTGACAGCACTCTGAAGTACACCGACACGCTTCGGCGGCACCAGTGCAACGATCTTCTCTTTGGCATTCTTTACTTTACCAATGATGGCAGTGATATCGTCTTCGACATCAATGTAGATGACATCTTTATTCATAATTAAATTCGAAGGATTCTGTTTAGTTTGTCTTTTATGCTATCGCTTTCGCTACTGCCTATTATTGTATCATAGCCAACGCGGAGCAAGCCCATTGCCGTAATGAACGTATGGTCATTCACCTTGCCCGATACATCCTTAATACCCACCACTTCATCAGGGTTAATATGATGAACGGTTGGCTTCTTAGTGAACGGCAGCTCCTTGTACCACTCCTGTGTTGAAAGTGCATCGACCAATCGGTCAAGACTTGCGCCACCGCCACATAGAAGGATGCGATTTGGCAGGTGGTCGACCGAATCGAACTCGCTAAGCGCCAACTCGACACCCGCTATCCATACTTCAAGTGTCTTATCAATGGCAGCATTCGCCTCTTTCGCAACACTTGGCTTGATCTTCTCACTGTCAATATTGACCTTGAGCTTTTCGGCATCGCTGTAGTTGAGATCCATTTCACTGGCAATTGTACGCGTAAAGCTACGCCCACCGATGCCAAACATTTTCGTTCCCTCGACACCGCCATCATTCACGACCGCGATATCGGTCGTACCACCACCGACGTCCGCAAGAATAGCGGTGAAGCTACTGCTCGCATCAGTTCCGAGGACTGAACGGCTCACCGCAAATGGCTCAGCGGCAACAGCGACCAACTCGAGTGCCAACTCATCGGCCACTCGCTCAAGCGCACCAATATGCACCATTGGGGCAAAAGCGGTGTAAATTTGCACAGCGACATCCTTACCCTGAAACCCGATAGGATTGCTAATCTTGTAGCCATCGATATGAATACTCACAAGCGCCGAGTTGACGAGCTTCACTTCAACATCCTCGTTGCCTGTCTCAAGCGCAATTTGCTTCTGCGCCTTTATCTGAGCGCGTTCTTGCACCTTTTCAATGATGAATTCCATCTCCGCAATATCAAGCGGACGGTCTGGCTGAGGGCGCCGGTAACGAATTGTATTCGTCACACCCTTTACAAGTTCCCCAGCGATACCAATCACAACGCGCTTTGCCTGGAGACCAGCCTGATCTTCAGCTTCAGAAAGCGCGGCTTCACAATTGCGAACAACACCGGCAATGTCAGCAATTGCACCACTGTGCATATCGCTCACATCCTGACGAGCCCGTCCTGCACCGACAATCTCAAGCTCGTCGTCAGACAATTTTGCGATTAGTGCTTTTACGAACTCTGTTCCGATATCGAGAGCAACGATGTAATCGTTATCTTGAGTATTTTTACGTGCCGTGAGAAATTTATCAAAAACCATAATGTGTATTCATTATATACCAAAGGCGCTTATGCTGACAAAAACGGACGCTATATTAGACAAGAACGGCTTTAACGCGGCGAATACCGGCCGAGCTTGCTTCTTCTTTGGTGATCTTAAACACTTTGCCACCTTCGGCAAGCTGAACAGTAGAATCAACATGAGGGCCGCCGCATATCTCAAAGCTCACACGACGAGGTTCGTCGCCCATCTTGTATACTTTTACCGTCTCGCCGTACTTATCGCCAAAGGCGCCTATGGCACCCATTTCAAATGCCTGGTCGGTTGGGTATTCCTGGAATGAAACCGGCAGATCCCACGAAATCCACTCATTCACCAGACGCTCAACTTCGTCGAGTTGATCTCGAGTCACCTTGCCGTCATTATTAAAATCGAAACGAAGACGCTCTTCGGTAATATTACTCCCGTGTTGTGTCACATGGTCGCCAACGACCCGCTTGAGGGCTGCATACATAAGGTGCGTCGCAGTGTGATACTTTTTATGCTGCAATGTTTGGCCACCCAGGCCGCCCTTGAACGTACCTTTTGCAGCGGTCTGCGAACGAGCGCGCTGCTCAGCCATCTTGTCGTCAAATTCTTGGCGCCAGTCCTTACTGAGCGTAATCTCTTGCTTATGTGCTTCTTCTGTCGAAAGCTCAACCGGGAACCCGAACGTATCATACAATGTAAACAACTCTTCGCCAGTCAATCCATTAGCGGCAAATTTCTCAAGTTGCTTCAAGCCTTTTCGAAGTGTTTGACGGAAGACTTTCTCTTCTTTAGCGAGAACCGCAATCACAGTATCGCGATTTGCAGCCACTTCAGGGTAATCCTCGTGGTATAGGTCGGCGATTACCGGGACAATCTCTTCAAAGAAATTCTGCTCAATGCCAAGATCGAAAGCGAAACGGATTGCACGGCGCAGTAGGCGGCGCATCACGTATCCCTGCTCTTTATTAGCCGGGACCGTACCGTCAACAGCAAGGAAAGTAGCCGCGCGAAGATGATCGGCAATGACACGCATACTCTCGGTATGACTCTCGTACTTCTTGCCACTTAAGGCCTGTAGCTTTTCAATAATCGGCCAAAGAAGACTAATCCGAAACACATCAGGACTGTCGATTTGGGCCGCGGCAATGCGCTCAAGTCCACCTCCAAAGTCAACGTTCTTACGAGCAAGCGGCTCGAAGCTGCCATCTTCAAGGCGACGATACTGCATAAAGACTTGGTTGCCAATTTCCATAAACTGCCCACTGTCACTGGCCGGATGCGCCAAGCCATACCCCTCGGCATGATTTTGCGGACCGAAGTCATAAAACACTTCGCTGTCAGGGCCACATGGATCACCAATTGGCGTTTTATCTAGCCCGCCACCACGGCTCCACCAGTTCTCGGCGTCATCGTAAAAGAAGATGCGTCCGCCCTGCATGCCAAGCGTGTCGCCATTCTCAGCGCTCCCCAATTCAACAATCTTATTATCAATGCCTTTTTCAGCAAACACCTGCTGCCAAATAGAAGCCGCCTCATCATCACGTGGAATACCGTGAGCTTCGTCACCAATAAAACAGGTGACGTAAATTTTATTCGGATCAAGGCCGACAACATCAGTCAAAAATTCAAAGAACCAACGAATCTGCTGTTCCTTAAAATAGTCACCCATACTCCAGTTGCCGAGCATCTCAAAGAAAGTAGTGTGGCGGTTATCGCCCACATCTTCAATATCTTGGGCACGAAGGCACGTTTGACTATCAACAAGGCGATTACCGCTCGGATGCTCTTGTCCAAGCAGATATGGCAAGAGTGGCTGCATGCCGCTGCCGGTAAAAAGTGTTGTAGGATCATCCTTGAGCATGAGTGGCGCACGAGCAATGATCTCGTGCTGGCGATCGTTAAAGAATTGTAGATAAGCGTTGCGGATTTGTTGAGCGTTCATATCTTCTCATTATAACAGATACACGCACCTCACATACCTAACGAGCGAGCCGGACAGCGCACAGCGTTCGACCTGCGTTGTCAGTCCAAGACGACGGAGCATCTGCCGGGCAATCAGTCGGAGTGCCATTAATTACCTCAACAAGAGAAATTTGCGTAGGCGAATAATCGACATATGGCCCCACAGTACCATTCACACCGATGCGCGGCCCCGATGGCGGCACTGAACCAACCTTCTGCAGTTCATTCATGAGCCCCGTATTGTTCGATTGAGCGTACGATGAGACCCCCGTACCATTAAAATCACGGCATCGCGCAACGCCCCCGCCGCCTATTGGAAAACCACCTCCAAGGCAATACCCGCCGTCTGCCATTGATGGATATGTCCCTTCCTGTGCTTTATAAAGTTCAAAATGCTTGACCCATGCTTTTAAATCACCATAGCGCGCACTATTATTAGCTCGATTCTGGATACCGTTATATGCCACCACAGTGATTGCGGCGAGGACGCCAATGATTACAATGACGATAAGGAGTTCGACAATTGTAAATCCTTTTTGATGTCGTACCCACGCTTTTTGCATATAGCCCATTGTAGCAATAGGCATAAGCGCTTACAAGATAATGCCGCCGCCAAGGCAAGTTTCGCCGTGATATATCACCACCGACTGCCCGCTTGCAACCGCTCGCTGCTCATCATGCAGGCGCAATCCGACGATATCGCCGTCGCATGACAAATCAGCATCAACAAGTGGTGCGCGGTGACGAATACGAACCTGATATACACCTGCTTGAGGCGCTTCGCCAATCCAATGCACGGCACCAAGCTTTACCTCAGCCTTCCAAAGCGTCTCGTCATTTAAGTCTGTCGTAACGTACACCTCATTTTTATCCATATCTTTGCCAACGACATAATACGGCAACCCACCACCTAGGTCGAGCCCATGACGCTGACCCAGTGTGTAGAAAATCGCTCCATCATGATGTCCGAGCACTTTACCTGATTTTTTATCAATAATCTCACCGGATTTCTGCTCAACGTACTCAGAGAGAAACTCACGAATACCAACCTTGCCAACAAAACAAATACCCTGAGAGTCTTTTTTTGCCGCCGTAAATAAACCACGCGCTTCGGCCATTTCGCGCACCTTTGGCTTTGTGTAGGCGCCGAGAGGAAATAACGTTTTTTGCAGCGCTGCTCCCGTAACGCGATATAAGAAATACGTCTGGTCCTTGTTTGTATCGGTTGCCATTTTAAGTATGCCGTCTTGCACCTGGGCATAATGCCCAGTCGCAATCATATCCGCACCATCTTCAAGCGCAGCCTCCAAAAAAAGCTTAAACTTCACCTCTTGGTTGCACATTATGTCAGGGTTCGGCGTGCGGCCTGACCTATACTCATTGATCATGTAATCGACAACTTTGTGACGATACTCATTTTCAAAATCATACACTTTGAAGTCTATGCCGAGCTGCACCGCAACACGCTTAGCGTCGGCGAGATCGTCAGCCCACGGACATTTCATGCCAGGCAAATCCTGCGTCCAGTTTTTCATATAAACGCCCGTTACATCGTGGCCCTGCTCAACAAGCAGGGCGGCCGTAAGGCTACTGTCGACGCCGCCGCTCATCCCTACATATACCCGCATTACCTTGTCACTCCTACGTAAAACATTATGATTTTTATAAATTCACCGATCGCCAAATACCAACCGCCCGGGGTGAGCCACCACCATGCCGACCACTGCCTATCGCTTGCAACTGGATGATTTACAATTGCCACTTTCCCATCTGATCGTTCCGAAAATTCAAGTCCGGCTCGGCGCTGGTGATAGGCGCTCGTCACTAAAATAACCGTTTTAATATCCTTCTCTTCCAGCAATTGCTGTGTTTTATCGGCATTCTGTTTAGTTGTCTCGCCCTGCTCTTCAATTGTGATTGCCGACGCAGGGACACCTGCGCTAATCGCATCATCTCGCATCACTGCGGCATTACTTGGGCCGGATTTGTCCTGTGCTGCGCCAGAAAAGATAAGTCTATCCGCCCATCCTTGTTCATAAAGGTAGATTGCCTCTTTCGTGCGTGCCGATGTGTCACCTCCACTCACCGCCACAATGGCATCAGCCTTTTTGCATCGACCCTCACTTGCAGGCCCCTGGTCACATCCTGCTAAGTCATTTGGAGCTAAATAAATACCAAGAGCTGTGATAATAATCACGACCATCAGAACCGCCACAACAAGCAACCTCATCGCCGCATCCTAACATATTCAGCCTTAAGTACCTCAATAATGATATCGGCTGCACGAGCGATGTTATCTTCTGTCGAAAGATGGCCCAGTGTCAGACGCAGACTACCGTCGGCAACATGATCAGGCAAATGAATCGCCTCAAGCACATGAGACCGAGTGCCCTTATTGGCAGCACAGGCGCTTCCGGTCGCCACAAGCACGCCACGGCTTTCGAGACTAAACACGACTCGTTCGGCATCGATAGAGGGGAATGAAATATGCAGGTGACCAGCGAGGCGGTGCTTCAGGTAGCCAGACACAACAGCCTCAGGGAATGCAGTCAAAAGCCTCAGCTGCAACATGTCGCGTAACTGAGCTAATCGCTCGGCCTCATATTTACGATGCTTTTCAGCAAGTTCGAGTGCTTTAGCAAACCCGATAGCACCAGCTACGTTTTCGGTGCCGCTGCGCAATCCACGCTCTTGCCCGCCGCCTACAATCTGCGGCGTCAAGCGAACGTGCCGAGCCGTCCACAATAACCCGACTTGCTTGGGGCCATACACCTTGCCAGCATTAATCGTCAAAAGGTCGACACCAAGTCGCGCCACGTGAACATCAAGCTGACCTACGCCCTGTGAAGCATCGCTATGGAAATAAAGTGGCGTCATGTCGCCGCGAGCAAGTCGCTGATCCCGCTCCTTACGAACTACCTGTGCAATATCGCGTAGCGGCTGAATTGTTCCGAGCTCATTGTTCGCAAGTGCCACGCTGACGAGTTGTGTATCAGGGCGAAGGGCGGCCGCAATAGTCGCAGCGCTGACAATGCCGCGTTCATCGCTTGCGACAATTGTATGATCAAGTTTTTTTGCCGCGCCAAGCACTGCGTGATGCTCAATATTTGCCGTAACAACGTGCCCAGTAATAGCACCAAACGCAAGATTAATTGATTCGGTAGCGCCGGCCGTCATCACTAATTCATCGGCTTTCGCCCCAATAGATCGAGCAATAACATCCTTGGCCATCTCGTAGTCACGACGAACCGCGAGCGCTGGTGCGTACGGACTCGACGGATTATAGAACTGATCGGTAAAGTAAGGCATCATAGCCTCAACAACACGCCCATCCATTGGCGTGGCGGCAGCATGATCAAGATATATAATGTCGCTTTTCACTTTTTTATTATAACACTGGTGAGGCGACTGAAACCAAAGCTTGCTTCGATTTCTGAAATGATCCAGTACATCAACAAGAATCGCTATGCCAAGTTAACTGAGCTTTTGGCCCGTTTGAGGATCGCGCTTATATATTTCACGCATAACACGCTCGTAATACATCTGGATAGCAACCGTCAGATTATTGAGCTCATCGCCCTCGAGGTAATCATATCGGGCACCTTCGCTTATCTTCAAGATACCTTTTTCGTTAACCTCATACCGAATAGTTGATTGTTGCTTCTTACCTGCTTGGTCAAGCCACTCTTCATGCCATATCCACGTGTTTGGATCGAGGTTAAAAAATTCTCGACGTCCGCCCTTTTGCACCGGGCCAAAGAGTTGCCCACCGACTTCACTTTCGAGTGCAATCAATTCACGGTCACTCAGGTCTTTAAGCAGCCGCTTCTTCTTAGCAAACAAGCCTGGCTTTTGAGAGCTAGTCTGGTCGGTGCCAACGAGAAGATTGAGCGCTTTTTTTAATACGGCAGCCATAGTAGGTTCTACGCCGCCAAATCAAAATCAGATTTGCTATACATGCGCACCGCCGCAAGATTGAGCCCGACACGTCCGATGCGGTCTTCGGGAGACAGCTCTGATTCGGCACGCTCCTGGGCGTATGCCTCTGCAGCTTCTAGTGACGCCGTCGATTGCTCGATGCTTTTTTCAGCCTCAATATCAGCAAACGCCTCGTTAATTAAGCGCATCGCCTCCACTTGCTCATACGGCTTCAACTTTGATTCATGAAAATGAACCTGGTCGCCAGATCGAAATTCAGTTCCTTGTCGAGATAAAATAGATTGTTCTTGCATAGGTAGTAACTCTGTTTAGTCAGATGAATGTTAGCAATGTCTATTTTAGAGTGCGAATAACGCAGTCGCATTTGCCGTTGTAATAGCTGCGATTTCATCAAGTGACAATCTTCGGATTTTCGCATGATACTCAGCTACGGAACGTACAAATGCAGGCTCATTTACTTTACCACGAAAGGGCACGGGCGTCAAGAAAGGTGCATCCGTCTCCAGAAGCAATCGCTCCACCGGAATCGTTGCAAACATATCTTTTTGGGCTTCGTGTTTCGTGAAGGTACTAATGCCGTTCACGCCAATATACAGCCCGCGCGTCAATGCACGCTCAAGCTGCATCTTCGTATCTGTAAAACTATGAAGTTCACCGCGAACACCACCGAAGTTATCGAAAATAGGCCAAAAGTCGTCAAAAGCTTCACGTACATGAAAGATGACTGGCTTATTGTGATCGAGCGCCATTTGCATCTGCGATTCAAGCGCCTGGATTTGGATCTCCCGTGGACTATGTGTGTAGAAATAATCAAGCCCAATCTCACCGACAGCCACTACATTTGGATCGGTGATTAAACCTTCAATCGTTCCATACCCATCCTTCGTGTCATGCGGATGCACACCAATCGCAGCGTACATGTGCTCGTGATTGCCCGCAAACTCCACAGCTTCACGAGAGCTCACCTCACTCGTACCAATACAGATCATCTGATTGACACCCTTATGGCGGGCTCTTGTTATCACATCGCCAATATCGAGTGGATAATTTGACTCATGAATATGACAGTGAGTGTCTATGAGCATAGCTTACGCCTTCGGTGCACGTGGGTCGACGGTGTGTCGATAGATCTTTGGGAAAAGAACGCCATTATTTTCAAGCGGAACAATGACACCGCTTTCAAATGTCCGGTGAATCAATGAAGCCGTGCTTGGCAAGAATGGCACCAGTAAGTCACCGATTTGCAGCAATGCACCCACCGAGTGCGCCAACACCTCACCGAGATGCGCCTCCGCTTCGGGGTCGGTGGCGCGATTTTTGGCAATCTCCCAAGGCTTCACCCGCTCTAAGTATTGGTTGAGTGAA
Organism: uncultured Candidatus Saccharibacteria bacterium; assembly: GCA_946887425.1. The sequence goes on along the minus strand of CAMPKW010000004.1, from coordinate 20,325 downwards.
CGTACCGTCAACCATACTTCATCGATGGCACGATTAAATTCAAGCGCTTCCATAGCCTCGCGATACGGTTGCATATCATGCTCTGTCTGAGGCGCTTCACCAATCACCCCAGCCTGATAACGCGTAATCATACTTGCAACGCGTGAGACTAAGTTGCCAAGATCGTTGCCAAGTTCGGAATTGTATGCAGTTTCAAACTTTTCCCAGGTAAAATCACCGTCGTCAAGAGTCGGAATATGGCGTGCAAAGAAATAGCGGAAAGCGTCGAGGCCGTAATTGTCGATAATCTCGTTTGGATCAACGACGTTACCGACGGTCTTGCTCATCTTTGAACCGCCAACATTCACAAAACCATGCACAAGTAGCTTCTTTGGCAGAGGCAGCTCAAGCCCGAGAAGCATCGCAGGCCAAATGCCGGCATGGAAGCGCAGAATATCCTTACCAATAACCTGGACATCGGCTGGCCAAAAATCCTGCCATCCTTCACGATCTGGGTAGCCAAGGACGGTAATGTAGTTCGCAAGCGCATCGATCCAAACATACATAATCTGCTCCGGGTCGCCTGGAACCGGGACACCCCAAGTAAGGTGCTTATTCGGGCGAGAAATACTTACATCTTGAAGTCCGTCTTTAATAAGCTCGAGAAATTCCTTTTTACGGAATTCCGGCACAATCTGCATACGATTAGACTCGATCGCTTCTTGAACCTTCTCGGTAAAGGCGCTCGATTTTAAGTAATAGTTATCTTCACTCAGTCGCTGGTATGCCTGATTGTGATCAGGACAGATGCCATTGTTGGCGGCGGCTTCTTTGTCGGTTACGAATGCTTCACATCCCTGGCAGTACCAACCTTCGTAGCTACCTTTGTAAATATATGGCTGGAGCTTCTGCCAAATGTATTGCACGGCAGCTTCATGATGAGGGTCAGTGGTGCGAATAAAATCGGTGTAACTTGCGCCGACCTTTTTCATCATGAGCTCAAAGTTACCGTACATACGATCGGTATACTCCTTTGGATCAAGGCCGTTTTCGGCAGCTTTAGCGGCAATCTTATTGCCATGCTCATCAGTCCCTACCTGAAACCGTACATCGTGTCCGTTCTGCTTCTGATAGCGCGTCCAAATATCAGCTAGGAGATAGTCGAGTGCGTTACCAATGTGAGGTGTAGCGTTAACGTACGGAATGGCTGTCGTGATGTATAAGTTTTTTCCCATAATGTATCTATTGTAACAGATAGGCTACGAGGCGAGGAAATGACGGGTCAGGTCAACCCACTGGTCGAGTGACAAGGCTTCAGCTCGAAGGTCAGGGCTAATGCCAGCTTTTTGCAATAAACTCTCAGCTTCTTGCTTTGAAATAGCAAGCCCACCGCTCAAGCTTGAACGTAATTGCTTGCGCTTAGCGGAGAAGCCAGCCTTCACTACGCGAAAGAAATCTTTTTCATCAATGTCCGTCAAAAATGGTTTGCTGCGAGTTTTAAGAATCACTACCTGGCTATCTACTTTTGGCGGTGGTGTAAATAAAGCCGCCGGCACCACATCTCCCACCGTCACATCAGCAAAAAGCTGCGCACTAACAGCCAAAATACTCATATCACCAGGCTTGGCCGCTAGGCGCTCGGCTACCTCTTTTTGAATAAGCAGCACGGCAATTGACGGCTTATTCTCGGCCGTCATGAGAAGCTGAACAATCTTGCTTGTAATGTAGTATGGTACGTTAGCAACCACCTTGTAGTCACTCGGCATGACAGAAAGATCAAACGCGAGAATGTCACTTTGAACAACTTCTAGGTTTTTGCCAGGAAATTGAGCGGGCAACTTGCGGGCAAGCTCACCATCAAACTCAACCGCCAGGACTTTTTCACTGCGGCGCAGGAGCTCGCTCGTAAGCGTTCCGAGCCCTGGACCAATCTCAAGTACAGTATCGGTCGGCTCAAGCTCAGCACAATCGGCAATATGCGCAAGTACATCGCGATCGCGAAGCCAGTGTTGACCAAGGGATTTATTAGGACCAGCCACTCTACTTAGTACCAGCCCTTTGATTGGAAACTACTCCAAGCACCACATGGGGTAACGTAACGACCTTTAATGTAACCGAGACCCCACGTAATCTGAGTTGCAGCGTTAGTCAGGTAATCTGGGCCGACCGAGCCCATCTTACTCGCTGGCAGGGCTTGTGGGATGCCATAAGCTCCAGAGCTCTGGTTGCCGGCTGTTGTTCGCCAGCCAGATTCACGCATCCAAAGGTTATATAGACACGGCCACTGATCTTCTCCAAAACCATACTCTAGCATCATCTGATGACCAAGCGCTTGAGCTTCGGTCGGGTTGGTAGGCGTAGGTAACTTCGCACCAACTACCTCAACTTGCTTTTGCGGCTGAGCCGTCACGACACTTTGAATTTCTTTACGGCTTAGTTCTTGACCATTCTTCATCTCAACTTCATACGTCACCGTTCGTTTACCGACTACGCCTGGCGTCTGAACTTTCTTGTAACCAACTGGCTGATCTGCGTCCTTAATCTGCTCGGTCTCAAACTTCACTTCCTCATCTTGAGTAACTGTCTGCACGCCGTTGCGCCACAGTTCAACCGCCATGCCCGCTACGATTGGCGCTTGCAGATCAACCGACAGCACGTCATTTGCCGCGAGTGTAATGTTTTTCTCCTTAAGCATGCCCTCGACAGTCGCAGCTTGCGTGCGAGCGTCAATTTTCTTGCCGTACAGCGTAAAGCCAAACTGAGTAGCGCGATCGATTGTCATACGGAGGCCAGCACCCTCATTGATAATGTCATTCGTTGGATTAATATCGGTAGTATCCTCGTCATACAGAGTAATGCCAGCATGCTTGGCGATCTTAGCTGGCGTTTGGTATGGAGTCATAACAACTCGGCTCGACACGCCATCAATGACAATTACTGGCCGTGAACGATAGATGTTTACCTGATAATCCGTGGCGACAAGCGGCTCGCTTGCAGCTGGCTCTACGGCATCCGTGGCATCAAATGGAATCCCCGCTTCCTTGAGCGCATCGCCAACAGTATTTGCCTTAGAAAGAAAGACCTTTTCAACTCCGCGGTCGTGAACTGTCATGAGTCGCCCGTTTGGCGCAGGTGAGACTCCCTGAGCGCTTGCAACTCGCGCAATGGCGACAATAGCAGCCATGATAGCAAGAAAAACGCCGGCTATAAGAAAGGCGCGCATAGGTATATTCGATGTACGGATAATAGATCTCATGCGTATAACACCACCCAGGGCGTGTTCTTTCCATTATAGCAAAAGCGTTTCATTTAGCCTATTTTCTCAAGTCGCGCGTATTCGGCATTTAGCTTTTTACTATAGCCGCTATCAAAGAGGATTGTCACCGCCAAACCTTCAACATCTCGTATCTCGCCGACGCCAAAAGCAGCCGAACGCACTCTATCACCTATTTCAAACGGAAGCTCGTCACTAAAGTAGTCCTGATCCATATCGCGTGTCACTTTCGGCTCGGCACTCGTCATCATGGCGTTGTCGCCCATGTCGGCCAAGAAACGTGACGGTGGATTGTATCCACGCTGGCCAAATTGCAAGCGACTCTGAGCGTAACTCAGATGAAGCTCTTCACGCGCCCTCGTCATACCGACATAACAGAGCCGCCGCTCCTCTTCGAGCTCACTCGGCCCCGCCTCATACACCCTCGCGTGCGGAAAAATCCCCTCTTCCATCCCCACCATGAAAACAACAGGAAATTCGAGCCCCTTAGCGGCATGAAGCGTCATGAGCGTCACTTTCTCTTCCACTTCGGCCGCATCCGCGCTCGACATCAACGCTACTTCTTCTAAAAATTCCGGCAAACCAGCAAAACTTTTAGCATCGGACACCAACGACCCAATATTCGCTTCACGCTCTTCGGCCTGCGGTGTACCATCCTGTAAATACGTACGATAGCCAGTCGAGGCAAGAATTTTTTCAATGATATCGCTTGGATTACCATCATCGATCATTAGCTGGATCGTCCGGAGTTTTCCTCCAAGCAATGCCAACGCCGATCGCGCCCGCGCAGTGATGGTCGTCGTTTGATCAACATTATTGAGCGCTGCAATAATATCCATGCCGCTCTCTGCCTGCCAGAGTAAAAACTTTTCAAGACTTGTTGCACCAATGCCGCGAGTTGGCACGTTCACGATACGACTGAAGCTCATGCGATCATTCGGCTGATAAATGAGTCGCAGGTAGGCAATTATGTCTTTTATTTCCTTACGGTCATAAAATCGCACGCCCCCAACAATCTGGTATGGCACGCGCTGCTGCAAAAATGCACGCTCAAGTGTGTAGCTTTGAGCATTGGCGCGGTATAAGACGGCAAAATCGCCGAACTTTCGCGCACCCATGGCTACGTGCGATGAAATACGACTCGCTACAAGATTCGCCTCTTCGGCCTCATCATACGTACTATGAACCTGTACGGGTGCGCCGTTGCTCTCGGCCGTCCACAGCTTCTTATCTGTCCGCTGAGTGTTTTTCGTAATGACGTTATTGGCAGCTTCAAGAATATGGCCAGTGCTACGATAATTTTGCTCGAGCTTAATTACCTTCGCGCCTTTAAAGTCGCGTTCGAAATTAAGAATATTGGTAAAATCTGCTCCGCGCCAGCTATAGATCGACTGCCAATCGTCACCAACCACACAGATATTACGCAGGTCATTCACAAGATGCTTAATGATATGGTATTGAGCAGCATTCGTATCTTGGTACTCGTCGATAAGAATATGTTTAAATTGAGTTTGCCATTTTTTGCGCACCTCTGGCGCTTCTTTGAAAAGCCGCACTGTTTCGAGTAGCAGGTCATCAAAGTCAAGGGCGCCGGCCGCTTGGCGCATCTTTTCGTATGCCGTATAAATCTTGGCGATATTCTTCTGGTAAGGAAATTGCGCCGTCGCCTCAAACTCAACCGGTCCTACCATCTCATTTTTTGCACTCGAGATCGCCGCACTCACACTACGCGCCTTTATCTCCTTGTCACCAATCGAAAGCTGCTTCATCGCTTGCTTGATAAGTCCCTGGCGGTCATCCTCATCATAAATAACGAAGTTCTTAGCAATGTTAATCGCCTCACCTTCAGCGCGGAGCATGCGCACGCAGATACCATGGAATGTCCCCATCCATGGCATAAAGCCACGACTTGCGCCGTTTTGCCCCAAAAGCACTCCAAGCCGCTCACGCATTTCACGAGCCGCCTTATTGGTAAAGGTTACGGCCAAAATTTCGTTCGGCCACACATTTTCATGCGCAATTAAATGAGCGATTCGATGTGTCAGCGTTTTGGTTTTGCCACTGCCAGCTCCAGCCAAAATAAGTAGCGGTCCAGACGTCGTCTGCACCGCATCTGCCTGCGCCTCATTAAGCCCCTTAAGTAAATCCATTACTCTCTAGTATACCTGTTTTTGGCTCGTTAGTTGAGACTAAATGACCTTGAAATAGTAGAGCGCCGCCGCGCCACCTGCACCGAGCGCGAGAAGAAGAATAATCCACAACACCCATAGCCAGCCAGATTTTTTCTTAGCAGGGTGCGCAAGAGGCTTGTGATAGGTGTCGGTATCATAAATTGCCGCATGCTCCTGCTTGGTGCTGCTTGGCTCTTCTTTATACTGAGGCTGTATTGAAGCCGGTCCAGACACTGCAGCTGGAGCTGGCGTCACAATCGGCGCAGCATACGAAGGAGCAGGAACTATCTTTTCAGGACTTGGCTCATCTTGTGAAACCTCTGCCTCATTATCGGATTCTATCTTAATAAGATCGTGCTGTAGCTCATCGGGTAGATCAATTACAGCTGGCTCCTGGCTTACCGCTGGAGATGAGTCAGTTGACGTCTGGTCTTCAGCGAGCGTATCGGTGGCAGTTTCTACGGCCTCTGATGTGTCGCTAGCAACTTGATCAACTGCAAAAGCACCAAGCGGACGCTTTTCGACCTTCGTGTCGGTCAAGAAAGGCGTCTGAAGTGGCAAAGGCTCATTGATCTCATCTGGTGTCGCAACTTCGGCTACCACCGGGGCTACTTGCTCAACCGGCAACGTAGCTTCAGGCTCCTCAATCGACACCATGTCGATCGGATCAGGCCATGCATTCACCTCGGGCTTCTGCATGGTCACATCAGGAGATTGTTCGGGCGAGGCAGTAGTAACCTCCGGCTCACGAGTCGGCTGAGAAATGGTCGCAGCAGGTCGAGGCGCAATAGGATTAAGCTGAATACCCTCACGTGACACGACTGGGCGATTATTGATTTTCATGTCAGATGACGGATGCACCACGTCCATAAATCGCCCACTTGTACGGCGAGCGGCAAGTGGATTGGCCGAAGCCGACGGCCCCATACTCGCCTCGGCTGCATCTATTTCAGTTCCTGCTTTTGAGGCAGTTTGCTCAAGCGTCGCGAACGACGGACGTTCATTGTCAGACAGTGTTGGCGTAATTGTTAGTGTCTTTTCTGTCGCTTTGTCATCCTGTGGAGCCGGCGTCTTTGGGATACCAGTCATCAATGAGTTTACCGCTTGGTCAAGTTCGTCAAAATCTAAGTCTTTCATCATCCCACCTATGCGCTCTTTGCGACCGCTGAACCCTTATGCGCCTTTTTAATAATATCTGTAAATGCATGCGCATCAAGGCTCGCGCCGCCGATCAGTAAACCATTCACCTCCGACAAAGCCAGGTAGTCCGCCGCGCTACTTGCCGTTACACTCCCTCCATAAAGGACAGTGATATCTTCGGCCGCCTGCTTGCCATACAAGTGTTTGATCTGGCTGCGAATTGCTTTAATGGCCGTCGTGACATCAGTAGGTAGCGCATTATTACCTGTGCCGATCGCCCATACCGGTTCATAGGCAATGACCACCTCTTTTAGCTCTTCACTTGTAACATTGGCCAGGCCACCAATAAGTTGATCGTGAAGTACGTCATTTGTTTCGCCGTATGTACGCTCGGCAGTCGTCTCACCAACACAAAGAATCGGACGAATGTTATTGCGAATTGCCGCTTGCACCTTATTGCGCACGTCTTTGTCTGTTTCGCCGAATACGTGTCGACGCTCAGAATGACCGATAATGGCGTAGTCGATGATGCCGCGCAGCTGTGTAGCCGACACTTCACCAGTAAAGGCACCGTGGTCACGCCAGTAAAGGTTCTGAGCGGCCAGCTTAAACTGTCGCCTATTAATCTGCAAACTAAGCGATTGAAGCGTGAAAATCGTTGGCGCTAGCACAACTTCGACATCGCGGTGAACCTTTACAAGCTCCGCCAGCTGATGCAAATACAAGCTTGCCTCATGCATATTAAGGTTCATTTTCCAGTTGCCGACGATGAGAGTGTTTTTACTTGCCATAATACTTACGTTTAGTGTATCCTAATTATTTCCGAGCGTCTAGCAAACTTTCAACACCTGGCAACTTTTCGCCGGCCATAAGCTCCAAACCTGCTCCGCCACCAGTAGAAACGTGCGTAAAACTCTGTCCATCATGGCCATCCCATTTGAGGACAAATTCAGCCGTATCACCCCCGCCAATAATGGAAGTAGTTCTAGGGTGTGTTGCCAGCTCCATAGCAATGCGAGCTGAGCCATGTGCAAATACGGGCAGTGTTGAATACCCAACTGGACCGTTCCATATGACAGTTCCCGCTTTTGCAATTACGTCACAAAATCGCTCAATCGTTTGATCGCCAATATCAAGCGCTAGCTCAGTATCAGCAATGGCATCAACTGGCGCAACGCGTCGTCCACGTTCACCCGTAAGATCAGAGTCAACCGCCACATCACTAGGTAACATAATAAATTCATCAAGATGGTCGGTACCTACTTTGTCGGCGGCACGAGTATAAATCGCATCGAGGACGTGCGCCTGATCTGACTCAACCTTACTTTTTCCAACCGATATACCTTTGTACGCCAGAAAAGTATTCGCCATTGCGCCACCAATTAAGATCTTGTCTGCAACAGTAATAAATCGCTCAATAATAGCAATTTTGTCACTCACCTTAGCGCCGCCCATTACAGCAACGAATGGTCGTTTCGGCTCACTCATGGCATGAGTGATAGTTTCGTATTCGCGCTCGAGGAGTAACCCCGCCACCCCTGGAATACACAGGGTAATTGCATGAGTACTGGCGTGCGCTCGGTGCACAACACCAAATCCATCTTGTACAAAATAGCGCGCGCCCGTTGCTTTAGCTATCTTTTTGGCGAAGTCATGATCATCAGCCTCTTCTTCTTTGTAAAAACGAAGATTCTCAAGCAGCACGACTCCATTTTTTGGAGCACGCTTCACAACTTGATGGACACGATCACCGACACAGTCGTCAATGAAGTGTACTGGGCGTTGCAACAACTGCGCGAGTCGCTCTCCTACAACCTCAAGGCTCAGCTTTGCATCATGGCCGTCTGGACGTCCGAGATGACTCATGATCACAACCTTACAGCCACGATCCAGCAGATGTCGAAGGGTCGGGATACTCGCTCGAATACGAAGGTCGTCAGCAATACGACCGTCGCTCGTTAACGGTACATTGTAGTCAGTCCGCACGAGCACGGTTGTGTGCTCGAGCGGTACATCACGAATTGTTTGTTTGAAAAATCCTGCGTTCATCAGGGCCCACCCTTTTATTTACTGTCTCTATTCTAGCACGCGAACACGGATAGTATCGGTCGCACCAACAAGACCTGGCTGCTTACCGCTAACAATAGCGACGGTTACCTTCTCTTGTTCACCAAAGAAACCTTGGTCGTTGAGTTCTTTAGCGATATCAAATCCAGCGCGCTCTCCATCCGGACGAACAAAACTGCGATTTGCGTAGTTTAACGCAAGCTGCTGCGCAGCGCGGTCACTACTTGTCACACTAATAATCGGAAGATTTGGGCGATGGCCAGCAATATTTGCTGCTGTTGAGCCAGATTTCGTCTCAGCCACAATAGCATCAACTTTCAGCTGTAACGCGAGACTTACCGCAGCGGCACTAATGGCATCTTGCTGAGCGTTCTTACTATGAACTTCGTCGTGAATTGGCGCAACCGCAGCGTTGTCCTGGGTGAACAAAATAACTTTCTTCATAGCCGACACCGTTTCGAGAGGATACTGGCCATTTGCTGTTTCATCCGACAACATGACCGTATCAGCACCTTGGATCACAGCATTGGCCACATCACCAACCTCCGCACGAGTTGGCTCTGGATTATCAACCATGCTTGCCATCATCTGAGTTGCGACGATACTCAATTTACCGTGCTTGCGACATAGCGCAATGATACGGCGCTGGATAATCGGCACTACTTCGGCACCCGCTTCAACCGCTAGGTCACCACGAGCGACCATAACACCGTCACTCGCCTTAACAATCTCTTCAAGCGCCTCAGGCTTAATTGCGGCTTTTGTCTCAATCTTTGAGATAATTTGCGCATCAGAGCCAAGACTTACAAGAATTTGACGAAGGTTGTTAATATCATCGGCGCTTTGCACGAAACTTAGTGCAACATAATCGATATCTTTTGTGGCACCGTATTCCACATCCCTAAGATCTTTCGGAGTGAGGATATCACCACCAAAATCAGTATCAGGCAGGTTGATACCCTTCTTGCTCATGAGCGTGCCGTTATTTTCAACACGGAGCTTAATTGCCGTAGCTGAAGGAATCTCAATGACAGTTGTACGGATCTTACCATCAAAGATATAGATCGGCTCACCGACTTTTACTTTTTCGGCCAAATTGTACTGAACTGGAAATGTCATGCCGTTATGCTCGGCTGCGTGATCAAGAACGATCTCGTCACCCTTTTTCACACTCACATTTTCATTCAACATACCAAGACGGATTTTTGGCCCCTGAAGGTCCTGTAAGATCGCAACTGGCTTGCCAATCTTTGCCGATGCTTCGCGAATCCAGGTAATCTGATCGTCGCGTTCAGCGTAGTCGCCGTGGCTAAAATTCAAGCGGAAACCGTTCACACCAGCAAGCGCTAGCTGTTCGATTGTCTCCGGGTTGCTTGTAGGAGGCCCAAGCGTAGCCAAAATCTTTGTACGTTTAAAAATAACACTCATGGACTCAATTGTACCACCATTCATCTGTTAGCTAGGGTAAAAAATTGCCAAGCAATATAGAGCCGAATAGGATCACATCTACTCTGAAATAATATGCCGATAGCAGGTGCTGGCAAAAAACAGTCAAACGTGTTATAATATATAAGAAATTGACCACCCATTAGTGCGTTGATTCAATCGAGTAGAGGAAGCGATATGCACAACAAAGGACTGTTTTTAACTCCCGAGCAAGCAGTAGGTTCTATCAATTCCGAGGGTGCAAGCCTGGATTTACCCGCCACTGCCCGGCGAGCCGTAGAGGCAACACTATGGGTCGGCGCTCACTATGGCTATGGCCTAGGTGGGATGCCAGCGGATCTGCGCCAGACCTTCATTGATGAGGTGGATAGCGTACTTGAAGTGCTCAGTAACTATTCTGTACACTATCCCGGGTATGACCCCGACGAAGAAGGACCTGCGCCCGTGCCCTTGAGTCAAAATCAAATCCTGGCAGTGGAGTACCATCAACTTCGGCACTTCCTCCAAAGGGCAGGCCTGGAGCACTAACGCGTTCCTCCTCGAACCCCGCACGGCAGCCAGCCGTGCGGGGTTTTCCCTTTTTAATCACCAAGTAAAATACCCATCGGCGAGGATGGGTATTTTACTTGGTGATCTCACGGAGAATCGAACTCCGATTGCCAGGATGAAAACCTGGTGTCCTAACCGTTAGACGATGAGACCATGTTTAACTCGGACGATTATAGCAAAAAAATACCCCTTTGGCTAGAGGCTACATTTTACAAAGATAGGCAAATTATACAAATGCACTTCATATTGACTTCCGCCTCGGCAAAACGAACAGCGACTCATTAACCTCAACATTGAATTGTCTAACACCTTAGAATCGACTGTAAGACTAACCTTTACCCTCACCTCGGTAAAATGCTTGTGATAATTAGTACTATATTGTATAAATCATTGACATTTTAACAGTTTTGTGGTAAATTTGATACATCACTGGTGAGTGAGGTGTGTGAGGTAGCCGCCAGGTTACCTAGAGCTATTACTCATCAAGTATGGGAACGTTAATAATCAGGTTATAACTTATTGTACTAACGTACCTGTAAGTGTAGCCACAAACACATGATTACACCCTGCTATTAATCTTGTCTTTTTGGCTGCACTTGCAGCCATTTGTTTTTGTCCATTTATCGTAATGTCGACATTACAAATGAGTACGTGAAATATGAAGAAATATCTTTTCTCTCAAGGGAGCAGCATACCGGTGAGGCACATTATTGTGGCTCGTCGCTATTGCTGCTCCCTAACCCGTGGGACAGTAAAGGGGATGTTCCCCGATTGTAAAATCGGGGTCATTACCCCATCGATTCCCCACTGGGGAGAGGAGAGATCATGAAAATCGCAAAAGCAGCAGGCATGTTCCTGCTACCGACCAGCCTCGTGCTGGCTACGACTGGATGTGGAGGCAATGACCTCCTCGCCAATCCGAACCCATCGGCGTCTCCAAGCGAGACAGCAGCGGCTCCAACCTTCACTGCCGAACAGCAGGAAGCATGGAAGTACTGCCTATCAGCCGACGAGCAGAAAGCCTTGCAACCCGGCGCCGCCGAGACCGACACCAAGTTGATCGACGCATGCCGCAAGCTTGGCCAAAGCATCTACGATGGCCTGGCTAACGTCAACAAGACTCAGACCCAGATAGCCAAATTGGCCGACGAACTCAAGACCACGACCAGCCTGGCGCGAGCCACGCAGATCGTGAACTCCTTGGGTGAAGCCAAAAGGGTTAATGACCAGGGCGTCACCATCACCAATACGGAGATGTTTGCAGCCCAGGTACTCGGCCTATTCCCCAATGCCAACAAAGAGGACATTGAAGGAATTGGCTCCACGGGAGAGAACGCAGTTGACCCGACCAAGCACACGGTTGATACAGGAGGTGCGCCGTTTTACGACGGCAACAACATCACCTACCTCGACTCGACCGAAACCATCGCCAAGTGGTTCGCCAGTGGCACGCCCGCAGCAAACACTGCCAAGGACCGTGTCATCAGCGCCATCAAGGCGGCCGGAAAAGACGACAAGGAGGTGCAACGCGCCCTTAGTGGAGCCGGTTACATTGACATCCAACTGAAGGGCGAATCCCAGATCATGGGAGGCAGCTACTTCGTGGATGGAAAGTTCCACCAGGAAAACACGTGGCGTCAATCGAAGGCCGGTGATATCTACTGGCTTTACGTCACAGAGGATGGAATGCTTATCCCCGACGCAACACTGCGCGCGGATTGCGGTAATGTCGGTGCAAAGCAAATTCGCATCGTCAAAATCAATATCCCGCCTGCAGTTCCCGTCGGACTGCCGCCGGGCAAGGAAGCTTGCCCAGATGGTAAAGTAGTTCAGCCAAACGGCGAGTGCCACAACCCGCCACCGCCACGCCCACCCGTTAAGGAGGTATGCCCACCAGAAATGCCCCATGGCACATGGCCAGTGTGCAAGGATGATGTTGCACAGGCTCCCCAGAACCAAGGCAACCTGCCTCAACAGCAGATGCCGAACGTCCTGCCTGCCGAACCGCGACATTACCAACCCGTAGAACCGGCCAATCCAGGACCGGTCTACACGCCGCCGCCAGCGGCACCAGCACCAGAACCCGCAGCAGTCACCCAGCCGGCCCCCGGTGGCGGTACTGTTGTAGTTCCAGCGCCGAACCCGAATCCACCGGGTCCACGGCCAACCGCACAACCCGAGCCAGCCGCACCGGCGCCTTCAGAAGCGCCATCATCGTGCGTTCCGGCACCCGGCAAGACAACCTGCTAAAGGCTGTTCGAACGGGAGTGGCGCCCTTAAAGCGTCACTCCCGTTCACCCGGCACCAATCTTCATATTTCACCGAATTATCTCCGAGGAGTTCAGTTTTCCGTTCGAGTACCCCCGTATTCACGATGTAGCTGATCTCCTCGAGATCAATCCTACTACACTAAGTTATAATCTGATTTTTCCATACATGATGCATATTAAAAATTCGGCTTGCATACATTTTAAAGCATAAGCATTGACATTTTACAATAAATGATATATAATATAGAAGATAATTAATTGGATCCAACCGAGAGACGGACCAATAAAGAGGAGAGTTCACAATGGGTAAACTACTTACCATCATGCGAAGTGCCCCAAAGCGCAGTAGCGCACTTGTTGCCATGATTGCAGCCGCAGTCGTCGTACCAGCTGCCCTATTTGCCTGGGGACCAGATCGTCCAACATTTACAGTCGAGAATCCGGCTGACCATATTACCTTTAACGCTATCACTAACAATCCTGATTACGGTGATGAGCGCAACTTCGTTCGCATCAAAGATGCGTCAGACATGAGCGCAGGCAACTGGAAAGATGAACTAACCGTTCAGCCAGGCAAAGAATATTTGGTTCAGATGTACGTCCACAACAACGCAGCATCGAGCCTTAATCTCGTAGCACAGAACACGCGTGTTATGGCAAACGTTCCAAATACTACTGGTAAAAAAGTTCAGATCGACGGTTTCATCACTGCCGACAACGCAACTCCAAATCGTGTATGGGACCAGGCTATTTTCAATAGCGACCGCAATTTTAACCTTACATACGTAAATGGTTCAACAAAGTTCTACAACAACGTATTCGGTCAAGCGGGTACAACGCTTAGCGACAGCATCGTTACCGACAAGGGTGCACAAGTGGGATACGACAAAATTGACGGTAAAGTTCCTGGCTGTTTCCAGTTCTCAGGCTACGTCAGCTTCAAGGTAAAAGCGCAGGTTGCTCAAACAGCAAACCACACTGTTACTAAAGAAGTAAGTAAACACGGTGCTAACAAATGGTCTGAAAACTACGCAGCTAAACCAGGTGAAGTAGTTGACTACCTCATTGAATACAAGAACATCGGCGAAGCACAGACTGATAACGTTATGATCAGCGACGTACTTCCTGCAGGTACAAGCTACGTTAACGGTTCAACTGTTCTCGGAAATGCCCTTCACCCTGCCGGCCTAAAAGCCAGCGATAACATTACTAAGAATGGTATCAACATCGGTTCATACAAGCAAAATGGTGGAGCATGGATGATATTCAGCGCAAAGGTTGCTGAAAATGACAAGCTTCCTGCCTGTGGCAAAAACACGCTCATCAACAAAGCACGTGCAACTACTGACTTCGGTTGGAAGGAAGACACAGCTAACGTAACTGTTGATAAGACTTGTGTAAAACCTAAAGACATCAAGGTGTGTGACCTTGCAAGCAAAAAGATCATCACAATCCGCGAAGATCAATTTGATGCAAACAAGCACTCAAAGAACCTTAAGGACTGTGAAGTTAAACCTGGCAAGATCACTGTCTGTGAACTCGCTTCAAAGAAAATCATCACTATCGATGAGAACAAATTTGACGCAAGCAAGCACTCAAAGAACATGAAAGACTGTGAAACAGTCCCAGTGGTGCCAGTAACTCCAGCAGAACTGCCAAAGACTGGTGCAGGTGACGGCGTTGCCGCTGCCCTCGCACTTGGTGCATTGGTCGCAAGCGCAAGTTACTACATTGCAAGCCGACGCCTTCTAGGCAACTAATCCGAGTCTGACCGCTCTTCTTACTGAAGCATCAGCCTCAGATATACAAAATCACCCCCGTTATGATACGGGGGTGATTTTTGTTATACTAGAAATATTATGGTAAAGCAGAAGAAAAAACGAACAAAAAAGTACTCAGGAGCCGATGCGGCTGTCACTCGACCGGTCGTTACGCGCGTGAGAGCAGCCAACCGCAACAAGCTTGGTCAATGGTGGTTTGAGCGCAAAAGAATCCTCAAGCCAGTACTTATCACTAGTGGTATCGTCACCCTACTCGTTTGGTTAACTATCGAGATCATCCGCATCGCCAGCGGGAGCTAATGCCATCTTCTTCACCGGAAGCGTAAATCCAAATACACTCCCCTTATCCGGCACCGAACTAAATACCATCGAGCCGCCATGCGCGACAATCACCTTCTTAGCCAAGTAGAGGCCAACACCCGTGCCGTCAGGGCGCTGCTTGCGTGCATTACTGGCGCGGTAAAACTTCGTAAATAGTTGCGCCTGCTCATCTGAAGGTACGCCTATTCCAGTATCCTTCACGGTCAACTCCAACGTGCTGTCGTCCGCTTTGAGGTTTATTGTAATCGTCGTATTTTCCTTGGAGTAATAGATGGCGTTATCAATAAAGTTCATGACCACTTGGCGTATTTTGCCCTCATCAAGATACAGTAATGGGAAAGAGGCTGGCATCTCGTAGGCTAAGGTGAGCTTACGCTGGCCAGCCGTTGTCTGCAAGCCATCAACTTCTTGGCGGACAATAGAAGCAAGATCGACTTGTCGACGATCAATCATAAACTTGCCCGTCTGAAGGCGCGATACATTCAAGAAATCATTAATCAGATGCACCATACGCTCGCTACTTGTAAAAGCTTCACCGAGCAGGTGTTTTTGCATATCGCTAATTTTGCCGGCATCCCCCTCGAGCACCATATCAATATAACCTTTTACACTTGTAAGGGGTGTGCGAAGCTGATGCGAGGCCATGCTCACAAACTCATCCTTTGCCTCGTCGAGGCGCTGTAGCTGCACATTACTAGCCCGGAGCTCTTTTGTCGCTTCATCAATGCGCTGTTGCAGCGTCGCGTTGAGCTCTTTTACTTCTTGGACCGATAATGCATTTTGAATCGCAATCACCAGCTCGTCGGCAATTGTTTCGAGCACGCGAATGTCTCGCCGCGTGTAACTACCGCTACGATGGTCACCCATGAGGAAATATCCAATAATCTCATCCTCACCACGACGAAGCGGCAACACCAAGCACACTTTATGACTAATAAGCAGACGGCGCAGCTGGTCGTGCTCAGTGAGCAGATCGGTCATAATAACCTTGTCGCCATTTTTCTCGACATACGCATCGATCGTTCGTGCATCCTGTATCGGCAAACGGTGTCGCGACTTCGCTGTACCAGTCATAACATAATGATTCTTATCGTACACGAAGAATAGGCCGTACTCACTCTTGAGCGTAGTTGACATCTCATCAGCTGCACGCTGCAATAAAGCCCTCAGATCGGTGGTTGACGTCAAAAGGCGACTCAAGCGCGCATAAAATTCGCTCGTATTATAATTATCCCGATAGAAAAGACGGTTAGTCATACGATCAAAGAAACGTTTAATTGGCTGAAAAACGGATGCGAGCAACAATGCGAGCGCGACGTTTAATACCATCTGCTCAAGCGAAGACGATGCGCCAAAAAACCACCGTGACACAGTGATTGCCGCTAACGCATAGATTGAAGCGAGCGTGACCAGTGCAAGTATATAAACAACACCCCTTACCGCGTAGAGTTTAATATCGAACAACTGTCCACGAACCACGCTTAGAGTGAAGCCGATCGCAAAGATATCGATTGTTAAAATACCAAATCCAATCAATACCTGGCTGTTTAAAACGACAGGGAAAAGAACGTTACAGGTCAGGCCATACGCTATGGCCAGTGACGTCGTAGCTAGTACCATTTTGAGAGCACGTCTAGCTTGACTATTCTTTCGACTCGCAGAGATGCTCGCGAACAAACGGATGAGAACGGCCACAAAAGCCACAAAAAGACCGAAAATATAGACATAATAAAAAGCCCCTCGACTAAACTCTAGCCCAGCCGGCTCCACGTATCTAACCGAAAGAAATATCTCATTAGAAATCAGCGCAACAGACTGAATGGCAATCGCAAATGCAAATAGATTATTCGCCAATGTCGATAGTAGTCTTTTTTTACCAATACCGCCATACTGTACACCTACATACGATATAAACAAATAAAAACTAGTCACGGCTATCGAAGGCCACAAAAATACCGCGGTCGTCATTACATTTATATCCCCCATACCGTGACTAACTGCATAGACACTAGCCTGCCAAAATGCCAAGCTTACAATTGTCAAAACTAATGTCATCCGCAGCCGTAGTAAAATGCTTCGTGCGAGCATCACCAGCATAGAAGCAACAAAAACAACAAAAATTGTCACAGCGAGAAATATGAGCTCATATGGCATAAACTTAGTATAGCTTGAAATTAATGAAACCGCTTATGCATTTTTTGATAAGCCAAATTGCACTCCGTGCTGCATTAACAGCAACTGCATATCTCGAGATATCTCGCTTGCATCCATCCCGTGAAGTGCACGAACGATATGAGCCCTCTTTACCGGGCCGTATGGCGACTGATCGTACATTACCCCTTCGATGACACTTTGAGGATTCATGGCAGCAGGAATAGTCGTGATGTTCATGTACTGCTGAGGAGTCCCAAGTACATGAACTTGCTCGGCACCCACAAGGGCTGAAAACGCCCTTAGTAAACGCGGGTTTGTATTGAGAATCCATAATTTGTGACCCCGCTCAAGCGACTTGCGCAACACAGCAGCGTACATCAACTGAGTTGCATCATATTCGTCCCTTCCAGTATCCACTCGAGGGTCAAGAGGAACGGAGACAAGACCCGACACTTCTACTACCTCATCGGGCAAAATATCAGACCAGTCATCAGCCCGGGCAACCGACGCCAAGACTGAGAGATCGATTGAGAAGTTCTCGGATGTCGGCAACGACATTATGCCGTCCTTTTCGGTCGCAGATATATAACGACAGGCTGATATGCGCGTCTTACCCATAGAAACGACATATGTAGACTGCGACGTATATTTATCCAGAAACACCCCGTCTTCATTTAGGTCCGATTCTGTTATATACCCCATCTTGAGATAAACTGCCGTATGAAGCTCCTGAGCAATATATCGCACTTGCGAACCTAATAATTGATCATCCGATGCGACAGGAACCTCAACATCCATAACGCCCAGACAATCAGGTGTAATACCGTCGGTCATTACCTCAGGATGATTCACAAAGCTTTTTTCAATACCAATAATTTCGCCCACACTCTCATGATACCATTCATAACAGAGCTGACACGTGGTATACTTGGGGTAATTATGACCAAAATAGCCATCATTGAAGACGATCCAGTAATTAATCAAATGTACCGCATGAAATTTGAGGCAGATGGATTCGAGGTGCAGCTGGCTGATAATGGCAATCGGGGTGTGGCGCTCGTAGAGAAATTCCAGCCAGACATCATTCTGCTTGATCTCCAGATGCCGGAGATGGGCGGCGCAGAAGCGCTTGAGATTATCCGCACACATGACTGGGGCAAACACACTCCTGTTATCATCCTTACTAACCTCGGCGAAGAAGAGTCACCAAAACACCTTCGTAAGCTTGGGATCGATAGTTACATCGTCAAAGCCGACCTTACGCCACGCCAAGTAGTTGGACGCGTCAAAGAAGCACTCGAGCGCGCAAAAAGCTAAAGTCCTACTTTGACTTGGCGTTTGCAACGCGCTGCGCTGCGCGAATAACATTATCAAATAGAGCCGCAATCGTAAGAGGGCCAACGCCGCCCTTTTGTGGCGTCATTGTCACATCTTCGCGCTCTCGCACGCTGTCGGCAACATCACCGACAATCTTGCCGTGTTCAGATGCGGTTCCCGCATCAACAACAACTGCACCCGGTTGCACCATCTGACTCGTAATGAGTCCTGGCGTACCAGTTGCACTCACGATTAGTTCATAGTTATTTAGCTGTGAGATATCCGAGTCAGTATCAAAAACAGTAACATCATACCCAGCACCACGCCATAGCTTAGTCAGCGGTGCGCCGACAAGCCGACCGGCACCGACAATAGCAATCTTTTTTTGTTTGATATCGACATTATAGCCATTCACGAGCCAGTCAATCGCCACCGGAGTCGCAGGGTCAAACTCCGCTGCCGAACCAAGTCCATCGACATCCTTGTTGCCCACTACCGCATCGACAGCGGCCTGTGTATCGTCGGGGTTTGCTAGTGGCAATTGCACAATAATGCCATGAACAGTCTCATCGTTATTGAGTGCGCCAATTGTGGTCAATAACTCAACCTGTGCGATCTTGTGATGCTCAACATCGATCAACACATCAGCGGCGTAGCGACGCTTCATGCCAACATAGGAATCAATCACAGGATCGTCAGATGTTTGCACGATTGCCAGTTTCGGATACACACGCGACGCCTGACGAAGCGCCCGCACCTGACGCGCCTGACGCTCTTTAATAAAATCTGCCAGATCGGCACCATTAAGAATTTTCATCTCTTATATAGTAGCACAATCAGAGGTGAGAAGGGAGAGACCCTCTACCACTTACCTACTTCTTAAACGTCAGTGATTCAAATAGTATTTGTGACTGACCCGCATTCAGCCCACCGGGTTGACCACTCTCATATACTGGTTGCGGCGTATACACATTGCCACCATGACTTATAAAATACTGTCGCTCGATACCCGCAAGCCGAGCGCTCGTCGGCGTGCCGATATTTTGCTGATACCGAATTTCCACCGCATCATTACCGTCGATTTTCATTTTTTTCTCACTCAGTAGCTTAGGGCGCACATCACCCACTTCCAAGAATCCTGCTTTAAACTGAGCCACTGCATCTTCGAGGGACTGCTTCTTGACGCCGATAATAGCGTTCGCGTGTGACTTATCATTGGCATCCATGAAATCTACCTCATAGTCATACAGCAATGGGTTCAACTTTGTGTCGGCCATTGGCGTCCATTGGGCGGGATATGAAATACTAAATGGATAGCGAGCATCAGTATATTTCTTCCAGTCGGCTGGCACTTTGGTTGTTTTTGAGTAGGACGTTGCCTCGGTCTGCTTCGCCACGGGTTCCGGATTCTTCTTAGGCAAGAGTTGCCATACAAGCACACCCCCAGCCACGACCACGGCAATCATTGCAGCTACAATGAGCATTTTCTTTAGCTTTTTACTAGAACGATCTTGCGGCATACATCCCTCCTCGAACTTAGCTTGGTGCGTAGAATATAGCACTATCACCCTGATTCGTCTATGATACCGCGCACATATGCTTGCCTACCAAGAAAAAGGACTCACCTTGCGATGAGTCTCTTTTCTTGGTACACCCGGCAAGATTCGAACTTGCGACACCTGGTTCCGAAGACCAGTGCTCTAATCCACTGAGCTACGGGTGCGTGAATACAAAATTAATTATACCACACCCCTTTACAAGCTGACCCCTATTTGATACACTTTTTAAGTGTTAATTTTATGGGCCAGTAGCTCAGCTGGTTAGAGCACCTGCCTCTTAAGCAGGGTGTCGAGAGT
>CAMPKW010000003.1 GCA_946887425.1 uncultured Candidatus Saccharibacteria bacterium | reverse complement strand
TTAGGGTGCCAACGGCTCGTTTTGTGTCCAAAGTGGACACCAGCTTCGAGCAAAGCTTTAATATCTACAGCTACTGCCATAAAGTTAGAACTCCTTTGTTCCTCACCCGTATCCCTGAAGGTTTCAGGAGTAAATGATACGAGTTGTGTCATTAAAATTGTTTACATTGCCCATTCTAACAGATTGAGCCACTGACTGTCAACGCAGCTACGGGGCAACGTTACATGGGTTGGCTGTATTCGCCCAGTACCCCCAGCGATCAGTCGAGCACGAGGGGCTTATGAGTTCACTCGGCACAAGGCTTAATTCGGAGGCTGGTATCGGCGCGAATCGAATCAAGCGATAATACGTACCATTTGAACGATAGGCGTAGGTATTCTGAGTAGTACTCGTTTTTGATCCAGTCGTAACATCCGGCAAAGGACTGGAGTGGAAATTAGGATATAAACCAGGAATAAACTCATTCCCGTCACGCGCACGGAATCTCCAGGCGTCACCCGTAGACGGATAGCTGCCATTTTTCGCATAATGCCTTTCAATCGCTGCCTTCATCCCTTTTAGGTCATTGTTGAGAATCGAAAAATTCGTCTTGTCCTGCATAGAGCGGTACGATATCGTACCTATCGTCGCAAGCAGGCCAATAACCGCAATCACCACTACTAGCTCAACAATCGTAAAGCCTGTTATTTTTATATGAGAATTTTGCCCATTCATCTGCCTCCTATTGTACCGCTTATGGCTATCGTTGCAAGGATATAAAGCAGGCATACGGCTTTGACATTTCACCCCAGAAGAGTTACAATGGTACAGATTATGAAAAGCAGTATACACCCAACAGATTACCGCCCAGTCGTATTTAGCGACGATGTGGCCGGGTTTGCCTTTTTGACACAGTCAACAGCGCAAACGAATGACACCGTTAAATGGGAAGATGGCAACGAGTACCCACTTGTTAAAGTTCACATCTCATCAGCCTCTCACCCATTCTTTACAGGCGAAGAGAAGATCATCGACACCGAAGGTCGCGTTGATCGCTTCAAGGCTAAATTTGCTGCTGCTGAAGCACGCAAAGAAGCACTTGCGAGCAAAGCTAAAAAAGCTGCCGCTCAAAAAGCGAAAAAAGATACTTCAGCCAAGTAGCGATACACAAAAAAGAGACTGCATCCTTAGCAGTCTCTTTTTTTGTTACAATAGAAACACCAACCTTTAGCTTTGTGGAAACAATAATATGCCGAAAATTAGCCTAAACATCGACGACTTAAGTAGCGAAAAAGCCAAGCTCGGCGAGTTTCTTGCAAGCCCGAACGCTTACGCCGACCCAGACTTTAGCGCGAAGAACAAACGTTTCACCGAACTCGAAGCTATTCTTGAAAAAGCCACTCTGCGACGCACACTCGAAGCACACCTTGCCGAGGCAAAAGAATTAGCCAGCGGGGGCGATGAACTTGCCGAACTCGCAAAAATGGAAGCGAATGAAACAGAAGAAAAACTCGCTCAACTTGAAGACGAATTGTTCATTATGCTAGCGCCAAAAGATCCAAACGACGAAAAAAATGTCATTATCGAGATCCGCGCCGGCGCTGGTGGTGACGAAGCGAGCTTATTTGGAGCTGAACTTTACCGCATGTACCTCCGCTACTGCGAAACACACAGCCTTAAAACTGAACTTATCTCAGAGAGCGCCAATGACACCGGTGGATACAAAGAGGTTGTCTTTAGCGTCAAGGGCGACGCACCCTACTCGCAGCTTAAATTTGAATCTGGCGTTCACCGCGTTCAACGCGTACCAGCAACTGAATCACAAGGCCGCATTCACACCTCCACCGTTACCGTTGCAGTCCTCCCGGAAGCCGAGGAGACAGACATTGAAATCGCTGCTAATGACCTTAAGATCGACGTCTACCGCGCCGGAGGACATGGCGGACAGAGCGTTAACACCACCGATAGTGCCGTTCGTATCACTCACCTTCCTACTGGCCTCGTTGTAACAAACCAAGATGAAAAATCCCAGATCAAGAACAAAGAGAAAGCCATGAGCGTTCTTCGCTCTCGCCTTCTCCAGGCAAAGATTGACGAAGAGCAATCTAAGCTTGCAGCCGAGCGTCGCAGCCTTATCGGCAGTGGTGATCGCAGCGAAAAAATTCGTACTTACAACTTCCCACAAGACCGCATCACTGATCATCGCATTGGCTACAGCCGTAGCAACATCCCATCGGCTCTTAACGGCAGTATTGAAGATTTAATCGAGCACCTACAAGCCTATGAACGCGAACTCGCGGCCCAAAATGCCAGCAATTAGCGAGTGGCTCAAAGAAGCCACTCGCCGGCTAAAATTCGCCGACATTCCTTCTGCACGGCTCGACGCCGAACTCATCCTTGCCCATACCCTACGCAAAAAACGCACCTATCTTCACGCGCACATCGACCAAGCACTTACTGAACGAGAGTTAGAAATAGCCGAAGCGCGTTTGGCACTCCGGGCCGATCGCGTACCAGTCGCTTACATCATCGGCCATAAAGAGTTTTACGGCCGGCTTTTCCATGTCACTACCGCCACGCTCATTCCTCGCCCCGAGTCAGAACAAATGATTGATCTATTAAAAGAGATCGTAAACCAGACCCCTCCACGCGTCCTTGGCTCACCTCGACTGCGACTCATTGATGTCGGCACGGGCAGCGGCTGTCTCGGCATCAGTGCCAAGCTTGAACTGCCAGAACTTGATGTCACCCTCGCTGACGTCAGTAGGCATGCACTTGCAGTAGCGACAAAAAACAGTCAACACCTTCGGGCGGACGTCACAACCATACAAAGTGACCTACTGGCAAACTTCCCGATCCAGCCAGATTTTATACTCGCAAACCTACCGTATGTTGACCCCGACTGGGAACTATCACCTGAACTCAGACACGAACCGGGCCTTGCCCTTTTTGCCGAAGACAACGGCCTGCGCCTGATCAAGAAACTCATCCAGCAAGCTCGCATACAGCTCGCACCTGGCGGCTATTTACTTCTTGAAGCTGATACTTCTCAGCTCGATACAATTAGTACCTATGCCATAGATCATGACATGCATGAAGTCACACGGCGAGGGTTTATTATTTGCCTGAAAAAAGGCTAATCTCTATACGCTGCGAGCGTCACGCGAACCGTTAGCGTCTTGCCATCACGAAGAATCGTTAACTGAACTGTATCCCCTGGCTTATATTCACCAATAAGACTCGCCACACCCCCGTTGTCACCAACTTCCTTGTCATTGATTTTTGTAATAATATCTTTGGTCTTTACGCCGGCTTTATCGGCTGGTCCACCTGCCACGACAGCATTCGACGATTGATTCGCGGCGATAACATATGCACCCTTTGAAACCGACAAGTTAAACTGCTTAGCAATCTCCGGCGTCACCGTCTGATAGCTCACACCAAGGTACGCTCGACTGATTTTTCCAGATTGCAAGACACCGTTCATAAGTCCCTTCGTTGCATTAATGGGAATAGCAAAACCAATACCAGCAGCATCCGAGGCGATTGCCGTATTAATACCGATCACTTGCCCGGCAACATTTACTAGCGGCCCGCCCGAGTTACCCGGATTGATCGAAGCATCAGTCTGGAGCAGGTCGGTTAATGTTTCGACTGTTTCACCTGCCTGAGCTGAAACCGGCCGTCCCGTTCCGGAAATAATACCACTCGTAACGGTGTTTTGATATTGCCCTAGCGCATTGCCAATCGCGACAACCTTCTGCCCGATACGGATAGAGCTTGAATCGCCTATCTCGGCAGGTTTTAAGTTCGTAACCCCATCTATTTTCAAAAAGGCTACATCATTAAGTGGGTCGGCGCCGACGACCTTCACATTGTCGTACGACGTCCCATCGGACGCAACCACAGAAACGTTACTGGCATCATTTACGACATGCTTATTGGTCATAATATACCCATCGGCACTAATAATAATACCCGTGCCAGCACCCTCACCCGTCTCAAAGGCGCGTGACTGCACAGTAGTAATAATAGATACGACACTCGGCGACACTTTAGCGGCCACCGAGGCGATATCCTCTTCTTCGCCAGTAACAATCAAGTTGCCGTCGCGGCCGCTGCTATTTTCCATAAGCTGAGTAAGAGGCTTTTGGAGCGTATCCTGCAACGCACTACCCCCAAATCCCGCCGTCAGACCAAGCAGAATAACAGATGCAACAAGGGCAACGCGATTACGGCGAGTATGGAAATTACCCGACGGTGCATTTGGCGCCTGTATCGGTCGATCATCCGTAGAAGGCTGGTCAGTGGTCTGAGGAGGTGTCGATGCGGTATTCATATTCATTATTTTATCGCTCCGTTCTTATAGTTAACTGAGAAATTAGCCACCGAGGCCAACGTCATTGAAGCGCACCAGTAAGAGTACGACAATACTGACAGACAATAGCAGTGGCAAAAAGATATCGGTCATGCGTACAGTTTTGTGCCGAACATGCGATTCATAGCCACGCTCAACCACAAAGCTAATAGCAAGCAAAATGATGGCGATTTGAGGAATCTTAATACCAACAAGACCTGGAATGGCATATGCCACCGCCCAGTGGTATGATAGCCATCCAAATTCGGCGAAAACAAATCCCCAGAGTAAACTTAAGAATAGAACGTGCGTTTCATCATATGCACTCAGTACATGACGCGCGACTGAATATCCGATCAGCCACATAAGGATTACAACCACCGATACCGGCCATGCAAATGACACGATATAAAGTGCCGTCACGCCAATAAACGCCGCTACACCCGCCTGAGCCACCACAAGACTGCGCTTGGAACGAGGCTTCAAGAAGAGGAGCCACAAGATGTAGAGTACCGTGATGATAACCTGCAGCCAAAAACCACCTTCGGTATTGGCTGCACTCAGCAGAATGACCAGCCCGATACTAACAATGAAGTCGACAAGATTTGCCTGGATGTTGGCAAACCAATAGCGTGGACGCACAGCAAGCACGCGCCACTTACTTAAAAGTACGAGGAGAAATGCCGGCAGCGGCGAACCTGATGTCTGCACAACAACCAGCACCGCAATAGCAAGTGCAACGTTGAGTGCGTTATAGACAAGACCACTAATGAATGATCGTCGTTTTGCAACTTTTAAAAAATCCATAATCCTTGCTCAATTATACCACGTCTTACTGAGTTACCGCGTCTGGGTCGGCGCCAAAGACGACAACAAACTTCGCATCGCCTATCACCTGGAACGGCGGCGCAGTAGCCCGAACCTCAACTCCGTAAACCTCTTTGAGCTTCGCAGCCGTCGCTGGGTTGCCTGTGCCAATCTGGTAAATAGTCACCTTATCGTACTGCCCTTCGGG
Organism: uncultured Candidatus Saccharibacteria bacterium; assembly: GCA_946887425.1. The sequence goes on along the minus strand of CAMPKW010000003.1, from coordinate 37,393 downwards.
CGCATTGCCAACATCATTAATAATAAACCCTTGCTCATTGAGCTTATCAGCCTGTCGCTGTGCGACGCCGGCCGTACCCGAACCGTTCAATACATCGATACTAGCCTTTTCTTTCGTCACTGGATCGCTCGAAAGTTGCTCGCGGATATGCGCTTGAATATCCCTGTAGTTAAACAAGCCTGCGATCGGTCGAACAACACTCTGTCCACCTACGTTTCCCGTTGTCACCAATGCAACGTCTTCATCAACAAGACTAATTGATCTAATCTGATCGGTATTAATATCATTACCGAGAGTCATAAGTGTTCGAATTTCTTTGGCATCAAAATTTGTCCTTAAGTTGTTACCAAGCGCATCCATCAATCCTGTTACCGCACCGAGATTTGTCATCGTACCAGCACTTACAGCCTTCTCTCGAAGTGCTACAATAACCTTCTGTTGGTTCTTCTCACGGTCAAAGTTACCATTTGGCAAGCCATATCCGCCATTGGCATTTCGAGCACGAGAGAACGCTAGCGCGTGATCGCCGTCCATGTGCGCCACTTCACCGTTTTTATAATTCACGTAGTAACACTGGTAGTTACATTTCCAGTCAAAATTTCGGTCCAATATGCCACGCGGGTCCTCTGACTCAACTTTAATATCCACGCCGCCTACTGCATTGACCGCCTCCACTACTGCTGTGAAGTTAAGGTGAACATTATATTGAAGATCCAGCCCCGTTATCTCACCGATCTTAGTCTGAAGCGCATTCGCTCCCGCCTCTTCGTTCACGCCATCATCAGACGCACAGAAGTATGCGGCGTTTAGCTTGCCCTGATTACCTACGGTGCATGTTTCAGCGTACTCAACCCATAGATCACGCGGCAAGCTGATCATGTATGCATCTTTTCGTGTCTGATCAACACTCAAAACCATAAGGGAGTCTGTCAAATTAGCGCCGCCATGCTCACCGCCTTCATCATCCTCAGCAGTTCCAAAAATAAGAATATTACTTCGTCCATTACTGTCTTGCTTAAGAGGCGCACTCTGCGTGAATGCATCCAGAATATTGCCCTGAAACACCTTGCTACCATTAGAAAATGCCTTGTAGGCAAAATAACCACCAACCCCTAGCGCCAGCAGCACGACACCAATTATTGCCCACTTAACGATTCGGCGGTTGCGAGTCATTGGCTTTTTATTAGTCTTGCGACGCTGCTTTCGGGACAATTTTTTGTCATCAAGCGGCTGATCAATGTCGCGAAGTGACGCGTTAATTTCCGATCGATTTAGTCTCGCAGCCTGATCGCTCTGCAAGCTATGTTCAAGCCGATCACCGGTATGGAGCCGGCGTTTAGCGGTTGTCTGTGCTGCCTTGGCAGGTGTTTGGCGATGGAGATCACCAAGCTGCTCGCCGGAGCGACGCGGCACAAATCCATCTATAGAAGGTCGTTGTTTTTTCATAAATACTCATATCAGTATAACAAAAAGCTACCAATACACGAAGCTACAAATCATAACCAATATGCTTTCTCGAGCCAATAAAAGCGTGTATAGTAAAGTGTAATGGAAGCAACTTTCTTACAGCGCCACCCGTTCCTTAAAGACACTATCGGTATTATCGTCTTTATATTTTGCGTCATCGTTGGCACGCTTCTTATCAATACGTACGTGTTCCGTAGTTTCAGCGTCCTGGGACAGAGTATGGAAAAGACTATGCACACAGGAGATCGGCTCATTGTTAACCGTATCCCGGTCACCTTAGCTCAATTGCAGAACGAGCAGTACATCCCAGAGCGCGGACAAGTGATTGTCTTCAAAAACCCTAATTTCAGCCTAGGAACAACTGACGAGTTTGTCGTAAAACGAGTCATTGCCTTTCCCGGTGAACGCGTCACTGTTAAAGAAGGTATCGTGACGGTCTACAACAGTGAGCACCCGAACGGTTTCCATCCAGATGATAGCAACGGCGGCGAGCCAGGATCACCGACGAGCGGAGATGTCGATACAGTAGTGGCAAAAGAAACATTATTTGTCATGGGCGACCACCGTGAAGGTCAGTATTCATGCGATTCGCGCAGCTGCATGGGCACTATCCCCTACTATGACGTCGTTGGACCAGTTGGGCTCCGAATCTTCCCATTCGACCAAATTCGAAGCTTCTAGCTTCACTCTATTACTATAAATACCACCTAATAGGTGGTATTTAGTTGTATGCGAGAGTCACTAATTCGCAAGTAATTTCTGAATTCGCTGGAATTCGTCGTCACTCGAAAACTTGATAACGATCTGGCCAGCCCCCTTGGCATTTGTCTTTACACTCACTGGTGCTGCCAATCTTTTCGCTAGCTGCTTCGTGTCTTCCTCATAAGCTACAGGAGTAACTACAGTCTGTTTTTGCGCCGAGGTAGCCTGGGTAGTCTTTTTAAGTTCGACAATGAACTGTTCAATCTTGCGCGCGCTCCATTCCTCTTTGATAAGCTTCGGGAGTAGATCATTAATCACAGCCTCATCAAGCCCCACGAGCGGACGCGCCTGCCCTTCGGTAAGTTTGCCATCAAGAAGTGCCGTTCGCACAGCAACCGGAAGCCGAAGGAGCCGCAGAGTGTTACTAATCGCGCTGACCGATTTACCGCCCACGCGTTGACCAATCTCATCAAGCGTTAAATTAAACTGATCTCGCAGCTTGAGGTAGGCAGTTGCCGTTTCAAGCGGGTTGAGGTCACGGCGCTGCAAATTCTCAATCAACGACAACTCAAGCCGATGCTGATTTCCCAACGTGCGCACTAAGGCCGGCACTTTCTCAAGCTTAGCTATCCCGGCAGCGCGGAATCGTCGCTCACCAGCAACGATCATGTAGCCTTCGGGGTGTGGAGTCACGACAATCGGTTGCAATATGCCATGTTCGGCAATCGATGCGGCCAGCTCTTGCAATGCACCTTCGTCAAAATGACGGCGCGGCTGATCAGGATCGGCGCGAATTTCTGACAGTTTAATGTTGCGCAGCTCAGAGACTTTTTCATCCTGGCTGGCTGTTGGGTCAAACGACTCATCGAGTAAATCAGTCGGAATTAATGACTCAAAGCCACGGCCCAACCCTTTTTTAAGCGACACGGTCCAGCACCTCCTTTGTTACGGCTTTATAGGCACGGGCACCTTTTGAAAAGCGGTCATACGCCCCAACAGGCAGTCCATGACTTGGCGCCTCAGCCAATCGAATATTGCGTGGAATCGTTGTGTCAAACACCTTACCTGGGAAATGTTTCTTAATCTCTTCGTGCACCTGATTACTGAGTGTCGTACGACTATCCATCATCGTCGGCAGCACACCCAAAAGTTCAAGCGTCGGGTTCATGCTCTTGCGAACAAGCTTCATTGTCTCGAGCAACTGCCCCAATCCCTCGAGTGCATAGAACTCAGCCTGAACAGGCAAAAGAACGTAACGAGCAGCAATCAAGCCATTGACCGTAAGGAGGCTTAAACTTGGCGGACTGTCGATAATAATAAAATCATAGTCGCCGCTCACCTTCTCGATTGCCATTTTCAGGCGAGAGAAGCGATGATCGGCCTGAGCCAGCTCAACCTCGGTGTTCGCAAGGTGTGGAGTTGTCGGCGCAAGGAACAGCTGCTTATGGTCGGTGAGTATAATAACCTCGGATAAGTCTTTTTCTTCAAGGATCACGTCCTTCATGGTCGCGCTAAGTTGTTGCTTATCAATCCCCAGTCCACTTGTGGCATTACCCTGTGGATCAAAGTCAATCAAAAGCGTTTTTTTGCCGGCTTTTGCTAGGAAATAGGCAATATTAACACTACTTGTTGTCTTGCCTACGCCACCTTTTTGATTTGTCACTGAAATAACGGTCGCCACTGTTTATATCTTCCCTCTTCTTTCAACCTATTGTAACATGAGCGGAATCAAAAAACATATCAAGTCACGCTATACGTGTTTTCCTTTATGTCGCTGTCGCCCATACATACCCAGCGCTCCATCCTTCAGCCAGTGCTCGCCAATAAAAAACCTCGCTATAATGCGAGGTTTTTGTAACTACTTGATTGAAGTAATTTCAATCTTTGAGTATTTTTGGCGGTGACCGTTCTCTTTGTGAACACGCTTTTTAGCTTTGTAGCGGATCACGCGAATCTTGTCGCCCTTTACAAGGTCTTCGACAACCTTTGCAACTACCTTCACACCTTTTACAGTTGGTGTTCCGACAGTCGTTGTATCGCCATCAATCACCAACAGTGCATCAAGCGTGAGCTCTTTTGTGCCTTCCGGGAGGAGGTCCACCAGGAGGGTCTCTTTTTCGGCAACAACGAATTGTTTTCCACCGATCTTAACGACTGCTTTTGACATTATGATTCCTTTTGTTATTAATCAATCAGTTTTACATTGTAACAGATAGAGAGACTTCCATCAAGTCTCTCGTAAGTATAGCGGGCATATATTTCGTTATTCACCGGAGCCACCCAGACTCACTAGCTTTTGCCACCTGACGTATCGTCGAACACCCAGCCCGACCGCCAGAAGCGACAGAAGCCACCAATACCATGCGACGCCAGCCACATACCAACCTTGTGGACTCGCCTCAATTGCCGCGCTAGCAAACGCATTCTTTGCCATAGGCGACGATGCGCTCACAGCACTTGCCGCTTTGGCAGGCCTAAAAGAGGTAACTGTCAAAGATGGATATGGCATCGGCGAAGTGTCGACTACCGGTAACGGGGTTACATCACTTATCGAGCCTGCATTCTCTCGCTTAGTGCTCGTAGAACTGGCGTTTGGCGTAGCTGAAGCCGGTTGAGTTTGCGAAGAAGCTGCGGGACGAGCTGGTGGCGAGCTGGCTGGCTTGCCCTGGTCCCCACTTCGAGCGCTTGGCCTATCGAGAAGATTGAGATCACGAATATCCTTGCGTACGCCCTCGACAATACCCGCATCAACCAATGCACCAGCGGGATGCGCCATTATAGTACCGAGTACGAGACAAAGAGCAAGATAAACAAGCAGGAATTTTCCGTGTTGATGTACAAACAATACAGACCGTCTCACGCTACCCTATCCCCCATCTCCTACGAGATATGTTGATACGTCTAGTATACCACGAGGTCAGCTAGTCGCGATGCTGCAACCTATCCATATCGGCATGGTCGAGTCCGTAAAAGTGCGCTATCTCGTGCCACAATGTTCGTTTAATCTGCTCAAAAAGTGTAGCCTCGCTAGAAGAAACAGCCATAATCTGGTGCTTAAATAAGGTTATCTTATCAGGCAAAACGAACGTATAGCCAGCCCCTCGTTTTGTCATAGGAATACCCTCGTATAGCCCGAGGAGAAGATGATTGTTATCAAGATGCATTTTCTCTTTTTGCTCAGGAGTTGGATCATCGGCATACACGATCGCAACATTATCAAGGCCACGAATATATCGTTGCGGCAATTCATCCATTGCACGGGTAATTAGCTGGTCAAATTGCTCATCGGATATTGTCTGCATAATAATATTATACTATATAAAATATAGTATTAGTCTTCACTGAAGTGAAACCACTCTGGATCCTGCTCGATATCTTGCTCAACTCTATTCCAAAATGACGAAAGCTGACCTTCGTCTACACTCTCGTCAAGCGTAATCACCTCATCCGCCTGCTGCTCAGCAGCAATCTCTTCGGCTAAGCCGCCGCCGAGTGGATCAATTTTTGGGAGTGAAATATGATGAAATAATGACATATGTTTTTTTATTTTAGTTATTGTACTGATTTATAATTTAGCATAAATGCTATAAAATGTCAACCTCAGAGGACTAACAGCCACCTGAGGTTTTTCATTACTTACGAGCTATGACTTCTGTAGCGTCAGGGTCAGATCGGCGCCCTCTACCTTAACAATCGCCGTATGAGCATAGGTATCAGCAGTCAGGGTATCAGCCAACGTCTCGGCAGCAATTGTCGCTTCGTGCTCGGCTATCGCCTGCTGCAGATCCGCGTCTTCAGACACAAGACTAAGGCTAATATGATCGTCAACATTAAGGCCGGCGTTCTTGCGCGCATTCTGAACATGGCGAATCACCTCGCGCATCAAACCCTCTCGCTTAAGTTCGGGCGTAATAACAAGATCAAGACTAACCTCAGCCCCCTGCTTTACTACAACCTGCTTCACATTGAGCTCTTCCGTTAGGATATCTTTAAAATCGACAAACTCGCCAACCGACGGAACGGTCACGCTTGCAAGCGGTTGGCGCACTTTCATGCGCTCCTTGGCGCGAACGCTAAGGCCGGCATTTACATATTCACGAACCGTCTCCATATCCTGGACAACGAGTTCGTTGACATGTCCTGCAGCTGGCCAGTCCAGCAGATGAACGCTTTCGCCGCCAGTCAGCTTTTGGTACAGTTCTTCAGCAAGGAATGGCGTAAAGGGCGCAAGTACATGACTCAAACGAACGAGCACGTAATGGAGTGTACGGTATGCATTGTTCTTGTCGGTATCATCGCCAGACTTCCAGAAACGACGGCGACTACGGCGCACGTACCAGTTACTGGCATCCTCGATAAACGGCAAAATCGGCTTGACGGCATTTGGAATGTCATATGCATCCATATGCTTCTCGACTTCTCTCGTGAGCTGGTGAACGCGGCTCACGATCCATTGATCGAGTGGATTTTCGAGCGTCTCACTTGGATCGGAAAGATCACCCTTAAACTCCCAGCCGTCAACCTCGGCGTACATCGTGAAGAAGTCGTACATATTCCAGATCATGCTCAGCTTACGCGCCACATCGCCAACTTCTTTGTCCTGCAAAGCGAAGTCTTCGCCGTTAAGGAGCGGGCTCTGAAGGAGCAAGAAACGAAGGCTGTCGGCCGAGTACTGATCCATCAAGACGTTCGGGTCGGTGTAGTTTCCATAGCTCTTACTCATCTTGCGACCGTCGTTGCCAGCCACGTTGCCGGTGACAATAACATTTTTGAATGAGTTTTCACCAAATAGCGCCACGCTCATTGAATGCATATAGTAAAACCACGCACGAACCTGACCGATATACTCCACGATAAAATCACCTGGGAAGTTTTGTTCAAATTTCTGCTTGTTCTCAAACGGATAATGGAACTGTGCAAATGGCATACTGCCGGCCTCGAACCAGCTATCCATCACTTTATCGATTCGCTGATATGTCACGCCATCGATTTCAAACGTAATATTATCAACCCATGGGCGATGGTAATCATCTAGCTCGATACCACTGAGCTCTTTGAGCTCAGCATAGCTACCAACAACCTTAACGTGCACTTCTCCGTTTTTATCCGTACCCTTCCAGACCGGCATTGCCGTTGCCCAGAAGCGATCGCGTGACAAGTTCCAATCCGGCGCCTGCTCGATTGTTTTTGCAAAACGACCGTTCTTCACATGAGACGGGAACCAGTTTACGTCGCCGTTCTTTTCGAGCATCGTCTCACGCTGCTGATCAATGTCCATAAACCAGCTCGGATGCGCACGATACATGAGCTTCGTGCCACAACGGTGACAGTGCGGATAACTATGGCGAATGTAATCGATCTTCCATACAATACCCTGTTCATGAAGTGTCTTGGCAATTGCCTTGTTGCTATCCCAGACATTCTCACCCTTCCACTCGGTCTCGGTATAGTCGCCGTTCTCATCAATCACATGCACAACAGGAATTTTTTCACGCTTCGCCATCTCAAAGTCCTCTTCGCCGTAAGCTGGTGCGATGTGAACAATTCCAGACCCGTCATCAACACTTACGTAATCGGCGTGCCATACCTTATGTGCGTTTTCACCACGATCAACCCCGAATAACGGTTCGTACGATTTACCCACGAGCTCTTCGCCCTTTAGGGTGCGAACAACTTTGTAGTCCAGCGCCTGGTGCTTGGCATCAGTGAGTACTTTTTGTGCAAGCTCTTTTGCAAGAATCAAGCGATCATCTTCAAGTTCAACTTCGATGTAATCAATATCTTTGTTCACCGCAATGGCAGTGTTGGCGGGCAGTGTCCACGGAGTTGTTGTCCATGCAAGCAGACTCGCGTCTTCGCCTGCGAGCTTGAACTTCGTATACACCGATGGGTCGGTCACATCCTGATAAGCTCCGGCATCCATAGTTACTTCTGCCTTTGAGAGCGGCGTGGCGTCAAGGGTGCAGTACATCAGCACCTTTTCGCCTTCGTAGATTTTGCCTTTTTCGTACAATGTCTTAAACGCCCACCAGACACTTTCCATATACTCTTTGTCCATGGTTTTATAGGCGCCCTTAAAGTCTACCCAGCGACCAATACGGTCGATGGTGTCTTCCCAAAGACTACTGGTCTGAACCATATTCTCACGACAGGCGATGATGTACTTTTCAATACCATAATCAAGCACCTCTTCACGAGAATTAATACCCAGCTTTTTCTCGGTGTAACGCTCTGCCGGCAACCCGTGACAGTCCCAGCCCCACACGCGCTCGACGTGCTTCCCTTTCATCGTTTGATAGCGCGGCACAACATCTTTTACGATTGAGCTCAGCAGTGTTCCATGATGTGGTACGCCCGAGATGAACGGAGGACCGTCGTAAAACACATACGAGTTATCCTTTGAACGCATTTCTACTGATTTTTCGAAGGTTTTGTTCTTCTTCCACTGTGCAACAATATCTTTTTCGTACTCAAGTGCACGGCGGCGTGTGTTTGCTTTAAATTTCATGGTGTTTTCCTTTCGTAAAAAACAAAAAAATCCCTGTTTAGTCACTGGAATCCGCAGTCGCGGACGGTACCATCCAGTTTCTAAAAAGAGATTCTTCTTAGCGCTTAGTTGCTCGCTTTGACGCAGCGTTCGCGTTGAGTTCTACTTAGCCGAGGCCGTTCTTCCCAAAACTTCACGGGTGATAACCGTTCATCTACACGCAGTAGAGTGTCTCTAGTCGTTATTTTACACGCTTTTAAGTTGCAATGGAAGCCTTCGCCTCTCTAGCTACAGGAAAAGGCCGTCGCCAAATTTCATAAACACAAGTGCAATCATGAGCACTATCCAGCTCGCTACGATCAATTTGTGGTAGCCTGCGCCTATAAACGCTTGGATTTTTTTATTAGGCTGTTTCGAAAAGCCGAAGGTATTTTCGCGCAAATTGTAGTGAGTAATCGTTGCCAGTAAGATTGTGACCGTAAATGTCACGATCAGACACCAAGGACACAAGATTTCGATAGCGTACACACTGTTGAAGAAAAGCCAGTATGCAAACACAGCGCCGAGAAGGAAGCCAATGTTCGCGCCAATATAGAACCAGCGCGGTAACACCGCCCGGCCCAAACCAAGTAGCGCTACGCAAATGACGATCGGAAAGGCCATAAGGCCAATGAACATATTCGGGAACCCAAAGACGGTTGCCTGCCACGTTTTCATCACTCCGGCGCAGTTCAGAACCAGATTGACCGAACATGACAAAATTGCATCCGGGTGCTTTAAGAGATGAAATTCTTCGATCGCCAGCACAAAGCTTGCTACCAAGCCAACAATACCGAATACCAGCATCGTTCCAAACGTCCAGCGGTTCGAACGCTCCAACTTGGAGCTTTTTTTAAATAATTTACTGAACATAATAGCTCACCTCGCTAATCGTTGGCAGCGGACGACCACGCCACAGGTTCTGCAACATACCGTCGTCACTCATGGCAACAATACTAGGGTACTCGACAATATCATATGTCCGACAGAAGCTTGCACCATCTGGCGTATCAGGGTCGAGAGTCTCTAGCACGCGGCCCGTCTGGCGCTCGAAATCACGGAGATAATCGAGCACTTCTCTCGCATGATCACTTTCATTTTTATAGATGATGACAGCTTTCATGCCTTTTCTCCCTATGTTTTACGTCGTTGCGCCAAGATTGCTTCAAATTCGTCGAGCGTTTTAAACTCATGATACACGCTTGCAAAACGAACATAGGCTACCTCGTTACGGACCGCCAGCTCATCAAGTACTTTATCACCGATTTGGCGAGAAAAGATTTCACTTTCCCCTAGCTCATAGAGTGCGTTTTCGACATTATCGATAATTTCTTCGACTTCAACTTCAGATGAGAAGAACTTACCGACAGATCGCTTAATAGCGGTCGCAAGTTTCTCACGATCAAACAGCTCACGTGAACCATCTTTTTTAATGACAGCCAAATTAGGCTTTTCGATACGTTCGTACGTCGTAAACCGATGTTTTCCATCAAGTGTTTCACGACGACGACGGATCGTAATGCCGTCACCCACTTCACGAGATTCAATAACGCGCGTATCGCCAATTTTATATTGCTGAGCCATAGCTACCGCCTATTCGTCAACGTTTTTATTCTTCTTGCGGCGGCGAAGGAATGCAGGCGTGTCAGACTCGTCCTCTTCCTCAGTCGGAGTATTCCAGATGTCATGAGTCGTATCCTCATCAGCGAATACTGCAGCAGCCTCAGTATGATCGAGGTCGAGGTTAATTGCAGCAACCGCTTCATCAGTCACTTCTTCCTGGCGAGGAGTGGCGGTCGTGCCTTCAAGTGTCGTTGCCTGTTCGTGGAAGTAGGCGCTGTCAAAGCCTGTTGCGATAACAGTAATGATCAACTCGTCTTCGAGGTCAGGCTTAAGTGTGGCACCAAAGATGATGTTAGCATCCGGCGAAACGGCACTTGTAATGATTTCAGCAGCTTCCTGAATTTCACTCATGCTCATGTCGTAGCCACCGGTAACATTAAAGAGAACACCCTTAGCACCGTCGATTGATACTTCAATCAGTGGTGATTCAATTGCCTGCTGCGCAGCCTGGGCGGCACGATCGTCACCGCTTGCGCGGCCAATACCCATAAGCGCCGAACCTGCATTGCTCATAATCGCCTTAACGTCAGCGAAGTCGAGGTTAATCAAGCCGTGTTCGGTAATCAGCTCAGAAATACCCTGAACACCCTGGCGAAGCACGTCGTCGGCAATTTTAAATGTCTCAAGAAGCGGCGTTCGACGATCGATAGTCTGAAGCAGGCGATCGTTTGGAATGGTAATAAGTGTATCAACCTGGCGACCAAGGCTATTAATTGCCCATTCGGCGTTCTGACGGCGTTTTTCTCCCTCAAAGCTAAATGGCTTAGTAGCAACACCAACAACCAAGATACCAAGGTCGCGAGCGATTTCAGCCACAACGTGACCAGCACCACTACCCGTACCACCACCGGCACCAATCGTGACAAAGATCATGTCAGCACCCGTGATTGCATCGCGGATTTCGTCGCGTGACTCTTGAGCGGCTGCCTCACCCGTAAGTGGGTCAGCACCTGCGCCAAGACCATTAGTAGTCGAATGACCGAGATGGATTTTTACATCTGCCTTGGAATTATGCAAAGCTTGCGCATCGGTGTTCATTGCAATAAACTGTACACCCGCAAGGCCAGCGTCCTTCATGCGGTTAACAGCAGAGCCGCCGGCGCCGCCGACTCCTACTACTTTTATACTTGCAAATGTTTGTATGTCGCTTGGTTTAACTTCAGGCATGAATAGGTCTCTCCCCGATATTCGTATTCTTATTTAGTATAGCACTTTTTCTGAACAAATAAATTACGCTTTAAATTTACCGAGGAACTGAGAGATAACACCGCTTGCCTGTTTGATGGTTATCTTGTGATTTCCTTTATCGGTCTTTGGCGCTTGTCCGCCGTTTTGTGAATCAATCAGCATAAGCCCTAAAGCAGTTGCAAATTGCGGCTCTTCAATGTGGTCAGCAACTCCGCCATAGCCAGAAGGTTTGCCTACACGGGCTGCAAGCCCTAGCTTCTCTTTGGCATAATCAGCGATGTGTTTCATGTTGGCAGTCCCGCCCGTCAGCACAATACCACTTGGCAACTGCCCTGCTTTACCCGCCTTCTTCAACTCACGCTGAACAGCATCAAAAATTTCTTCAAGACGCGCTTCGACGATTTCATCAATATCATGCGAATTAAAGGTGTGGATTTCGCTATCATGCTTGACGTTAACGCCTTCGCCGCTCGTACGCACGACGGCGCTTGCATGAGCGGTCTTTACTTTTTCCGCAATCGCCGGATCGGTCTTGAGGCCGATCGCAAGATCATTGGTAATATTTACGCCACCCACAGGAATGACACCTACATACTGCAAATCACCCTCTTCAAACACGACGACGCTCGTGGTCGAGCCACCGAGATCGATGACCGCAACACCGTTTTCTAGCTGCTGTTCATGAAGTACAGCTCGTGCCGCCGCCATAACAGCTGGAGTAATGACATGCGGCTCGACTTTTGCCATATCGGCGGCTTTTTGCAGGTTCGCAAGGTGCGGACCAAGCGCCGAAACAACATTGGCATTAATCTCGAGGCGAGTACCAGTCATGCCAAAGGGATCTTTAATATTGTCCTGGCCGTCAAGGCGATAGCTATGCGGCACCACGTCAAGGATCTCACGATTCGCGGGAACCTTCCCCATAGTGGCGACTTCTTCAATTCGAGAAAGGTCGTCGTGAGTAATCTCATGATCGGCCGAACCAACGGCGATCATGCCATCGGCCTTTGTACTAAGAATATGAGCGCCGTTAATACTCATTGCCGCGCCGTCAACCTGGTAACCGCTCATGCGCTCCGCTTCACCAAGTGCATCATCAATAGCATGCGCAGGACCCGTAAGATGAGCAACGACTCCTTTTCGCATACCGCTATTTGGCGCTTGTCCCACGCCAACAATAGTAGGCGTGCCCGTAGCTGGATCGATATGCCCCACAACAGCGCGGACTGTAGTGGTACCAATATCAATACCTACGGCGTATCGAGATGTTTCTTGCATGTTTTAAAGTATACCGCTTATGGCGCTATTTGAATAGAGTTTCACGCTATACTGATAGTATGAAACTTGGTGTATTCGACTCAGGTATTGGCGGAGAGGCAGTTGCCGAAGCGCTTCAAGCAACCTTTCCGACCGCGGACATTGTCATCGTTAACGACAAAAAGAACGTGCCCTACGGCGATAAATCACCGGATCAAGTTATACATCTTACAGAAGCCGCTATCCAGCCCCTACTATCCGCCTCGTGCGACATAATTGTTCTCGCCTGCAACACCGCCACAGCAGTAGCCATCGAAGCACTTCGGAGTCGCTACCCAGGGCAAAAATTTATCGGCATCGAACCGATGATCAAATCGGCGGCCAAACTAACAAGATCGCACACCATTGGCGTTTGTGCGACACCTGCAACTCTCGCAAGCACCCGCTACCACCAGCTTATTCAGACATACGGCGCTCATTTAAATATTATCGAGCCAGACTGCGGTGAATGGGCATATCTTATTGAGAACAATCAACTCAATCGCTCCCATGTAGAGCGAGTGGTAAGCGACCTGTGTGACCGCGGTGCCGACGTTATCGTCCTAGGGTGTACACACTATCACTGGATCAAAGATCTTATCATTGAACTCGCTGCTGGTCGCGCCGAAGTTATTGAGCCGTCCGAAGCAATCGGGCGTCGCGTACGACAACTACTTAACGAATCGCGTACGTAATAATCAAGACGCCGAAACTTTCATTTTCTGTCGCCCTGCAACGACCTTTGATCGGTATTTTGCAAGAAAATAAAGACCACATATGAACAACGTCGCGCTCACTACAAGCAACCCGACAAACAAGAAGAAAAGTGGCGTCTGGTTGACTGCCAGCTGAGGAATACGTCGAGTTGGCACAGCAATAACACCAACGAAGGCTGCAATTGAGCCAAAATAGCTTCCTGTCATATTGGCCCTATGCGCAGCGATATTCCCCTTGATGGCCGAATACAGACCCAGTGAAACGGTCATAATTGTAAATAATGACAGGCCATGCAGCCAGCTGAATCCATCTTGCACACCTTGAATAAAAAATGAACTTACACACACCGCATACATGCAGACAACCCATGTACGACCGACCATTCGATGGAAACGATCGCCCTTCTTGGGTCGTAGTAACTGAAATGCACCAAGCAATAGACTAAGCGAGGCGGTCACCGCGTGAGTAATGATCACGAACGTCCACATAAAAATATCCTTAGAGACTTGTTAAAATCTCAACACCATCCTCTGTTACTAGAACGGTATGCTCAAAGTGCGCAGCTAAACTGCCGTCTTTACTGCGGATTGTCCAACCATCGCTCTTGTCGGTAACAATTTTTTCACTGCCAAGTGTTGCCATTGGCTCAATCGCAATCGTATCACCTGGCTTTAAGAGTACGCCTGTTCCCTTGCGGCCATAGTTTGGCACTTCTGGCGGCATATGCATCTCTAGTCCAACACCATGGCCAACTAGATCACGAACAATACCAAGTTTACCCTCGCGAAGTACTTTTTCAATAGCAGCCCCAATATCACCCGTGTATGTCGGGCCTTTTATGGCATCAATGCCCGCGTACAAGCTACGTTCAGTAACATTCAGCAGATGTTTTTTTACCCCTGTCGGCTGCTCGTCAACTACCATCGTAAAAGCCGCGTCTGTTTTCATACCTTTGTAGGTAATAACGAGATCGAAACTGACAACATCGCCCTTTTCAAACACATAATCAGTTGGCACACTGTGAACAATCTCGTCATTGGTCGAAATACAAATAACATTCGGGAAGTTCACCTCCGGCGTCTTGTACGTCGCAACAGCACCGAGCCGAGTAATTTCGCTCGCCACCCACGCGTCAGCATCAAGTTCGGTCATACCGGCGTGGACATACTTTTTTAGCCCATCATAAATGGTTGCGAGGATTTTGCCACCTTCGCGCATTGCCTGAATTTGAGCAGGGGTCTTTACGCCAGTTTGCATGCCACAAGTTCCTCTACGATACGGTCATGGACTTGCCCGACCGTGCCAGTACCGTCAATGTGAACAATATTCACGTTTTTCTCGGTGAAATAACTAAGGATTGGGTACATCTCAGTGCGATAAATCTTCAAACGCTCATCAATCGCTTCCGGGGTATCATCGGCGCGACCACGCACTTCGAGGCGCTTGAGCAGCTCCGAACGAGGCACTTCAAGCACAATGACCAACCCAACCGAACGCTGGTGAATCGACTGTGAGTCAATTAACCACTTGGCTTGCGAGAGCTGGCGAGGAAAACCGTCGATAATAACTCGGTCGATGTTTGTCGCCCGCTTGAGCGCTTCGCCCATTAGTTCGTTCACGCGCTCAGGATTAACCAAGCCGCCAGTCTGCATCTCCTTGATAATTTCCATGTCATGCGTGTCGCGCAGTAGCTGCCCGGCACTCAGCCAGCGCCATCCGTGGCGCGCTGCCAGCATTTGCCCCTGGACGCTCTTTCCAGCACCAGCTGGACCAAAAAATACGATCATGTCTTCTCCTTTTTGTGTTTAATTGAGGATTTGTTTTACAAGACGTGCGACTGTCGCACCGTCGGCTGTATTGCCAACTTGTTGCTTAACCGCGCCAATTACTTGACCCATAGCCTGCGGGCCGCTCAGGCCCTTTTCGGCAATAATCTTCTCGATAATAGTCGTGAGTTCAGCCTCGCTAAGCTGCTCGGGAAGATATGCCTGCAATACTGCCGCTTCCTTTATTTCAGTCTCGGCGAGTTCTGTGCGCCCGGCGTTAGTATAAAGCGTTGCGCTTTCGTTGCGCTTCTTCACCTCACGAGCAATAATCTGCTCAATCGCCGTATCATCGAGTCCAGTATCGCGCTTACCTTGCGCAACTTCTTCGTTTAAGATCGCAGCTTTTAAGCCACGAAGTACTTCCGCTACAAAACGATCGCCGCCCAAAAGAGCGGCTTTAGTATCGTCTGCAATGCGCTGCATTAGCGCCATAGATTAGCGAATTCCCAAACGTGCGTTTGCTGTCTTCACTGCCTTGCGCTGCTTGCGAATAATCGCTTTTGTGCGGCGCTCTGGCTTGCTAAGTGGCTTGGCGAAACGCATAGAAGCCTTAGCTTCTGCGAGTACACCACTCTGCAAAACTTTGCGGTTGAAACGACGAATAATATTTTCGTTCGCTTCGCGTTCATCTTTACGTGTTACTTGTACCATATGGACATTATTGTAACAGAGATGTAGTCGTTATGCAACTGGTTAGACTATACGAGTGCCGGAAGCGACGCCCTGCACCAGACACCACCTGCCACCACCGTGTCACCTAGCTCGCGTGTCGTGCCGCCAATTGCCGGACAAGTATTCGTTCCTGCTTGCATAAAGAAAATGTAATACGTCGTTGCATTGGAGTGATAGAACGCTCCTCGCCGGCCATTTACATCCGTCATGGCAGGATTCGGCGCAGAATTACTCATGTATGGTCGCAGGGCAGTCATGAGCGTAGTCGTATTGGTAAGATTGGCCGCAGAGTCGCATTTTGCCGATTCAATATATTCTTGCCCAAGACACGTATAGTAGGCCGGGTCAGGATACGAGCCCTTGTCTTGGCCGTATAAAGTCATCGCTTTAGCATACGCAGCTACCGCTTGCTGTGTCTTGGTATTATTTGCCCGATTCTGAATACCGTTATATGCAACCACTGTAATAGCCGCAAGAATGCCAATGATAACAATCACGATCAAGAGTTCGACGATCGTAAATCCAAATTGCTTGTTTTTCATTCTCGTATACACCCTCATAAGCTCTCAATTTTTATATACTAACCCAGCATGATGTCCTGCCACCACCCGTCGACGTATATCCTGTCGTCGAAGTACCGAACCTATTCGGCTCTTCAGGTGTCGCAGGCAGTCCGACGACCGTATTACTCAATTGACACTGCTGATTATCACCCTCGAGCCAATACATCATTAACAGAGGGATCTTATCGCCATTATATGTTCTGGGCAAATAGTAATCATAATAAAGACCATAAAATGTCCCCGTTTTTGGCACGCTGCCTACGACCGATCCAACCTTTTGCAGCTCAGTCACAATTGCAGCATTATCCGACGTTAGTGTCGTGCCATTGTAATTCGTACACATGTTGTCAATTGTTAGACATCTGGCTGACGTTGTAGGATACGACCCGTATGTCGCCTTGTACGCCAAAATCATGCCAAGCGTCTGCTTGGCCGCGGTGATCCGCGCTGAATTGTTTGCCCTGCCCTGAATTCCGTTGTAAGCAACTGTCGTAATAGCCGCAAGAATACCAATGATAACAATCACGATCAAGAGTTCGACGATCGTAAATCCTTGCTGCTTCGCCCACCTATTCATATCACCCCTATTTATACCATGAGCTTAATGGACATAACAAGCTAGCTAGCCTCTAGGTGCAGTAATCGCCCTTCAATAGTTCGTCGCCCCATCCACTCATTAACATCGGGTTGGTACCACACCGTCACGTACTCACCTGGCTCGACAAAAAAACTTGCCGGCGCGTTAAATGCGAGCATCTGCAGCTTTTGGCTTGCACCGTCTTGCAGTTCCAGTTTGACATGCTGAGCGTCGGCGCCCATGCGGCGAAGGCCAGTGACAAGTACATGCTCACTCTTTAAGATCGGTTGCGGGTTGCCATTACCAAACGGCTCGAGGGTGTCGAGCAAGCTGATAAGCTCTTCAGTAACACTCGCAAAATCAGTTGTCACATCAGCTTTTGGCAACAATAAGGCCGCCTGATTGAATAAATCTTTTGAACGATAGAACTCATTCACTCGCTTCCTAAATGCAGGAATATTTTCCGTCGGCAATGTTACGCCCGCCGCTAGCTTATGTCCACCACCTTTTGTAATAATATCGTCACTCGCTCGAATCGCATCGGCTGCGCTGAAGTCGCCATAACTACGGGCCGA
Organism: uncultured Candidatus Saccharibacteria bacterium; assembly: GCA_946887425.1. The sequence goes on along the minus strand of CAMPKW010000003.1, from coordinate 19,661 downwards.
GCCTTTAGACTCCTCGCCCATTTCCTCCAGGACATACGTTGGTTTTTTGTATCGCTCAAGTAGCTTAGCGGCCACAATACCGATAATACCGTGATTCCACCCTGGGGCGCTCACTACAAGCACATTATCGTTTTTGTATTGTTCAGCCTGCAGAATGGCAGCTTTAAAAATTTTATCTTGATCGGCCCGGCGCGCAACATTTAACGCATCAAGCTGTTGAGCTTTTTCAAGCGCCACCATCGGATCGGTTGCTCGTAGCATATCGAGTGCATACTGAGCTGTCTCAAGTCGGCCGGCGGCATTCATGCGCGGCCCCAGCCCAAAGCCAAGACTACGGGCATTTACCTTTTCTGGCTCAACGCCAGCCACTGCCATGAGTGCTTTTAGACCCGGGCGACGAGTCTTAGCTAGGACCTTCAGTCCCCAATATACATTGGCACGATTCTCGTCCACCAGCGTCACCACGTCGCACACTGTACCGAGGGCTACGAGGTCGAGTAGCCATTTTTCCTGGCCAATTTCCAAACCTTCAAGTCGAGTTTGCAGCGCCTGAACAAGCTTGAATGCCACACCCACTCCCGCAAGATCAATGAATGGATAGTCATGGTCGGGTCGCTTGGGATTAATCACCGCAATAGCCGGGGGCTGAACCGGCGCCACGTTATGATGGTCGGTCACAATCACGTCGATACCTAGTTCGTTAGCCCGAATGATCTCTTTTTCACTTAAGCTACCACAATCGACCGTCACAATAAGCTGCGCGCCAGTAGCGGCAATTTTCTCAACCGCATCAATAGTCAGGCCATAGCCTTCAACAAATCGATTAGGGATAAACGCGTCTATGTGAGCAAAGCCAAAACTCTCGAACGCATCAAGCAATACAGTTGTAGCGGTGAGGCCGTCGATATCATAGTCGCCATAAACCGTTATTTTTTCTTGTTTTGCACGCGCCTCCACGATTCGCTCAACCGCCTTGTCCATGTCAGGGAGCAAAAAGGGATCATGCTTTGCCTCGTAGCTCGGTGACAAAAAAAGCTCTCGAACCTCCCCATGAAGTCCGCGAGCCTTTAGAATTTCATTGAATAAATCCATCTATAAATCAGTAGTCGGGCGCTTTGGGCGGCCAGCTTGTTGCTGCGATTTGATCACAATACTCTGAAGTTCCTTAAAGATTGGGAATTGCTTGTTGGTTGAATAGATTTTTGTATTACCTTGCTTCTCACTAGTAAGAAATCCGACCTTCTCAAGTCGCTTTAGCTCGCGCTGGATGTTGCCCGGATCTTCCTTTATAAGCTTTGCAAGTCCTCGTACGTGCGTATGAAAATCAGGATATTTGGCATACACCACCACAATTTTTCTTCGCACCCGAGAGGTAATAAAAACGTCTAACATAAATTCCCTTGTTTACACACTGTCTCTTCTGTTGTTATCTATTCTACACTTTTTGGGCGTTAGTTTCAACGCCAATTAAGCACAATCTGGTTAATCTTCGCGATAGTATCCTCGTGAGATGGAATGTCGTTTTGCTCATAATAATGGTCTGTGCCCATGAAGTTTTCCTTTACATCAAGAATATGAAGTTCATCAGCCGCCATATGCAACTTATCAACCGCTGGAATTGTCGCAACAGGCGTCACAACGATAAGTTTTTGAATGCGAATAGGCTTCAGGAAATCAAGCGCCACATCAATCGCCGCCCCATTATCAATACCATCAGCTACCAAGATAACCACGTGGTCTCGAAGCATGTCGCTGTCGATTACTCCCCCGTCGCCCAGCAATCGGTTGATCCGCTGAAATGCTTCACGCTTTTGCTCCTCCAGGTAGCCATGAAACTCACTGGTATACTCCTCCACCTCACCGGCACTAAACATGCCGTTGTATGTAAATCCACCACTCTGCGATACACCACCAAAGCTTAACCCCTCGCCGGGAATTTGAATATCCTCGATCAGTAACATTGTAAGAATACAGTGAAGCGCCTCAGCAATCTGCTCGCCGACCTGAACAGCACCATCACTAAGTGCAACGACTGCACAGTTCTCGTAGCGATACTGCGACACAAGCTCCGCAGCCAATATCTGCCCTGCTTGGGCGCGACTTTCAAAATACATATGTTTTAGTTTAGCAGGTTGTACGCAGTATACTAAGACATATGTACTACTATGAGGTGGCTCCCAATCAAATTGTTCGCGCGAACAGCGCGTCCTTTACCTATAGCTCGGCCGAACCTCTGCAAATTGGACAAATTGTAAATATCGAAGTCGGCAAAAAAAGCCTTATTGGCATCGTATTTCGCAAAGTAGCCAAGCCAAATTACGAGACAAAACCAATTACTTCAGTAATTGAACCCACCGCCCTACCCGAACCTCTCGTGCAGCTAGCCGACTGGTTAAGTAAATACTACGCCACTCATCTTGCGACCGTCCTGCAAACGATACTACCGAGAGGCTTACAAAAAACGCGGCGAACTCGACTTGCTTCACCTCGAGAAAACCTACGCGATCGAACAAATATTGTGTTCACGAAAGAACAGCTTCACGCTCTTGATACTATCGAACACATGACCCCAGGATCAGCACTTTTACATGGCGTTACCGGATCAGGGAAGACACATGTCTACATCGAACTGGCAAAACGAGCTATTGCACGCGGTGAGTCTGTTGTCGTATTGGTGCCCGAGATCGCCCTCACCTCACAGCTTGTTGATGAATTTTCACACCATTTCGATGACATCACTCTCGCTCATTCACGGCAAACCGAAGCTGAAAGACATCAAGCATGGCGCGAAGCGCTGGCAAGCTCATCACCCCGCGTGGTCATTGGCCCACGCTCCGCTCTCTTTTTGCCGCTCGCTACTATTGGCCTGATTGTTATTGACGAAGCCCATGAGCCAAGCTTTAAACAAGAACAAGCGCCGCGCTATTCAGCACTACGTGCCGCCAGTATGCTTGCCCGCTACCATAACGCGAAGCTTATTCTCGGCAGCGCCACTCCAACTATCGCTGACCACTACCTCGCGACTCAATCAGGTCGCCCCGTCATTCGCATGCAGGAGCGCGCCAAGGACGGCGCTGTCGCGCCGACCATCCAGCTAGTCGACATGACAAAGCGACAATCATTCAAACGCCACCGCTTTTTGTCGGATACGTTACTCTCTCAATTAGAAGAAACGTTTGCAAGCAGCAATCAAGCCCTCATCTTCCACAACCGCCGCGGTAGCGCCAGCACGACACTTTGTGAAAATTGCGGCTGGTCAGCTGGCTGCCCTCGCTGCTTCGTTCCTCTTACCTTACACGCCGACAAACACCACCTCCGCTGTCATATTTGCGGCTACACCGACAAAGTTCCAACTAGCTGCCCCGAGTGCCATCATGCCAATATCATCCATAAAGGCATCGGCACAAAGCTCATTGAATCTGAGCTGCGAAAACTATTTCCGGATAAAGTAATTATGCGCTTTGACGGTGACAGCGAGTCGGGGGAGTCAGTTGAGCAAAAATATAGTGAGCTCTACGACGGCACGATCGACATCATCATCGGCACCCAGGTGATCGCCAAAGGGCTTGATTTGCCAAAACTACGCACCGTCGGTGTGGTCCAAGCTGATGCGGGCCTAAGTCTACCGGACTTCGGATCAAGTGAACGAACATTCCAATTACTCGCTCAGGTTATCGGCCGCGTTGGACGATCCCACCACCCTACCAATGTCGTTGTTCAAAGCTATCAACCGACGCACCCAGCGGTAGTCGATGGATTGGCACAAGATTACGAACATTTCTACAATGCAACAATTGCCGAACGACAGCGCAGCCACTTCCCTCCATTTGTCCATCTTCTAAAATTAACCTGTATCTACAAGACCGAAGCTGCCGCAATTAAAAATGCTCAGACTATCGCCCGCGAATTACGTCAAAAAGTTCATACCGACGTGCAAATCCTTGGCCCGACACCGTCGTTTTACGAACGCCAGCACGACACATACCGCTGGCAATTAACACTCAAGTCTCCAAAGCGCCAACTCCTCATCGATGCGCTGACACACGTACCACCCACCCACTGGCAGTCCGAACTCGACCCTACCAGCCTGCTCTGACATCTGTTATACTAGGGGAAATGAAAAAAGAAGCCATTATTACCCTGCCGAACGCCCATCTGCGTACTAAATCAACCAAAGTCCATGTCGTAACCGATGACACCATTAAGCTAATCGACGACATGACATCAGCCGCTCTCGACTGGGAAGATTCTCGCCCTCACGAAATTAGCGCTGCGCTCGCCGCCGTTCAAATCGATCGGCTTGAACGTGCCGTCATTGTCCGTAGCGACTTTGACGATAAATCATGCCGCGATTTTACCGCGCTTATTAATCCCGAAATTGTAAAATACGAAGGTGAAGTAGAATACGATTACGAAGGTTGCCTAAGCGTTAGTCACGTCTACGGCAAGGTGCCTCGCTATACAAAGATCCGCGTCAAAGCTCTTGATGTAGATGGCAACGAAGTGCGTCTGCGCGCCGAAGGATTCTTGGCCCGCGTCATCCAGCACGAAGTCGACCATACCAATGGCATTGTTTTTATCGATCACATCCGCGACAACTCCGAAGCATTTTATACCCTCGACGAGAAAGGCGAGTTGCAACCACTTGATTATGATGAACATGTCAAAGACTCTCGTATTCTTTGGGACTGAGGAATTTAGCCTCACCGCTCTTACTGGCCTGATTGAAGCTGGCTACACTATTGCGGCCGTCGTTACTAAGCCCGACAGTCGCAAAGGTCGCGGCCAACAGCTCGTACCGCCAAGCGTCAAGGTCGTTGCCGAGCGTCACAATATTCCCGTTTTGCAGCCCCAGAAACTCAGTGACCTCACCGCGCATATCCAGGCGCTCGACCATCCTATTGGTGTACTCGTGAGTTACGGAAAAATTATTCCACAATCAATCATCGACCTATTTGATCCTGGTATTATCAACCTCCATCCGTCACTTCTGCCGCTTTACCGCGGACCGTCGCCGATCGAATCCGCAATTAAACACGGCGATAGCACAACCGGTGTTTCAATCATGCAGCTATCGGCAAAAATGGATGCCGGCCCAGTCTACGCAGCAAAAGAATACCCACTCTCTGGCGCCGAAACACGACCCGAACTTTATCATACGCTTGCAACTATTGGCACCGACCTTCTCATCGAGACATTGCCTCAAATCATAGATGGGTCATTGCAACCGATCGACCAAGACGAATCACGCGCTATCTACTGCGAGTTGCTCCAAAAACAAGATGCGACACTCGTGCCAGACACCCTCTCGGCCCAAGCTGCCGAACGTCTCGTGCGTGCACACATCGGTTTTCCAAAAACAAAAATTAATATCCATAATATTCCCGTGATCATCACCAAGGCACATGTCTCATATGAAAAAAATACACCCCTCGACATTCTCTGCCAAGATGGTGCATTTCTTTCAATCGACGAGCTTATTGCTCCGAGCGGCCGCACAATGGACAGCGCAGCCTTTCTTCGCGGCTATCCCGCCTAGTTTAAAATCTTATCGCGGTTGCCGACGATCTCTTTCTTAAGCTCGTCAAGCACCTGCGCGACTACTTGTCGATAATCAGGACGATTCACCTCCAACCACTTAGTTGCTGTATATTCAGCACGCAAGGCAGGGTCGTTCGGGTCGGCCTGCGTCGCTTGTTGCAAACGAGTGAATACCTCATCTGTGTGATAATTCGGCGCATGCTGATTTAGCCAAGCCACAATAGCATCATCTTTTCTATCGATAATTGCCTCAAATTCTTCAAGCTGCTCATCACTGAGACCCTCAGAAAGCTTTGTGCCAACCCGTAGCTCAAGCTCCTCGTAGATGTGTTGCAAAAACGCTTGTTTCTGCTCAGCTGGAAGCTCATTAAGCCCAATATCTGCTAAAAATTTATCATCTAGTTGAAACATGAATATACCGCCATTTATTAATTCTACTCATCTTTGATTATATCACTTACTTAATATGTAAGCTTTGGCCAGCTGACAACCAGCCATTCGCACCAACAAGGCCGCGAGCCTTAAGGTCGGCTAGAACCGTATCTTTTACAGCATCAATCTGGTAAACACTTGGATTTGCGACACCTTGCGCGTGGAGATAATTTTCAGAAAGACTCCAGATTGAATCGCCAGAGCGAACCGAGTAACCATCTACCCATTGGTGGAAGTTACCAAGTCCAGCAGGCGTAAACTCTGTCGCGCCCAGATCGCCCGTGATGTAATTATCAACATTACCAGGGGCCCAGTCGCCACTCGGCGAGCCTCCCCCCCCAAATGAATCTCGTATGGCATCGGCTACATCAGGAGTATCTGATGGCTTAATCACATCAGGAGCCTCGGGAGGAACTGGCGCCCTAGGCACTTCAACAGGTGGAGGTGTCTCACCCGGTGCCCCGTTGATACCATCTTGAGGTACAGCATCGCGGCCACCAAAGAAGTGTTGAATATCACCCCAATGCTCAACGGCTTGCTGAACTAAAGCACCTCCCAGAACTAGGCCACCGAGTGCCGTCGTAATGCGAGCATTCCTATTTACCTTGTCAGTCTTTTCAATACGCTCACTGCGAGCGGCTGTCATCTTATCACGTGCTTCAATCTGCAGATCATCAAGTGTCTTACTGCCCTGCTCGTTTGTTGATTGAATCGTTTCAACCTCAGTAGGCCGCTCGTATAGCTTTGAGCGTGATTGCATGTATGAGCGATACCCTTTTGCACCCGCCAAAATACCAACACCAGCAGCTCCGAGCGGACTAAGCGCTAAGCCAAGTAGGCCTGCGGCCACAACACCAGCACCGGCAACGCCTAGCTTTTCCTTGCGAGACAAACCGCCATACCATGACGAAATCTTATTATGCGCTTTACTCAGCGCGCCGAATTTATGATAACCGTTTTCAGCCTCGTGCTCAGTGCGTAGATCATGAAGGCGCTGCTTTGCAGTGTGATAACTTGCCATTTTTTTCGCCAAGGCTTCGTCACTAATATCAGGAAACATTGTGCGATATTTTTGTTCCTGCACTTCGTCAAACAACTGCGCCTGATTGATATAAGCGATCGCTGCAGGTTCAATTTCTGCTTCAATTTGATTGCGCTTTTCCTTGCCCGCAAGCATCCCAACACGGAAGCGACGCGCTTCAGCGCGAGCCAATTGCTCATCCTCTGTACGATAAGCGTCACGTATCGCCAATTGCTCATCAGAGAAGACATAACGTCCATCAGCAGAAGCATCCGTAGGCACAGCATGTCGATCGTCACCAGCTGTTTCTGACAGTATGCCGCCAAATAATTCGCCCTGCAACACCCAAACCTTCTCTTGTCCAGAAGGCGCATTCTCGTACATGGCATTACCGTCAGCATCTCTGAGTGGCACACCAAGGGCATTGACCTCATACACACGAGGGCCTACATGCCAGTTGTAGTCTGGTGTCTCTACGATATCTTGAAGCTGGGTAGTGAGGATATTATACTTTTGATGACGCTCGTTAAACCCGTTAGTAGTAGCATAGGTACTAATTTCTTGCTCGCTGTTCAGTTTCTGTCGAATAGCGAAATCCTCGGGAGATTCACCATCAGCGGGTGTAACCTCATTCAGGCGCGCTCGTAACGCTGCGATTTCCGCAATGGTAAAGGCGCGCTTATTAACGCGTTCTGGCTCAGAATGGTGATTGGGAGTAGTAGATGCTGCTTCAGGAGTTGTCATAATTATTTACCCGTTTAGGTAATTAAACATTACCATAATATCATTAAAAAGTCAATCATATCACATGTACATACACAGAAGTGTGTTCTTCCGAGCAGCAGGTCCAGGGCTATAAATAACCCCTTCCCTGCTGCTCGGTACTGCAAGAACTCTAGCGCTTCATGCGTCGCCGAATCTCAAAAAGAACGGTTGCGGCGATGATGATCCCCAATGCGCCTGCCGCGAGGCCAGCCGCCAACCAATCGAACTGAGTAAACCAGTCCAACTTGAGGGCGAAGCCAAACAGCACAAAAGACACGAGGAGTAGGACTCCTCGCACCACACGGGATTCCACTCTGGTATTGTCGATCGTCAACCAAGCGAGCAACAGGAAAGCGACGACCAGGCCGACCACCCCGAGGTTCGCAAGGAACCTCGGGTTCGTGAAGGACGGGACGAGGAACAATCCGAGCATAGCAAGGCCAAGTGTCGCGACTGCAAAGCCGAGACTGATCAAACCGGAAGTGAGCCACATGCGCTTCTTCTTAGGAGTTGCCGCCGAAGCGGAAGCCGGACGAAGAGGCACAGCGGGAGTTGCTGGTGTAGTCATTGTTTTTCTCCTCCCCTTTCGGGGTTGTTGGTCACACGACAAGCCATCCGGCTAGCGCGCTGTCCTCCCCGAAGGCAAGAGACAGTATATAAAGACAACATTCATTATCTTTATATACTGCCCCTCGCCAAGAGAAGAATTTTGTATGACGTACGAGTTCTACAGTAATTATTTGTGCTAAGGAAACAAAAAAATGTTTCTACCGTAGCACAACTCACCATTCAATCTTCATAGCTAATATATTAAGGTTGAAGAAAGAGTTGTACTACGGCAATTTAGCATCTATGTATAAACATGTAAGCTGATTGTTAAAGGTCTACTACGGATATGCCTTCAAGGTAATCTATCCGTATTCCACATCCATAAGAACGTGTTAACTGCATACTATCATTTTATGTACATTTTGTCAACATGCTATCATAGTGTATTGACAAATTATGATTTAGATGTTAGTATGCATTCATGTCGCTTGAGCAATCGAGCAACCGCAACTACACATCACCGTCCGATCTCCAGTACGCCACCCTGCGATACATACTTTCATGAATCGTGGCGTGCCGTACTGGAAGGTTATACCTATAACATTCGTACGGTACCACTCTTAAGCTAAATGACATGTTCATCGTGGCGCCGATAAAGAAGTACCCCTCCCCATGAGAGATACTTCAGTTCGGCACCACGCGCGTGTGCCGAATCCCAACCCGAAGACCCTCCAAAAAGGGCCTACGGGCCCGGAAAGAAGTACACCATGACCACGAACACCAACGCACTTGACCTCTTCAACTCCCTTGCCGGACTTGGAGCGAACAAGATCGCCGAAGACCTCAACGAGCTCAAGTCCGATACGGCAGTCGCCGTCGGTTCCTACCTCAGCGAGAACGACAGCGACAAGGATGCCCTGCGGCGCCTCAAGGAATTCGTTGAGAATCCCAACGGGGGCACCCAGGCAACCAAGGCCATCGGTGGCGGATCAGCAGCAGTGTCTGTCGAACAGGAGGCCGTCCAGGCCCTCATCGACAGCAACAAGCTCACGGTCGGCCAGAAGAAGGCGCTCGAAAAGCTTCTTCTCTCAAACGAGCTCAAGGTCGACGACGAGGGAACCCCCCTCGCTACGTCAGCCGCGACCTCACAGGCCCAGAAGGACCTCGAGAAGAAGAACAAAGAGATGACAGACGCCATGAGTGAAATTGGCTCGAAATTCAATGGTGTCACCCTTACCGGTGGCAACTACAGCAAGTTCGCCCAGGACATCGTCAAGAAGCGCGATGATCAGGTCAAGGAGGCCGCCGATAAGGCGTCCGCCGACACCGAAGCGCGCTTCAAAGACAGCCTGCCCAAGAGCGACGTCAAGGCGTCGGCCGATGAAATCAAGACGGCCGTCGAGAACGCCAAAGCTGGCAAGTGGGGCAACAGCGACAAGATGTTCCTCGAGGAAGATTCATTCAATCACCTCAAGGCTCACGCCGAGCACCTGGTGGCAATCAGCAGCTGAGAGTGGACCCCGCGAGGAGCGTGACTGCGGAACTTTTAGTTCCCTTTCACGCTCCTCCGGGAACACAACTTATCACGAACTTCATCACGCACCTAAGGGGTGTTTTTTGTTATATTGAAAGAATTATTTTATAGTAACCATTGACTTTTTTAATAGTTATGCTTATAATAAACACATAAATCAAAAAACACAAACAAAGGAACAACTCGCATGAGCGAAACACTCCAACATCACACTCCAAATCGAATTCAAGTAGAGACCCCTACGACCGAGCAGCTTGATATTATCGTTAATGGCGCACCCTCCACCGCCGAAGCAGAGTTCACGCCCGATCACCGAGAAACATCTCGTGCAGCTAATACGCTTGGTCGTATTGCAAATTTTCTTGAGCAACGAGCAATCAATAAGGCGCACAAGAACGCACTAAAAGAATACCGAGCAGTTGACAACTTCGGCTACACGGATCATATCAGCAACCTGGCAGAGTCTGGTGACGCATCACAGCAGTTCACTGGACAGACCCTTCTCGACAAAGAGCATCGTCGTGCGGATCGTCAGGAATTTGTCGATAATACTATCGAAAGTGCTGTCGATACAATTGAAGCCGCGAAAAACATGGCGCGCACTACTGGCGAAACCGCCCTTAAGATAGCTCAGGCCAGCGGTGATATTGCCCTTGGCATTAGCTTCCTTACCGTAGAAGCTACGGCAAAAGGTGCTGTCAACACCTACAAAGCAGGTGCAAACCTTGCTGAAACTGGCGCCCTTAAGGCCATGTATGCCAGCGAGAAGATCAAAGACACGACTATAGACCTCATCGAAACAGGCCGTCTAAAAGGCATGTACGCAGCCGAAGCGACCAAGGAAGGTCTATACGATGCCAAAGAAGCAATCCGCACAAAGCTCGATGACTTATCCAATGCCGCAAAACAGCGTCGCCAGGCGCGTCGCGATCGATGGTCGGCACGAAAAGATACTTTCCTGGGCTTTGTCGACTCAGCAAAAGAAACTGGCAAAGATACCATTGACGCAACTGCGGAAAAAGGACGGCGTGCACTCAGTCCGCTTCGTGCGGGCAGGGCCGCGGTTCAAGCCGCCCTATCAGCTGGACGCACCACTTACAGCACCCACATCGATCAAGATAAGTTATAATTCAATAAAACACATCTAATACAGAAAGATCATTATCATCATGCAACCGTTTATTACAAAAAAACTACTCCTTTCAGTTGGCATCAACCTTGACGCCAATGAAGAAGAAAAACTCTTAGTACACCTTAACGAGACGCTTGAAGAGCGAGTTGGCATTGAGATTACCGACAGTCTTGATGATAACCAACTCGAAGAACTTGCCAAGCTACAGGAAAGCGGTGATGACGAAGCAACTCAGGCCTGGATGACCACCAACGTACCCGATCTGCATGAAATCATCAAAGATGAAATCGATATCCTTCTCGGCGAAATTGCCGACAACACCGACAATCTTAATTCTAAAGATTAGTGGGCCATTTCCCTGCCGATATAAAATACACTCCATGCGGAGTGTATTTTATATTAGTAAACAGTGCGGTCTACTTGAGCGTTCGCTTCACGAGCTCGCGAGTAAAGAATTCGAGCTTATCACCCTCTTCAAGTAACAACTTCTTAGTCGTCTTGAGTGAAATACCACACATCTCACCTTCAAAGACTTCTTTCGCCTCTTGCTGCTGGCGCTGGACCTTCGTGATCTCAACTTCACCGAGCTGTTCCTTGCCGCGCTTCACGCGTACAAGCACATTCGGCACAGCTTTACCGCTCGTCACCTCGCCACCGGCGATGACTTCGTCCTTCAGGGTACGGAAGATGCCCTTGATTGTCATAGTACCAATTTCAGTCTCAACAACTTCAGGTGCAAGCATTGCTTCCATTGAGTTGCGAGCATCGTCAAGCAGTTCGTAGATCACCTTATAGAGGCGAACTTGTACCTTATCGCGCATTGCAAGACGCTTTACAGCCGGCGGAAGTTCAACGTTGAAACCATAGATGATTGTGTTCTCGTCAGAAGCCAGACGAATATCGTTTTCTGAGATATTACCCACACCACTACCGATAATACGAAGGGTGATCTCCCCTTCCGTATCGACAAGACGAAGACTATCCATCACAGAGGTAAGCGAACCTTGCACGTCGGCTTTAATGATCACATTAAGATCTTGTGAGTCATGCTTTTGATTCATCATCTTAAGAAGGTCGGCGCCGGTCACATTCGTGCTGGCAGCGTTTTTCTCGCGCTCGATGCGAGCGACTTCAGTAGCATGACGAGCCTCTTTTTCATTCTTCACGATCGTAAAGACATCGCCAAATTGTGGCAGTTCTTTAAAGCCAGTCACAGTCACCGGAGTGGATGGACCAGCGCTCTTGAGCGTTTTACCTGTAAAATCAAGGAGTGTACGAATCTTACCGTAAGCCGTACCAGCCACCAAGAAATGACCTGGCTTTAATTCGCCCTGCTCAACAAGCAGTCCAACGACTGAACCGCGACCTGTTTCCATGTGCGATTCAATGACAAGCCCCTCAGCTGGGGTATCGATATCAGCTTTCAACTCCTCAAGGTCCGCCACGAGCAAGACCATATCAAGTAACTTATCGATATTCTGGCCAGTCTTCGCACTCACCTCAACCATGACCGTATCACCGCCCCACTCTTCTGGGTTGAGGCCGTGTTCAGAGGCGAGTTGTGTCTTAACGAGCTGGGGATTGGCAGTTTCTTTGTCGATTTTATTGATCGCAACCACAATCTTGGCGTTAGCTGTTTTTGCGAAACGAATCGCCTCGATTGTCTGCGGCTTTACGCCGTCATCGGCTGCAACCACAATAATGACCACGTCGGTAAGTGTCGCGCCGTGCTGACGAAGTGCCGCAAAGGCTTCGTGGCCAGGTGTATCAAGAAGTGTAATCGAGCGCTCTTTGCGAACCGTCTGATACGCACTAATATGCTGCGTGATACCGCCCGCTTCACCGTCGACAACCTTTTGGCCAAGAATAGCATCGAGAAGACTCGTTTTGCCGTGGTCAACGTGACCCATGACTGCCACAATCGGTGGACGATCAACAGCTTTATCCGAAAGGACATGCGTCTTTCGCTCAGCGGCAGCTTGAGCTGCCTTCTTCTCAAGCTCAACGTCGAGACCAAGCTCTTCAACGATAATTGTTGCCGTCTCAAAATCAATTCGTTGGTTAATAGTGGCAACAATACCGTTTTTAAACAACTCACCAATTAAAGTAGTGACGGGCAAATTAAGCGTTTCAGCTAGCTCACCTACGGTAATTGAGTCAGCGACAACAACTACTTTTTCTGCCATATTGAAAGCTCCTTTCGCCCGTCACTCTTTAACGGGATTGTTTTAGGTTAGATTGCTCGGAAATTATTTTTTGCCGAGGCTAAGTGAAATCTTGCGATTATCCTTGTCGATATCAAGAACAACGAAGCTTTTTCGCTCATTCAATGTAAAGACTTTCTCAGGGTCAGTGTCATCACCGCCAAGTTCACTTACGTGGACAAGGGCCTCGACAGCTGGGCTGATTTGTACGAATGCACCAAATGGTGTGATACGAGTAACCGTACCTTCAACATCAGCACCTGGCTTAAACTGACCAACTTCCTGGAACCATGGGTCTTCAGAAAGTTGCTTAATGCTAAGACTAAGGCGATCCTTGTCGATAGCAATAATCTTCGCTTCGATTGTTTGACCAACCTTTACGTAGTCGCTTGGGTTGTTGACACGCTCCCAGCTAATTTCTGAGATGTGAACCAAACCTTCAATGCCCTCGACATTAACGAATACACCGAAATCAACCACACCAGTAACAACACCTTTAACAGCGTCGCCAACAGCAAGTTTTTCAAAGCGAGCAGCAAGGCCGTCTTTGATCGCTTCCTTTTCAGAGAAGATCAATTTGTTTGCCTTACGGTCTGCATCAAGGATACGAACCTTGAGTGACTGGCCAATAAGTGCGTTCAGGCGCTGAAGAATTTCATCTTTGTCGCTTGAACCAACGCGTGGGTAGTGTTCTGCTGAAAGCTGTGACACAGGCAGGAATCCGCGAACGCCTTCAAATTCAACAAGTAGACCACCACGGTTTGCATCGTATGGAGATACTTCAATGATTTCACCACTCTCTTGACGAGCGGCAACATCTTCCCAGCCGCGATCCTTCGCAGCCTTGCGAAGTGAAAGTAGTGAGTAGCCGTTATCGAGCTCTGAATCAACAACACTTGCCGTTACTTCATCACCTACCTTAAGGGCACGTGAAAAACCAACTTCACGGCGTGGTACAAAACCAACACCCTGAGCACCAAGGTCAATAAGAACTTCGTGTTTGCGAAGTGTTAATACTGTTCCGGTGATCATATCACCAGCTGTTATTTGCTTAACGCTGTCATCCGCACCAGCGAGCAAGTCATCCATTGTTATTGTGGCTTTTGCCATAAGTCTTAGTAAGACTCCTTCCTTAATTGATATTCCTGAAGCGCATTAAATACAGCGCCCCTAGACTATCTATTATTGTACCTCAGATATACGTGCAAGTCAAAGAGGTCGACTAGAGCTGCCAAGAAAGATGTCGTGAACGAATATAGCTAACGAGCGTCATCGTTACAAGAGCAATCACGAGCGCGCCACCAATCACATCAGCTGGACCTGTCTTTGGCAATTCAGTCGCTGAAGAAGGCGCGTCATTCGATGATTCACTATCAGTAACTGGAGTATTTCGAGGTGCAGTATCTGTCGCCTCTTCGCTCTCATTGCCACCAGCACTCTCGTCAGATGCCTCTCCTGGAGGCGTCACCGGACCCATGATAGGCACCTGTGTTTGAGCCACCTCACCCTTGTTGCGGACAAACATCACCGCGCCCACAAGAGCAAGCGCCAGCACGACTGCGACAATAGTAAATATAAGTATCGAACCACCCTGATTTGTTCGTGTACTCGCTTGTTTAATCACCTCAACACCTTTCGTCTTTTTTATAGTATACCACCTTTTCAACCGAGAGCAATGTGAGGTAATCTATGCTACACTAAAAGCATGTTAATTGCGGTTGATACAGGGGGTACGAAAACGCTTGTTGCAAGTTTTTCGGAGGCTGGTGTGCTTGAAAATTCACAGAAATTTCCCACGCCCACAAGCACTAGTGAATACATCAGCCAGCTCACAACCACAATTCGCAACATCGCCAAAGGTGAAGCGATTGACAGTATCGTCATTGCCCTACCAGGTATCGTAAAGAACGGTGTAGCCCTTTGGTGCAATCACCTTGGCTGGAAGAATTTCGATGTCCGAGCGGCCCTTGGAGTATCTTTTCCAAACACCCCTCTCCTCGTCGAAAACGACGCCAATCTCGCTGGCCTCGCCGAAACGCGTAGCCTCGAACCCGTACCCGATTCATCACTCTATGTCACCGTCAGCACTGGCATCGGCACTGGTATGATCACTGGTGGCGTGATCGATCCAGGCCTTCGCCTCAGCGAAGGCGGTCGCATTATGATCGAGTTTGACGGCGTCGTGCGCGAATGGGAATCGTTTGCCTCGGGTAGTGCTATTCACACCACCTATAAGCGATTTGCACGAGATATCACCGATGACTCCACTTGGAATCACATTGCCGACCGCATCAGCCGAGGGCTTCTTGTCCTCATTCCAATGATCCAGCCAGATATCATTATTATAGGAGGTAGTATTGGTACCTATTTCGATCGTTATGGCGATCAGCTCATGGCACTCTTAGCGGAGAAGTTACCAGCTCATATTGCAGTGCCTCCCTGCGTACAGGCAACACACCCAGAAGAAGCCGTTGTATACGGATGTTATTATTATGCCCTCGACAGTCTCGTTCTTAAATAAGCTCACCGCTGACTACCCTGAGTATACGTTTCGTCCGGGCGATCATTTTCTCTGGGCACCCAGCACACTAGAGATCATCTATGATCCTACGGATAAGCACATTAAAGAACACACACTGCACGAACTCGCCCACGCCCTCCTCGGCCACTGCGACTACGACCGTGATATCCAGCTTATTACTATGGAGCGTGATGCGTGGCAATACGCCAAAGCAACGCTCAGTCTAAAATACAATGCCACCATTACAGATACGACCATCCAAAATTCTCTCGACACGTATCGAGATTGGCTACATGCGCGCAGTACATGCCCAAATTGTCACGCAACTGGTGTACAAAGCAAAAAGCATCACT
Source organism: uncultured Candidatus Saccharibacteria bacterium (assembly GCA_946887425.1). Next base: position 3,609 of record CAMPKW010000003.1, on the reverse strand, counting down.
ATCGATGCGTCGCTTGCCAACGTACATGGCGCGTCAATGATGCACGCATCTGCAGTCTCCGTCGCTACAGCTTAAATAATTAAAAAACGCCGTAAATACGGCGTTTTTTAATAGTTCGGAGTAACCTACGCGGCTAGCTCTAGATCAGCCTGCGTCACTTTCTTGCGACGTGAAATGCGTCCACCCTTTGCACCAGCAATACGCGCTAGTTCAGGGTTGGCGGCAAATCCACCAGTACGGCCATTTTTGCCACCTTTTGCTCCAATACGAGCGTAAAAGTCTGCACCGTGAAGTTCTTTGTTACGCTTTGCGGCCAATTGACCACCGGCTTTTGTTCCTGCCATGATTGTTCTCCTCTTGATTACCTCACATATGACATGTGTATGTTTTTAATATAGCATAGCATGTGCTTTTTGTCAATATGTACATAAGCACTTTTTTATTGTATTTGTACTGTTGCGCTTATTTACCTCATGCTATATTATTAATAAGCACCTGTTTGAATCCCAAATTTAGATTCAAATTAAAAAACGACCATATCTGCGAGATTGGTCGTTTTTTTATTTCACACTCTTTTACAGCCCTTCTTACATTAGGCATACGCTTAAGAGGATACTGGCTCACATGAGCTATAGCTCCCTTTTTCCTACAAACCTCATACTCCGCCAAAACACCTAGGCACTAGATACTACTAGATAGCGAGCGCAGCACTAGCCACGAGCCATCGCCCATAGTGCCGCTCTATTTTGCGTAAAATGATATCCATTGTCCGTATTCAACTCAATGAGGATGGCTGGGATACCTTGTTCGATAAGCCAATCCTCGTATGTACCTGTCATCGTGAAGCCAAATGTATCATTCGTTGCGGCATTAGAAATATAACTATAGCCAGCAAGACGAGCATACTGCCGCCCTAGGTTAATTGATATGCCGACGTCATTTGAATTCACTAGTGAGCCCTTGCTATGGTATGTCACCACAAAACGAGGCCGCAAACTGAGCGTAAAGTGCGCAAGTGCTTTTGATTCAGGCTCAGACAAGGGCGACGGACCGCCAGCTCCTTTTTCGACAGACCCACCCGACACAGTTGTGTCCGATACCCAATTGAAAGTTGGGAAATTACGATTCAAGTTTACGTTACGAGCGTTATTCCTCCCGGAGCGCGCCGTACCATCCGGATTGACCACTGGGACGACAACGATCTGGCGATCAGCAGGGATCTCTCGAGCCTTTGCCTCAAGTTCAGCTATCCACTGCTGCGTAATATGACGACTACTCTGCTCATTGCCGTGAATCGCACCGGCGTATAGCACGGTTGTGGCGCCACTCCCAAAATAGTACGCATTAATCGGCCTTCCCTGTACAGAGTAGCCGATAGTCGAGACTGTGTGACAGGTAGTTCTCGAGACGTGCTGCCATTCGGCAAGATTCTCAATATCATACTGGCTCTTCAGACCCTTGGCGGCCTTTATAGTAAAGTCCGTGCACCGAGGAAGGCCTGCTAATTTCACAATTACTTTGTCTTTCGATTTGGTTATTGCCGCCCCACCGCCAGTCACGGTGATAAATTTAGTCACATCCTGTGCATCATGAATCGGCTGATCAAATTGAAGAGTAATTGTCGCATTTGACGCAACACCCGACCCGCCCACACTCACGCCCGTCACCTTCGGACCACCTGACACTTTGAAGCTTACCGTATGTGGCGCGGCTAATGAGCTGCCGTCAGTCGCCTCGACTTGTTGCAACGTAATCGCGTAACTACTCGATCGGACAAGCTGGTCTTTCAACCTAACAGTAACAATGCCGTCGTCTACCTCCGTTACCGCTGCCACCTCCTTAGAAGGATCGCTCCCTGTAGTGACAGATACCGACGCCTTGGCGGATTTTAATGGTTTATCCAGTGTAAATGTAAAAGTCGTTGGCTTATCGTACACGGTCTGGTCATTGATCACCGAAGCGTCGGTCACTACTACGGCTGGCAATGTTTTTATATTCTTTTGGACAATAGTCTCGACTTTTTTAGTTTTGAAGTATCGATCTATATTTAGTGTGTATTCGCTCCCCTGTGTCAGTCCCACCTCTTGCAAATCGCAAAGTACCGCACTACCCAACGGATTACAGTCAGTTGTTTTTTGATTGGCCGTAACTCTATACGTAAAGGTTGTATCCGGCTGAGATAAGACCAGTTTAAAAGGGTGAGCAGTCGGAAGAGGCTTATCTAGCTGCTCAAGATTGATTGTAGAATGATGGCCGGCTTTAATCACAAAGTTTTTCTTGCCGATAAACCAGCCAAACGGCGCAAGACTGACATGCGTCTCCCCGTGTTTAGGCGCGTCAACAGGCTGGGCGCACACAGAATGTGCAAAGACTGGATAGCCAAAAACCTTTGTTTCGTCCTCGGTTGTAAGTTGATACGCAGCACTGCCCTCACCTCTTAGCACTTGAGGAAAAATAGTGAACTGGGGCACACACGTTGGCCCGGCATACGAAAACTGTACTGTGCGCGGAAAAAACGCAATCGCATACACAACAAAAAGAAGTCCGAATAAGGATATTACCACTATCCTTTTCGATAATTTAGCACGTAGCTTATGCCATAGTGGCATTAGTTTTTGTGTCAAAAACATCTATACCTATTTTAGCATAAGCAATATTTTACGTGACCTCATCTATACGATGGGGTTGAAGAATATAACAACGACTGGGACTAGCGCAGCCAGCAACAAGGCGACAGCCAGAGTGATGCCACTAAGCAATACACCTCGGCACTTTTCAAGCAGCACTATCCTGTACGTATAAAACCGCACAATGAGCCTCACGATCAGATATAACCATACGATGACTGTAATAATGAGAGCAACACCCAGGGTTGTCGCTGCTATCTGCAAAGTAGTAATTTGGCTATGCAGCAGGTCAGTTACCACGCGCCACACCACAATACCCAGCCCCATCGTCAAGATAGACATAATGACGACACCGACAGTGGCTGATCGAAAGCGTGAACGCTCATAAAGAAAGAGGTCATCATCCAGATGGTCGCCTAGGCGCATTTCCATACCGGTATTGTATCACAAGCCAGGAGACTAAACGTACGGCATATAACCATAATAATTTTAAAACAAAGAAAAAGACCACCCTATTCGGATGGTCTTCTTATAATTCGGCACCGTGCTAGTTTCCCACTTGTGGCAGTATAATCGCCGCTGCTGAGCTTGACTTCTGTGTTCGGAATGAGAACAGGTATTTCCCCAGCGCCATGGGCACCGAAGTAAGGTTTTAGACACTTTGCGCTGATATAAAGAGATCAGTGGGTCAAAACCTTGCTTCGATGTCCAAAACTTTTGGACACGGTAGTTTGAATGTAAGTTTTTAAAAACTGACGTTCTTGATGATTATCATCAATTACTAGTTAAGTCTACCTCATCACTTTCGTTAACACAAGTGTTAACTGGAGTGATAAGGACATAAAAAGGCGATGGGACTGTTAGTATGCTTCAGCTACATGCATTGCTGCACTTCCACCTTGCACCTATCAAACTGATAGTCTTTCAGTGTCCTCATAGGGAAATCTTATCTTGAAGTTAGTTTCGCGCTTAATATGCTTTC
>CAMPKW010000002.1 GCA_946887425.1 uncultured Candidatus Saccharibacteria bacterium | reverse complement strand
AATGCAAAAACAGTCAGCGCAATTACCGCCTGGTCGAAAGCAATCAAGCTATATAATGCCGATACAGGAACATGGCCTAGTGTACACTCATGTCTGGGCGCGCCCACGACATATGCAGGAAATAACTCTCAATGCTGGAACAGCACTACCTGGGTCGTAAATACGAGTTTTACAAATCAACTCGCACCTTACATGAACACATTTCCCGAACCCGACACGACCGACATCACAGAAGGCGGCGCCAACACCCCGAGACGTGGAGCACTTTATCATACAACAAACCGAGATATATACGCAGCCTTCGCTGGAATCACGAGCTGTCCTGACGTTGGATTACGAAACACAACAACAAACACGGGAGAAACTGGTGGCATATACTGCATATACACCCTCGACTAACTGAATTTGCCATCTAGGTGTTCGACCAAAAGATAAATGCGATGCAGACACAGCAATAGTATGCCAATTTTAACGATAAAGTAATGCTATCATATATAGATGATTACGTTCTACCGCTCAGTTAGCCACTCGCCACAAATTGCCCCCACTCAAGAACTGCTCTCAGGGAGCTGGGTGCGCTGTGAGCGGCCCGGGGAGGATGAGTTAGCCACACTCATAGAGCTAGGTCTTGACGGCGATATTCTGCGCGACAGCCTCGACCCACACGAAGTGCCCCGTATCGATTCGGAGAACGATTGGACATATTTTATCACTCGGCTACCCGACACCGACGATGATTTTAACGATTTCACCACGCCAATCCTTTTTGCCATCGGCCAAAAGCAAGTCGTTACCGTGAGTCGTGATCCGCTCGGTCGCCTATGGCAGCCATTTATTGATAAGGTGCATATTCCCACCACTCAAAAGACAAAGCTATTCATGCATATGATCGACGCCATTACGCGACAATACGGCACGCGAGTTGCACAAATCAACCGCCAGATGCGTGCCGCAACAAGCGACGTTCGCAATCTCAACCCAAAAGAAATTACCAGGCTCGTCGAATACGAGCGCAAGCTTAACGATTACCTTGATGCGCTTATCCCAACAAACACCGCGCTCGAAAAACTCCTCAATAGTAAAATTATCAATCTATACGAAGATGATCGCGATCTTATCGAAGATCTTTCGGTTGATCTGGAGCAGCTTATTGCACGATGTACGAGTTTGTTGCGTACCATCACCAATCTACGCGACTCCTACCGAGCCGTTATGGACACGCGACTCAACGAGACGATGCGTATTCTGACGGTTATCACCATGGCCTTCACCATTCCCACCATGGTAGCTGGCCTTTTTGGCATGAATGTCGATATTCCAGGCGCAAATATGCCGATGATGTTCTGGGTCGTTATTGCAATCAGTGCGGTGCCGTCACTTGGGCTGATATATTACTTCATGCACAAACGATAAGCATAAACTACATATCGCGTTTCATTTCTAGCCTATCCACTTTGAAGTACGAATGAATCTCAAACAGGAAGTAGCCCATCACGACACTTCCGAACAGGCCGACAATTAGACTGCCTGGATTAAAACTAAGAAGAAAGCCGACAACGGTCGAGGCGAAACTAAGCAGTGCTGAAATAAACAGGAGATCCCAGCCCTTTTTCTTGCCAGCTTTTAATGGAGCGATCGCCATACCAAGCAGTGCGAGCATGACTATCGAAAACCCCAGTGCGACGAGCACTGCGATAAATGCTAAGCTTCCCGCTACAACCCCTGCTACGCCACCATATAGGCCTATCGCGGTACTTGCCCAAAAGGTTACCGCCAATACGCTTAGTACACCAAACGAACCAAGCGCCAGTCCGATAAGTCCAATCCACCAGACATTCTGAGCGAGCCATATCTGACTTTTAACAGGCAGGTGCGGCGCTCGGCTGTACCACTGCGCTATCATATACTCAAGTTTACGAATTGACTCCATGTTGTCACCCTCCGCTTATGTACTCTCATCATACGCTCGGCATGATCAACGTGCAACCTATTTGCGACGACGAGCAAGCGGCCACATACCCCAGCTAGCCCATGCGACCAAAAGACCAAGCGCAGCAAGTGCGAATACCGACCACCAGCCAGCACCAACTTCCATGACCGAACCCACAAGCCCATTATTATGTATGTCGGGGTGCGAAATAGTGAGATATAACTGCACGAGCATCCACAGTACGACCACCAGCCAACCACACACCATTGACACAAAACGCATAGCATTACTGAGGCGCATCCGAAGCAAAAACGGCAGTGTCGCAACTTCAAGCACGACAATGCTAGTGGCAAAAAGCTGTGCAACGAATACCCCGCCTGGTAAGCCAAAGGTTTCGATAAGCGGTACGAAATCTTCGAAATGAAATAATTGAGCAAGCGTCAGGATTAAAATAATAGCCGCTGCAATCAGAGCAACTTTCGGCGCGTTATAAGTTTTTGGTTTTGGTGCGGGCGTAGCAGCTACAAAGAATGTCATATAGGTAGTATATTCCCATCTCCTCTGCTTACAAAATGTTGTTATTTTGATTATTCTGCTTGCGCTTTTGCCGAGTCTCCCGTATTGTTAAACACAGCGAAAGTTACTAAAACAAACATAACTCCAACATCATGTTGTGACTGCTCGCTCTACGATAACCCACCACAACTTAAATACACCTCGTTCGAGGTGTATTTATTTTATTCTGCCTTAAAGGAATTTTCAGCTCGCCATTTGGCAATTGCAGCATGATTGCCGCTCAGTAAAACTTCCGGCACCTTCATATCGTTAAACACCTCGGGGCGTGTGTACTGCGGAAATTCCAGCGTTTCACCGTCACTAAAACTCTCAATTTCAGCGCTCTTCTCACCGCCAAGTACCCCAGGAATCAAACGAACGATACTATCGATAATTGTCATAGCCGGCAACTCACCGCCAGTTAAGACATAGTCGCCAACGCTAATTTGCTGATCTACAAGTGTAACAATGCGTTCATCATAGCCCTCATAACGCCCACAGATAAAGATATAGCCGTTATCGGCGTCTGCGTATGACTGGGCCATGGCTTGCTTCCAGCGCTGCCCACGCGGCGTCATAAGGAGAACTTTTGCCGAAGGGTCATTCTGCTTCGCCTTCTCGACAGCAGCAAACAACGGCTCGGGCTTAAGTAGCATCCCATCGCCACCACCATAAGGCGTATCGTCAACTGTGCGCCTTGGGCCAAGGCCAAATTCGCGCAGGTCGATAAGTGTAAACTCAGCAGCTTGTTTATCCTGCGCCTTCCACATCATGGAATTATTGAGCACACCCGTAAACATCTCGGGAAAGAGTGTAATTACTTGTATTTTTTTCATCTCTTACCAGTGTACAGGGCATTGACTTTTTTGTCTATTCATAACATAGCTACTTATAATCATTGACAATATCTATCGTTCACATCATAGTAGGACAGGCTTTCGTGCACATATGAAGGCATGCCGCGCGCAATTTGCGCACACATAACAAGGAGGAATAGAGCTTGCGCCCTGCCGACACTATCCGACGCGACATTCAGATCAACGCATTCTGGGCATTCATCATGCTCGGAATAATGGTGTTCTTTGCGGTCGCATTCTTCACACGGGCGAGCCCTGAGAAGTTAGCAGCCATGGTCATCTTTCTGGCAGCAGCAGCTTACTTCGTAAGTAAGGTGACTCGCTATGCATTCGAACATCGTGATGTGATCGCGCTAGGCCTCCCGCGCAACATGCGCAGCAACCGATCTTAAACGATCCCCTGAGGGTGCCGTCATTACATGACGGCACCCTCAGGCACTAACCAAAGCCATCCTGCCCGAGAGCATAATGGTTTTGGTTAGTGTAATCTGCTATACTATCTCTTTAAACATAGAGAGTAATTATAGTGGAATTTGAGAGCAATCAGCCTGCCAGCGACGAGCAACGACGTCTTGCCGAGGCAAAGAAAATAACCTTACAGCCCCTTCATGCCGGCATAACACCGGACCCCATTCCTGATGCAGAAATTGCCGCACGAAAGACTCGCGAAACCTCTCCTAATATTTCGATCGACTCAGAAGATACCAACACAAAAGACCTTATGCAGCCGAGCAGAAGCGCCCTGGATAAATCAAGAACCGACAAGCACACAACCAGTACTCGTACATGGCCCGCTGCTGCTACGGTGACTATAATCCCCTTTGTTATTATTGCCACCGCATGGCTATGGGTTAATGCCACCTAACCGTCGTCAAAGAAAAAATTATCATCCACCAAAAAACCACCCATAGACAGGTGGTTTCTCGGACATATAAGGCTCTCAACTCTTATGAAGTTGCTCGCATAGAGCTTTGTTCTCGCAGTTCTAAGATTTTTGCTTTCGAACTGTTTATGATTATATATCGAGGTCGTCGAGTTCCGCAAGCTCTTTTCGTGTGTTTCTCGCAAGACTTGACCCGTTATCCACAGGTTCATCTGTAGAGTTTTTCACAGGCTCGTCACCAAGGTCATCTGATGATACTGTATAGTTTTCACGCTCGTCGTCATTATTGACAATTTTGAGGTTATATCGAGCGTCATTTTTCGTACCGAGCGCGCGTAGCAAGGTGCGCAAACTCTGCGCTGTTACACCACGCTTGCCGATAACACGGCCAAGGTCGTCAGGGTTGACGGTGAGCGTCAGTAACACACCTTTCTCATCAATAATACGCTCCACTACTACGTCATCGGGAAATCCAACGAGTGATTTTACGATATATTCTACAAATTGCTGGTCGATTGTTGACATATGCCCTCCACTGTCTGACTACGGTCACACTACTGATATCGTGCCTCTAGTATAGCACGATCAATAATTTCATATATGTTGACGTTTTATAATAATTCTACTACAGTATACTCACGTTCTCTTTGAACCTAAAGAAAACGAATTCCAAATCTGGGGAGGAATCCATGTCATCCACCGCAACGCTCAAGGCTCCATTTAGCCCTGAGTCACCCGAACAAGTTGTTGAGCTTCGCATTGGAACCACACTTGCCAGGCACATAAACAGCCAGCGGTCGGCCCAATGGTCCGCCGAGGATCGTCGCGTTGCCATTGCATGTGTAAAGTACCTAGCGCACGGAACACCCTCCGACGCTAGCCAGCAGCCTTCCGACAATCGACGGGTGCGGTTCAACCATCTTAGCGTGTCGCAAAGCGACCTGCTACACTGCCTCTCCATGGAGGTAAGGGCATGGGATGAGCCAACCCTTGACGCGCTCACAAGCCAGCTGCCCCGCTAAGAGGGCGCGCTGTGACGTTCATCGCGAGTACTCGTACTCGGCAGACCCCGCTTTCGAGCGGGGTAGTTTTTTGACAAAAAAATACTCGCCGTTATGACGAGTATTTTCATGACTCAGCGAATATTATTCGGCTGATTCTTCAGCGACTTCTTCTTTTGGCTGGTTCTTGCGAAGTTTCTCAGCGTTCTTGATAGTCTTTGTCTTAGGAGTAGCATCCTTTACCCACTTAGGAAGGGTAACACCAGCATCCTTAAGAAGTTTTACGACACGAGGAGTTGGCTGCGCACCGTTATCGAGGTACTTTTGTGCAACTTCAACTTGCACGTTAGCATCCTTAGTATGTGGGTTGTAGCTACCAACGTAGGCTACGACGCGACCGCTTGATGGGTGGCGCTGTGATTCTTGAACTGCGAGGCGGTACACAGGATAACCCTTGCGTCCGACGCGTTGCAAACGAATTGCGAGCATAAAATGAAACTTCCTTTATAAAACTTCTTAGACTTTTTATTAGTTCTTGACCAAGTTTACACTATTTTAGAGCAGAGGTCAATCTGTTTTGAGTGGTTCAATCTGACGTACAGTCGGCTTCTGGCGCAGTGCATATGCAGCGAGTGCGGCTTTTGCAGCCACCTGCTGAGCTGCTTGCTTACTCGGACCGCTACCCTGGCCCATAAGCGTATCGCCTACGTACACGCCGAGTTTGAACACTTTGTCATGGTCAGGCCCCACTTCCTCAAGTACCCTATATACCGGCGTATGACCATCAATACGCTGAGACACCTCTTGTAGATGGGATTTTGGATCGCGCCAGCTACCTGTTTCAAGTATCATCTCTAGCTTGCTCGTAATGTGCCGATGGATAAACTCTGCCGCATCATCGTAACCGCGCTCAAGATAGATAGCTCCAATCACCGCTTCGAAAGCATTTGCAAGAATTTGCTGTCGGGCACGCGTACTGCCATTTTTTTCGCCACGACTCATACGCACCAGGGGTTCATAGCCAAGCTTATCACCCGCCTCACCAATACTTTCGGTTCGTACTAATGCCGCGCGCCAGCTAGTCAAGATACCCTCTGGTTCGCTATGGTTTTTGAAAAGATAGTCAGTGACAACAAGCTCCAAAACAGCATCGCCGAGAAACTCAAGTCTTTCATTGTGTTCACTTACACTCTTCTTGTGCTCATTGACATAGCTGCGGTGAGTGAGAGCTGTGATCAAAAGCTGTATGTCTTTAAATTCAAAACCAAGATGCTCACGTGCGAAATCTTGATACGGTGCGACGAGCATGCCACTCATTATAAATTCTCCTGACGAATACGCTTCATGGCAAGTAGCATCAGCTTGCCAATATCTTCATACTCAATAGCGTCCAAGGCATCATGGAATTTAAACCACTTAATGCCGTTCATCCATTCTTCTTTCTGAATCGCATTCGTGTCACCTTTTGCGCGCACAAGGTAAATTTGCGTTGTCATCAGAACGAGCTTGTCGATGCGACGGTAGCGAAAATGAATCTTTCCAAGCCATCCGAGCACTTCCGTGTCTTTTAGCCCCGCCTCTTCGCCAATTTCGCGTTGAGCGGTTTGCTGCGCAGTCTCACCTTCTTCAATATGCCCCTTAGGGATCGTCCAGCGATCCTTAGCATCCTGAATTAGCAAAATTTCTACTTGGCCCTTTTCGTCACGTCGAAAAACGACGCCACCCGCAGTCGGCTCGCGAACAATTTCCTGAATAGATGGTTTTTTTCGATTAAAATATTTCTTAAATCGATCAAACTTCGGTGGTGTTGCCATTTGGGATACCCTCTACAAGCGTTCGGTAGGCCGTTCCAAGAACACCGTTTACGAACTTGCTTGAATTATCAGAACCAAATGCTTTTGCAAGCTCGACAGCTTCGTTGATTGCTACCTTAGGCGGCACTTTATCTCCGCGGTGGAGCAACTCGTAGAAACCGATACGTAAAATTGAGCGGTCAACACGAGCAATCTGCTCGATTGGCCAGTCAGGGGCGATCGGCTGAATCTCTGCATCCAGTGCAGCTACCTCAGCAATTACTCCTTCAACGAGTTCACGAACAAAGCCCTTGTCATCAATGGCCGATTCGTAGCGCTGAAGATTGCGATCCAAAATTTCGTCTAAGACTACAGAACTATCTTCAGATTGAGTGCGAAACTCAAATTCATAAAGAGTCTGGAGTGCGACAATACGTCCAAGGTGACGATTAGAGGCCATAGCGGTTTGGTTCTTTCTTCACTTACAGTTTGTTTAAGATACGCTCTCAATGAAATGAGAGATTATTTTGCGAGGTTTTTGCCAGTTTCGCGCTTTGTAGTGCGAACCTTGACTGGTGAAGTACCGTTAACACGGCGCGCAAGCTTAAGTACGAGGTGGCTACGGCGTAGACCGGTTTTGCGAGGGCTACTCTGCTTTTTTGGTTGTCCCATTGTAAAGTTCTCCTTTTATAGGTATTTTATTCTAAAACTTATTGCCATTATAGCGAATTTTGTGCAATACCTCAAGGGCAAAGCGGTATGCTATTGACATTTTCTAACATAAGTAGTATAGTACATGCATAAATAAGGAAATTATTTTATGACTGAACAATTGAAACATTCAACTATCGATCAGTGCTCACATAAACCAGAAACAGACACGGATAATAAGAATAAAATCCGCCTCAACCGAAAAGGTCGTCTAGTGCGAGCAGGTGGCCTTGCACTCTCTGCAACCCTCCTAACAGGAGCTGCCGTCACAGGAGTAGGTAATATCTTCTCAGAACGACAGGTAGGAAATCCTGTCGTTGAAACAATTGATGGCGGTGAAACACCTATTGATGCGGTAACCGATGGTGCACATCGAATTGCACAAGAGAATAATCTTAACTTCAACGCCATACACGACATAGTGTATGCCGGACAAGAAGTCGCGGGCGAATTAGGGCAGCCAGTGCAAGCTGGCGCCAAGATTGAAGTAACGGTCGTTGAAAATGGCCTTGGACAACGCTCAGTCAAGGCTGACCCGGCCACTCCAGGCAACCTTGCCCATCTCGATAAGTAGTCGCTAGACAACAATATTCACTAGTCGACCAGGGATATAAATCACCTTGGTCGGCTGTTTGCTTTCAAGGAACTTCACGACATTATCTTCGGCAAGTGCCTGCTCTTTCACCATATCATCCGTCGCATCCACCGGAAGCACCAACTTCGCGCGCAATTTACCGTTCACCTGCACGATAATAGTCATCGTATCACTTACGATCAATGCGTCGTCCCACGCTGGCCAGCCAGCCGCTTCAAGCATCGTGTCGTTACCGAGATCCTGCCACAGTTCGGCACTCATGTGCGGCGCAAGCGGCGCCAGGAGGCGAACAAGCGCACCAAGCGCATCTCGCCAAACCTCGTCGGAAAATCCATCCACCTTTAGCTTGTAGAGCTCATTGGTATATTCCATAAGTGCCGAGATCGCCGTATTGAAACTAAGTCGGTGATAGTCTTCAGTAACCTTGCGGATTGTTTTATGCTGCAAACGAATTACTTCGTCGTCGTGACCAGTAAACGATTTATCGCTATCACCAAATTCTTGAGCAAGTACCCACACGCGGTTCAAGAAACGATAGATACCCGCGATGCCACGCGAATCCCACGGTGCATCGAGTTCAATTGGCCCCATAAAGAGCACATACGTTCGTAGCGCATCAGCACCGTAGCCCTGCTCGATCACATCAAGCGGGTCAATCACATTCCCCTTGCTCTTGCTCATCTTTGTGCCGTCTTCAGCGTTAATATAGCCATGATAGACGAGCTTTTTCACCGGTTCTTTGAAGTTCGTAAGTCCCATGTCCTTAAAGACATGCGTCCAAAACCGAACATAGAGAAGGTGTGCAACCGCATGATCGCCGCCAACATAGTAATCGAGCGGAGCCCAGTAATTAGCATCCTCTGGATTCCACGCGCTGTCCGTATTGGTTGGATCCGTATAGCGCAGCATATACCAGCTACTGCAAGCATAGCCATCCATCGTATCAGTTTCACGCTTAGCAGGACCACCACAGGCTGGACATGTCGTATTCACCCAATCGCTTACGCCCGCCAGTACCGACTTGCCGTCGCCCTTTGGTGCGTAATCTTTAACCTCAGGAAGCAAAACCGGAAGTTGATCTTCAGGCACGGCAACTGCACCATGCTCAGCACAATGGATAATCGGGATTGGCGCACCCCAATAGCGCTGACGACTAATGAGCCAGTCACGCATTTTGTAGGTTGTTTTGCTCGCCCCAATTTCTTGCTGCTCAAGCCATGCCACGATTTCTTCGCGTGCTTCGCTCGTACTCATACCATCGAAGTTGCCGCTGTTCGTCAGGACCCCCTCTCCGTGGTAGACGCCGGCTTCATCGCTATCTTCTGGCTTCTCGATCACCTCAACAATTGGAAGTGAAAATTTCTCGGCAAAGGCAAAATCGCGCTCATCATGAGCCGGTACAGCCATGACAGCTCCCGTTCCATAGCCGCTCAGTACGTAATCCGCGATCCAAATTGGCATCTTGGCACCTGTTGCAGGATTGAGCACATAGCTACCCGTAAAAGCGCCCGACTTCTCGCGCGTATCATTCATACGCTCAATCTCAGACTTCTTCACCGCATCGCTAATATAGGTTTCGACGTACTCTTTATGATCACCAACCGCAAGCTCTTTTGCGAGTGGGTGTTCCGGGGCAAGCACGACAAACGTCGCACCGCAAATAGTGTCCGGGCGGGTTGAAAAGACAGTAATTAAATCATTACGACCATCCACCTTGAAGCTAATTTCGGCACCCTGAGATTTGCCAATCCAATTCGTTTGGGCGGTCTTAATCTTTTGTGGCCACTCAAGTCCATCAATCTCTTCGAGTAGCGCATCAGCGTAGTCAGTAATCTTGAAGAACCATTGGTTCATAGCTTTTTTCACGACTTCAGTGCCACAGCGCCAACACTTGCCGCTTTCGACTTGTTCGTTAGCAAGCACCGTCTTGTCGACTGGACACCACCACTGCAAACTATCTTTTTGGTACGCAAGTCCGCGTTCAAAAAACTTGGTAAAAATCCACTGTGTCCATTTGTAATATTCCGGGTCGCTCGTACTAAGCTCGCGTGTCCAGTCGATGCTTACGCCCATGCGCTTGAACTGTTTTTTGAAGTTCTCAATATTAGTTTTAGTCACGTCAGCTGGTGCTGTGCCAGTCTTGATGGCGTAGTTCTCAGCGGGCAATCCAAACGTATCCCATCCCATTGGGTTCAGGACATTGTTGCCATGTTGGCGATGGAAGCGCGCGATCGCATCAACGATCGAATAGCTAAAGGCATGGCCGGTGTGCATACCAGCACCACTAGGATAGGGAAACATGCCGGATACGTAAATTTTTTGCCTGGTGTCGTCGCGCGTTACGGCGTACGTTTGTTGTTCATCCCAAACGGTTTGCCATTTCGGTTCAATCTCAGAGGGGTTATAGCGCTTCATAATTACTCCCAGTATAACAAAACTCGCCTCCTGATGACAGAGGCGAGTTTTTTATCTAGGCTAATGGAGACTTATTAACTTTCGACCGTTGCGTCCATTTCAAATGTTCCCTCGTACTGAATATCCATTTCACTGGAAGTAACCTGGGTTTCACCCATCATAGATCCGAATGATTGAGTAACTTTTTCAATTTCAGATTGAAGCTCCTTGAGCGTCATGAAATCAGTTGGCGCAGCTACCGTAACATCCTTACCAAAGATCGGCTCAAGGATAAATTTCCCTGAAGCATCGTCATCTTTTCCTGTCACTTTCAGCTGTGTAAATTCATGACTCCAGCGACTCACCGACACTTCAACGGTCTCTGTCGAGGTGGTGCCTGTAGCGCTTTTCATATCACTCGCATCGAGCTTGAATGACTCGAATGAACTATCGCATTTTTGAAGATCTTTCATAAACTGCATTTCATTAACGGCTTCGGCAAACTTCTTTGCAGCCTCATTATTCAGCGACAGCTTGTAGCCCATGCTATCAACACCATTGATAGTACGGCCAGGTAGGCTACTGTCAATCACGACAAATTTATTATTCTCATATGCCTTCACGAGGCTATCGTGAACGGCTTTATCATTTTGAATTTTCTTCATCGTATCGGTGAGACATGTCTGCGCCTTGCCCGCGTCTTTATCATATTCTGCAAGGTCGTCAGCTGAAACGCGAATCCATTTATTGTCGATTTTTGCCACAAGCTCATCAAACGGAGAGCTGGTCATGCCTGATTGCTTCAAGACATCGTCAAGTATCGTCTTAAGGTTTCCGACTTTGAAAAATAGATTACCGTCCTTATCGACAAGTGCCGATCCATTAACGACAAAGTCTTTACCCTGTGACGTAAGAGTGATCTTGGCATTACCTTCACCATTTAACTCACTTGCCTGCTTGCCATCAAACACCACTCGAACTTTGACGTCTTTCGTGTCCATAGCAAGGGTACCGCTATACGTAGCTGTTTTAGCCCTAATGAGGTTTGACACGGCATCGGTAAGGACTTTCTCCGGGTTCTGATACCAAAGCGCATACGCAGCATACGTACCACCACCAAGAAGCAGAACCGCTCCGGCAATAATACCTCCGATGATAAATTTCTTTTTCTTATTTGGTGCTTTCGGCTGAGTCTGGCTCGCCATCATAGGCGCAGGTGTTTCGGTCGCTGGCTGCTCGCCCACCGCCGGTGACGCGAAAAATTGTTGCGATTGAGTTGGAGCCTCTTGCTCAACAGCAGCCAGCTGCTCAGTCTCTACAGGATATTGAACTACGGGCTGGGGCTGGTATGATTGCGGCTGTGGCTGATCTGCCGGGGCTGGCGACGGCTGTGGCGGAGTAAAGGGCGTGTATTGGTTTTTATCTTCGGGCATTGTGAAATTCCTTAGTGCTAATGTCTAAAAAAAGCATATCACGATCAGAAGTGATAACCTAGACGAATTTCGAGAAGAACTGAGACTTTTCTGCAAGCTGCGACACAGACTGGCGAACAAGGCGCGCTTCGTCATCGGTCGAATGAAGGACGACCTTTATAGCCTCCTCACAGTACACATCATCCCTAGAGCCATTAAATAAGATAACAGCACCCTCCTCTAAAACCTTATGCGCAAATGCTCCAGCATCAAGCGCATTCGCGCACACCATAACTTGGCACCCCTGAGACTTGGCAATCGGCGCGAGGTAGCGAGCCGCTTCGTCACCAACAACAATCACCCAACTGAGCATATTTGGATCACATAATTTGCCCAGCATTTCATGCTCCTTTTTCGAGTCTAGCCCAAGGTCACTCATCGACGTAAATACTGCAATGCGTTGTGGCGCCTGGAATGTATACAACGTCTGCAGAGCAGACGCTGACGAGAGAGGGCTCGAATTGTACGTATCGTCAATAAGTATCGTCTGCTTCACGCCACGCAGAATATTCATTCGGCCCGGCAGCGGCCTGATCTGACCCAGCCCTTTAACGATCATCGCTGCATTCATCCCCAACTTATAGCCGACTGTAGCAGCAGCAATAGCAGGGCGCAGACTATGCTCACCCGACACCTGTACCGTTACAGCGAGCGGTTGCTCACTGTCGGGTGCAATCAATAAGCCAGTATGTCCACCTTCGGGATTAAAATCTTCAGTAATGAATCGGTACTCAGCAGCACCACTTGTTCCGTACGTCGTAAGGTTGCCGTTTGTAAGGTACGACGCATAGCGACCGTCAATATCGTCCCGATTGATAATTGCCAGGCGACTAAACTGCGCAACAGCGAGCTCTTCCTTTGCAACCGACTCAATTGTCGAGAACACATCCATACGCTCCGATGTCACGGCAGTGATGACCGATATGTCGGGTAAAAGATACGTACTGTAGTGCGCCATCACCCCCGGATAATTAGCCCCGAGCTCCTGAACGATGACGTCAACATCTGCTGGAGCATGGATGCGCCGGCGAGCAGCGCGCAACACCCCCATCCAAGCAAATAGACCGCCACGGAGAGGATGTTCAATACCTAAAACTGCAAGTGGTACGCTCAGCGAAGTACCACGATCACCTTCGTGAAGTCGTACGCGGTACTGCCGCGACAGAACAGTGGCTATTGCTACTTTTGTACTCGTCTTACCCAGACTACCCGCGACTGCAACAAGTTTTACTTCTGGATGCGCCGTAAAATATCGTCGTACGTACGTTTCAAGCTTTTTTTGAATGTGTTTTTCAAACATATAATTCCTTCGTTTTCATAAATCTAAAAGCTGACCGATATTCGCGGCATCACAATACTAGTCGGCACCTTGGACGGCGAACCTGCATTCGTAAGGGTATCGCCACTAAATGTCACCCCTCCGTCAACATTACCCTTGCCGAGCTGGCCATTGCCATTAAGACCTACTGAATACACCACTCCATTATCACCAAGTATATAAGCCGTGTATTCATCTGAATTTGCAAGCGCAACAGCTTTGACACGTTCCGTGGCGCTCCCCGCTCGAAGAGGCATCACGATTTGAACTGGCGTACCATTACACGCCTGAAGCGCACTACTAGTATTGGCTGAGGTTTTTCCAGCACGATTGTCACCCGCTGCAAACACTTTACCTGACTCTGTAATCACCATGAAGGAATTCATCTGGTAGCCAGATTCGAAATTCATATTTTGGGTTGCTACCTCTCCCGCCGGTAATCCGAACACTACCCAGTTACCTCGGTCACTACAGGTTCCGTCACCCAACTGCCCGTCGTCGTTGTTACCAATACACCACGTCATGCCAGGGTTAGGATCTTCACGAATCATACACAGTGAGTTGTTATGGTTACCGTCTTGTCCAACACTAAAGATGGACGCATATTTGTATCCGGCCGTCGTAATCTGTCGAGGCGTCGCATAAAATGTCGTATACGTCGTACTACCATCGTTGGCCGTTCCTTGGCCGTTGTGTCCGCTCATATAAACCGTTCCGTTCGTGCCTAGATAATAGACACCTACGTATGAGCCGTGATACGTAAGTTTAATATCCTTTACCTTCACGCCAGCAGGTAAAAGCGACCGAGCAGGAACCGAATGTCCCATGCCGCTCACATTAGTTGACGCATCGCCTCGTCCAGTCTGGCCGAGATTATTCACACCAGCACAGTATGCATCATCTGCAGTCGTAATCACGCACGTAGACCATTCTTTGTTAAACACCTTCTTCGCAGTCACGCCAGCAGGTAGCAAAAACCGCGTCGGTGAGGTCATGGGAATATTATTATTTACCGTTTGTCCGTTTCCAAGCATGCCATAGTCGTTCATACCAGAGCAATACACTTGGCCGTCCGAGGCGAGGACACAGCCTGAGTTCGGTCCATAGCCATTTACATCCATATCAATAGCAGTGAGACCAGGCGCAAGCCCAAATCTCTGCCAGTTCGGACCGCCGCCCGACCCTAGACCAACATCGCCTCGGCAATAGATCTGGTCATCGCCAGCTAGAACACATAGAATTGAAGCACCCTGCCCGGAATCATACACTCGTTTGATTTTAGTTGTTCCCGCAGGAGGGTCTACTTTTGTCGGTGTCCCGACTGCACTACCCAACCCCGCTCCCCCCACCTGGCCCGCGCTATTGTTACCCCAGGCATACAGCACGCCGTTCGCGGCCAGCATATACCCATTATGACCGCCCGCCTTCCATCCAGCACCACTGGCAATCTGCGGCTTGTCAACGTAATTCGACTGACTAAAAGCCGTTTGCTGATACATACGCCAAGGCGCAGAGGGACTGCTAGTACGGAAGAGCTGAAGTACACCATCCGACTTCACACGGACAAATCCACTCACGTCAGTGGTAACATCACTTACCGTAAAGCTCGTTTTAACCGACGCTTTATCAAGAACATATGCTGAGGCAGAGGCATTAGCGTTGCCATCACAAAGCGTATTCGGCTTCAGTACGCGCTTAGTTGAGTCGGGATTACTAAGCCAAATCGGATTGTAATTATTTTGACGCAAACAAGCCGTTGCCATTGCCGCCCCTGCTTCACCAGCCTCCTGTGCAATCTGGCTATAGTATTGGTCATTGAGCGCCGTTCGAATTGACGAGACCGCAGTGACGGCTGCGAGCAGTACAGTCAGCATCACTATCGAGACGATGAGTACCGTCGGCAAAGCAAAAGCCGCGTCACGTGACCTAAAAGCCAAGAGTTTATCTGCTAGCCGATTCATTGGGTTTGATTATGAAGCATAAGGAGAATGCAGTCAATTTTAGGTCAGACTCAATGGAACTAGTCAGCTGGTTCAAGAGTGGTGGCATCTCGATCAAAGAGCCAAGTGACATAGCCGCCATATTGCTCAATACGTAGCGCGGCTTGAGCGATTGGCAACGTACCGTCCTTGAGAGCTTCGGCAAGTGCGGCTTTTTTACCTGCACCCACGGCAAAAACAATAGCTCGAGAAGTAGCCTCAAGCGCACGGAGCGTTAGGGTGATGCGAGTAGCCGGCGGTTTCGGTGAATTGTAAACAGGAATCACGAGCTGCTCAGTTGGCACGAAATCTGAATGACCCGGGAAAAGCGACAGAGTGTGTCCATCCTCGCCGACACCCAGCCAGACAAGATCAAAATACGGAACACCCGCATCGTCAACGGGCAGGCGCCTCAAGGCCGTTTCATACCGCCGAGCAGCTTCCTCAACCGACAATTCAGTTTCGGGCCGAATTTGAGCCATTGATGCCGTCAAGCCAGTACCTAGAAGTACCGTACTAATTTGACCCCAGTTCGAATCAGGATCATCCATTGGCACTAAGCGCTCATCACCCATGATGATCGTTACCTTGGACCAATCGAGTACATCAGCATACTCATGGACAAGCTGCTGATACGCAGCCATCGGAGAGCTGCCCCCGGCGAGCACCCAGGTTGCCTGGCCTCGCTCTTGAATAGCGATACTAAGAGTAGCGACTGCATCTAGAACAGCTGCATTTGCGACATCCGCGGGTGTTGTGAGTGCTTGAATATCTGGCATAATCTATCACTATTGTGACATATGAAAAATAAAAGAGCCAGCATTGCTACATGCCGACCTCTGTCAAATGACGATTCCTACAAAAATAGGGATAAATTTGGTGGGGGTCCTACACGCCTATTCGAAACAAAGTAGCCAATCGGTCAAACTTCGTTCCTTGATAGATAGGCTCCACGCTGCCCCTATTTTAACACGGTCACTCTCACCTATTCCCCGCCGCCTCACCCAGCTGAGTGCCAAGCAGAGTGAGGAGATGGCGGCTGGCTACCAGGCGGGTGTGCTGGTCAAGGAGCTGGCTGTTAAGTACAAGATCAGCCGAGAGACGGTCAGTAAGCACCTGCGCCGACGTGGGATTGCTCCGCGCCCGGTTGGTTTAGATGGGCAGCAGATCAAGGAGGCAGTCAGGCTCTACGAACAAGGTGACTCACTGGCGACGATTGGTAAGCGTATGGGCGTTACTGCCCACACGGTACGATCGCGGCTGGTTGAGGTGGGAGTGAGGATGCGGAGTTCGTATGAGCATCTGCTGTCGTAGTTAGCTCTGCGCCCAGGTGTTCAGCCCAGCGGCAGTGTGCGAGATGCAGGCATCTAGCTTTACGGCGAAGTCCTCCGCAGTCAGACCGCCGTAGCAGAGCGGCACCAGGCTACCGATGAGATCATCTTCGTCGACTAGCGATAGATCAATACGTCTATCCGGACCGTAGTGCATGAGGGTATTGCGAAACGGCTTAGCTAATGGATTAATAATCAGCCGCGCTTCAACAGTATCCACGATGCCGGCAATAGCTGCCAGGGATTCGGTACTCAGATCGGAAGCCCGTTCCGTCCGCAGCATCTCCAAGCTGCGCAGTACTTGGTAGACCGTCAGAAAGCGGATCTTGAAGAGACTGTATTCCAGACCTGATGGCACGAGCACATCGACAAAATTCATACTGGCCTGGAAGACCGTCATCAGGGCGTTGATGCTCGGCGTCGTCTTACCGTTGAAGACTCGCTGGTAATAGCGTTCGCTTCGGACATCGTCACCCAGCTTGCCGAACTGCGCCATATCAACATCATCCAGGAACGAACTTGCCTCGGCGTCGAGCGTGGCACCGAGTACACCAAAGTACTGACCGTACTCCGTCATGATCCGGATAAGTTCCGGACCTGCGTCCTTATCAAACATCGTCTTCGGGTCAAGCCCCAGGCCGAACGTCGCTGCATGCGTCGTCGAGACGAGCCGGCCGGCGTAACGGTAGAAGCCGAGATCCGTTTCCCAACGACGTGCAAGCGGCAACCATGTGTTGCCATAAAACCGCTGCGCATGGGCAGGAAAGATCTCGTCTTCAAAGTAGGAAATCTGCCCTTCTATCCCCCGATGGGTGTCTTCGAAGAACTTCAAGCTATGCCGCGATCGGGCCGTCACGCTCTGTGCTAGCGGCGACAGAGGCGCGTATAGGTGCGGTGCAACCTCTGGGAGTCGCGCATAGCCTTCGTAAATAAAGAGTGAGAAATAACTAGCCAGGCAAAAAGACACAGTGTTAGCCACCTCGGCAAACTCCGGTCGCGTCAAGGCGCTGATGACTCGGCCCACAAAAACTGCATCCGCCCTCATTGCGCTATCGATAACTGCTGCGCGGTTAGTCACGATCAGGAAGCATCCGCCACTGCAGTTGCTCGGTGCATCTTCTCGATACTTTCAATTTCACTCACTGACAGCACCTATAGCTCCCGTCCAGGCCCAGCCAACTCGGCCAAGTCTTCCAACGCAGCAAGCAAAACCTTCTGAGCAATCTGCGCCGTGATCATTCGCGGTTCAAAGCTCTCCGCAATCTGCTGACGCGGGTGGATATAGTTTCGGAACTTACGGACATGATCGGCGTGTGTCATGACATCCGCCCTCAAGATTCCCAGTGCGCGGGATACGGCGATTAGCTCAGCAAGTGTCCAAGTTTCGAGCGGCTTGACCGTGCCACGCAAGGTTGGTGCGGCCGACGATGTTGTGTATTCGTAAGCATGGGATCTCGCTAGTTCGGCCAAGAGTCCTTCGAGGGTGCTACCGGCTAGGAAGATCACTGCGAGCGGAGCATCAGCTTTCAGGCACTTGTCGATCTCCACAAGGCGTGCCCGAACGATATCCTGAGTACTCAGTTCGACTGGAAGCGAGCTAATCTGCCACTCCCCTAAGTCGCGAGCCAGAAATTCGAGATCAGCCGATGGCTCTTCAGCGGGACCTGTCCGGAACTGGCCCTCCAGCTCCAGGGCGATCTGTTGCTCTGAGGGCGTCGGTTCAACGTCGCCGAGGAGGTTGCTGAGGCGCCAATGCTCGAGCAATTCCAAGTTGAGCTTAGCTACATCAGCCGGTGACTCCTTATTCCAAATTCCACGCAGGATGTTAGCCTTCGAGCCCACATAACGGTCGTACGGATCAAAAGAAAGTGAGTTCTCGACAAACTGCTTGAACGTCTGGTTTGTAAAGTCAAGCACGTAGCCCGACGACATGCCGAACAACTTCTCTAGTTTCATGATGTTGCCGTTACTTAGATTCGCCATCAGCATCTTCCATGTGAGCAACGCTTGCTTCCCTTACGGCCATAATGCGACAGCGCCCTCGTAGTCGTCGACAAGAACTTTGCTCCGCTCGGTGAAGACTAGCTCACCCTTGGAGTCACGGTCAGTCCAATATCGACCCGCGAGCCTCTTGGCTGGAGAGCCTGCAACATCCAGTGCCGTAGAGCCATGATGCATTCGACTTCGACTCTCGACACCAATGGATGGCTTGTTGAAATACAGGTAGTGCAGGATGGAGTCGCCATCAAAGTCGCTGACTTTCGCCAATGACGAAGTGGATCTTGATTCATTCGTATACAGAGCTGTGCGCACAGTGGAAGCGTTTTGTCGAACCACAAGATAAACAGTCTTTTCGGGAATCTGCTTGCCAGTCTGCGGGTCAATCCATTGAGATTTTAGAACACCCCTCCATGTACCACGAATGTTCCGTGGTACCTTCGGAAGCATCTGGACCAGAGGCAACCGCCAAGCCCAATGCTCCCAAAGTAGGAAAGCGGCGAAGACAGTAGTGCCTGCTACAGAAAGGAATTTAAGCAATCCCATATTGGGGCTGCCATCGGCGAGCCATGATCCGACGAGAAGGACGGCAAGAACGATGCCGACGGCAACCCGGGAAACTAACGACCAGTTCACGAAACATACTCCCAGGCAGCTTGCACGAAATCTCGGCCATCTTGGCGAGTCCAGGCCTGCTCAGAACTGAAGAGATACTTACATTCGTTGACTTCGACAAGTCGCTGAGATGATTCAGTTGGCTCATCGCCCTTCAACTGAACCCATAGGTGACTAAGCGCACCTTGAACGGAGTCCGTCCAAGTCTCCTGAGTGAGAAGCTCATCTGGGCAGTTGTAGACAAGGCATTCCACAAAGAAAGATGGCACCTCGCGATGGACTCCAGCTTGGACCATAGCATTTTCGACACGCTTAAGTATTCGAACGATCTTCTTGTATCGACTTCCAGTTCGAATATTCTTTGCGCGGCCGTTTGTGAGCTGCTGATTAGGATAATTCTGAAGACTTGACCCATCTTTCTTGAAAACCTTCGTACCCTCGAGCCACGTCGTAGTATCCGTGTAGTACTTGAAGGAAAAGCAAGGAACGACGTCCGCGTTTACGCGAGAGCTACCAGGGAGGATCCGGAACGCGGTTGACCCCGACGCATCGACGCCGTCAGGGAATTTGGTCTTGAGCGCTGTGAGTAGTTCAGCACGCAGCCTATCCGGCGTCCATTGCCCCCGATAAGGATTGTGCGGCAATGGGCGAAGACCTTCGGTGGTCTCCTTCCAGTACAACGCTTCTGTACATTCGACAGCAACATCAACATCACTATCCGCCTTGACGTTGGTGTTGTTTGCGTACGAACCCTTAGCAAACACCTTAAGTCCGACGCCTTCGAATGCAGGATGGGCGTGGATAGCCTCACGAATCATACGCTCAGTACGATCCTGCTTATCTTGTTCAGTTTGACTGGATGGCCCAGTCCAGATACCAAGCTGTGCTTCCGTTATCATAATTTAATGCCACCAATAAGTATTGTGTTCATAGCGAACCCCCCATTTAAATTTGTTGGTTTCCAGACTTCCCTCGAAGGCTGGATCTTTACCGAAATAGCTTCACCCTCGCTATGAATCTACTAACCTCAATTATAATTCAGTAGCCTCTAATTTGACAATGGCGGAATTTGTCGTTTTGCTACATAACGCTTATGCTTTACGACTGAGTCGTTCGCCTACGCACAGTAGCGCATCTACAAAGCGGTCGATATCAACACTCGGCTGCACTAGCGGACGCACACTCAAGACTTTGCTTTTACTGACTTCACTCGCAGCATAGACCTTTTGGACCGGCCGTCCCGCCTGGAGCCGGCGCTGCAGTTCGGCATAGGCCTTGCCGGCGCGGCTTGGGAGTGAGCTGCCTTCGACCTTCAGGGTGATGTAGTGAGCGTGGAGTTCAGTCTCAGTGGGATTGTCGGCGCAGAGGAAGTATTCATGCACTGCCCATTGCTCCCTAGGATCGAGCAGAACAAAGACACCTTGGCGTTCGTTCCAAAGCTGACGTAGCTGCAGGTGACGTTGACGGTACGTCTCGTAGGTAACTCGGGGCATTGCATGACATCTCGACTTTCTGACGACAGAATGCCATGAATTGTAGAATTATACGAGCATGAGCAGATTCAGGTGCATGTACCGGTGCTCTTTTATGATCGTAAATAGGTCGAATTTGGGTGTCCGGTCGCCCGTCTTATCGCCCGTCGGGTCGCTATTTCTGGGCTATTTTGACTAAGCGCATTTTTTTGCACCGGTACATTTTGACAAATTCCAACAGGGGTCAGCCGCGACCCGACATGTCGTACCGGTACCTAAGCTACCTTATGAATATAAAACCATTTAACAGGGGTGGAGCCAGGACCTGAATTTAAGGCTTGCGTGTTTTGTACCCATTTTGACACTAAAAAAGATCAGCACCGGTACATGCTGACCTCTGTTCTTGTAGGTATCCTACAAGAAATTGGTATAAATTTGGTGGAGCATACCGGATTCGAACCGGTCACCTCTTCGCTGCCAGCGAAGCGCTCTAGCCAAATGAGCTAATGCCCCAAACTTGACTCATTGTAACAAAAACTCGCCACATCTGTCGAGGGCGAGTTTTCTAGGCTGCTACGCGCCCACCCGGGGCGCTATGTTTGTTTTGAACTTGTTTGTTTTAACGCTCAATGGCACCCCATTGGCGTACCAGCTTATGGTTTATTATCCCCTCCTATCTTTGATATTGCAAGTACTATATTGCTTATCCTAGTGTTTTTTGAAGAATCATGATTAAATAGAGATGTTCAGAAGCACACGCGTATTAAGGCAAAAGGCGGGCGCTTACCACTTCGGTAAACTCTCTTCTTCGCAAACATCGCACAAGCGGTCGATCTGACGATAATCAGAATCAGATAAGAAGAAAAGAGTACCACAATTATGGCACAACAAAATCTATTCATCGGTAGCCTTGCATACGCAACTACTGACGACACACTCAAAGCTCATTTCGAGCAAATCGGCGAAGTTGCTAGCGCACGCGTCATCACTGACCGCGACAGCGGCCGTTCAAAGGGCTTCGGCTTTGTTGAATTCGTAAACGAAGCAGACAACCAAAAAGCTGTTGATCAACTTGACGGTAAGGACCTTGACGGTCGTACTATCAGCGTTGGTCTTGCACGTCCAAAAGAAGACCGACCTCGTCGTGACTTCGGCGGCAACAACGACCGCGGCGGTGACCGTGGTGGCAACGGTGGCGGTTCATTCCGTCAGCGTAGCTGGTAGTTTACTGCCCACCCTACAAAAGAATACCTCGCCTTAACGGCGAGGTATTCTTTTGTATTTACGTTTCTTTTATTTAACAAATGGTGATTGCACCCAATCAAGATCCAGATGAAGCCATGCATTTAAAATACCAAAACCATTAAGCAGCCACACCGTCGTCACAACGACAAGACCCGTAAATGCCAGTACAAGCAACTGAAGACCCCAGTGCTGCCGCTTAAGCCAACTTACCCACTTGTCATAATACGCTCGCGCGCGCTCAAGCAATCGACCTGCCCACTCGAATTCGGTAGCTAGAATCGCCAAACCAGCAAAGACGATCAGCCACCCGGGGCCAGGATATGGGATAGCGACGATACCAACCAGCAGTACAATTGCACCCATAACGGCGATCGCAACTCGTCTAGCGTGACGTTTCACTCTATTCATAGCTCCAGTATACTCCCCTGCTACGCTTATTACTCTCCTATAAGCAGTTTTCGCAGCTCACTAAATGGCTTAATGAGTTTATACGTGACCGCGTCGTCATCGAGCGAAAGCTCGGCGCGGGTTTGATCGCCATATCCTTCTGGTTGAAAAATCTTATCCCAGCCAAATCCGTTATCGCCCCTGGGTTGATCGGCAATTACACCATCAAGTCCACCGCGTAGCAACGCAAGCTGCTCACCGTCATAATAACCAAACACACACTCGGCGCGCGCCGATCGGTCAGTAAAGCCATCTAGCATTCGACACATATTTTCCAGGCCACCTGGCGTCTCAACGAAAAATTTCACAAACGGCCCAGGTAACCCTCCGAGTGCAGTAAAACTCAACGCAACATCTTCTACTAGCACCGGCTTCCCGATTATTTCGTACGCCTGAAGCGCCTTATGGCGGACAACATCCTCTAAATGGATCGACTGAATTTCGTCCAAGTCGACCTTGCGGTGCTCTAGCTGCACGCCTAGCATCTTGGCTAGATAATCGGCTTTGTTTTGATTGCCAGTAATAAAGACCGGTAACTTACTCATCTATAACCTCCGGATATTTCTCCGGGCTCTTACGGCAATACTGCGCCCATTCGTCATCTTCGCTTGGGATGGTGACAGTTTCAATATAGCAACCATTACGAAAACCGCCTTTTTTGGCGAGCTTTTTTGCCCGCGAAGCAACCACCTCAGCATCAGAAATGCCCGCCTCTACACATAAATCATCAAGAACCTGACGGATGTCGGCAATCTCTTCAATGAGCTCCTCACGACTCAACGCCGCCCCGACTTCGTCAACCTCTTCGTGTAGTTTCTCACTCAGACGTTTTTGCAGACTGACGCCATGTAGCTTCTGGCCTATGACAGTGTGACCACATTCCTCATGCCAGCGCCAAATATTATCGCGCACTAGTTTTGCATATTTAAACGTTGGCATTCAAAAGCTCCGTGAATTCCTTCTCATTAATAACTTTTGTCCCATAGCCCTCGGCTTTCTTGAGCTTACTTGCACCGACTTTACCACCAGCCACTAGATAGGTCGTATCCTTTGCAACACTCGTCTGGAAACTACCTCCTCGAGCACGTATACGATCGGCCGCCTCGTCACGACTCATCGTCTCAAGTGTACCTGTTACGACAAAGCTCTGACCACTCAGTTGACCTGTTTTTTTCTCGTATCGAGGTATGACTCCGAGCTCCGCAAACTTGGCAAGTAGAGCAATATTATCCTCGCCAGCAAACCATGCGACGATACTCTCCGCCACCACCTTACCAATACCATCAATCGCTTCGAGTTGTCCTATGGTGGCATGCTGCAAAGCTTCGATTGATTCAAAATTCGATGCAAGATCGATCGCTGTCTGAGCGCCGACATGTCGAATACCAAGTCCAAGAATAAACTTTTCAAGTGCGGGTGCTTTTTTCTCCTGAATAGCCGCAATGAGCTTACGAGCCGAAACAGCAGCAAACCTATCAAGCGCAAGAAGGTCCTCGACGGTAAGCCGGTATATATCGGCGATATCCTTTACTAAACCGGCATCAACAAGTGCGACAACATTTTTCTCACCTAGCGTATCAATATCGAGCGCACCTTTAGACGCATAGTACTCGAGCGAGCGCTTCAGAATAAGATCACCGCTACTCCCCATTACACGGTATACGACATCAGTCCCGCTGCGCTCAAATTCGAGCTCGGGATATTGCTCTTTTAGTGCAGCTTCGTAGTCAAATGCTCGAGCACCTTCCGGCCGAAGCTCAGTAACGACACTTTCAACCTGCGGAATGATATCACCCGCTTTAAATATAATGACCGTATCACCTACGCGGATATCTTTTCGAGCAATTTCATCGGCATTATGAAGGCTAGCATGTTGTACGGTCGTGCCAGCTACGACTACCGGGTCAAAGACCGCCACGGGAGTCGCCGCCCCTGTTCGGCCGATACTAATAACAATATCCTTTACGATCGTTGTCGCCTTTTCGGCAGCGTACTTGTAGGCAACCGCCGCACGAGGCTGTTTACCGACCACCCCGAGGCGGGCATATTGCTCACGATCATTCACCTTCACTACTAGGCCGTCTGTATTAAACGGAAGGTCATTACGCTTTTTATCCCACGTATCAATGAATGCCATCACGTCAGAAACTGTACGAAACACCGAAGCCTCAGCATTGCGACTCAGTCCAAGTGCACTCAGTGCCTCATAGGCAAACATATTCGTCGGCACTTCGCCCGGCGTGTCACGTAGCAAATCGTACGCACGAAAGTGAAGTGGCCGCTCGGCAACGAGCCGTGGATCAAGCTGGCGAATCGTACCGGCGGCCAGATTGCGAGGATTGGCAAACTCAGACTCCCCTAGCTGCCGACGTCGCTCATTAAGCGCCACGAATTCACTTTTGAGCATTACGATCTCGCCGCGGATTTCAGTGCGACCTTCGAGGAATTGTTCAAACCCCTTAGCCTGCCGAAGTCGTAGCGGTACGTTTTTAATAGTGCGGACATTACCGGTGACATCCTCACCTACGAAGCTGTCTCCTCGCGTCACCGCTTGCACAAGCAGGCCGTCTTGGTACGTCAACGCACAGGCAAGCCCGTCCATCTTGATATCTGCAAAATACTCATGCGTCCTTCCTGGCAATAGTTTATCCATGCGCACCACCCACGCTTCAACTTCATCGCGGTTAAAAACGTCATTAAGACTGAGCATTCGAGTGCGATGTTCCACCTTTGAAAACCCTTCTTTCAATTCACTACCCACTCGCTGAGTCGGGCTATCTGGCGTAATCAATTCAGGGTGTGCGGCTTCAATTTCTTTAAGTTCAGAAAAGAGACTGTCGTAAACAGCGTCATCAACCGCTGGCGCATCAAGTACGTGATACTGATAGCTGTAACTATCAATAAGTCGGCGCAGCTCCTGGGCGCGCTCGCTAAGCTGGACGTGCGTCATCATCAACCACCTTTCGATATAGTAAGTATACATAACTCGCAGCCCAGACAACCGTTACAGAACTCGCGGCCAGTAGAGTCAGGGGAATTGTCGGGAAGCTGGCGATCGCTGGCCATACACCTTTTAGCCAAGTGTCAAAAATAACGATCGGGATCATTACCGCCGCCCAGACAACCACAATGCCAAGAAGCATCCATAATAAACGGAGCAAAATCCGCAAACGACGACCAATCACCAAATCACCTGCCGTCTTCAGTGCCCGCATTGGATACATTCCCGGAAGTGTCACAATGACAAGTGCGATGATAGTACTTGTCACCCAATATAGCGACAGCACCGCCAGTAGCGACGCAACCATCCAAAATACCATCGCTGCCACGCCTCCCGTTAGTAGACCCGAGCTAATTGCCGCACTGTATCCTATGAATGCCAGGCCGAGCGGCAAGAGCTGGACAAGCAGAACAATCCCTACGAAAAATGTTGCAACAATGGGCGCGCCGGAATTGTAAAGTCCATCCCGCAGGCGAACCGCATGTCCAGCTAAAATATTACGCAGGAGCCACACTGTCGTCAGACATGCAAGTAATATAAAGATAGCCCCGTAAATCTGCTGGCCTTCAGTCGGGGTAGCGTTGGCACCACCGCTAATCGTTGCGGCAAGTAGTAGCCCTGCTTTACCAATTTCACCCACGTTACCTTCAAAGATATCACCGCCCGTTTCTTTGAGCGTATCACCAAGCTGCATGTAGATATCCTGAGACGCAATACCGACAACTAGTCCGCTGAGAACTGCATACACCAACGTCAACAGGCCAAACAACCGTCGCTCCTGCCAAAGCGTACGAAATACATAATTACTAAATGCCCAGTAACCCGGCAGCTCTAGCGAGCGAGCATAATCACGACGGCGCGTTAGACGGAAGCTGCGATGTGGACGACGAGCCATGTAGTCTTCGATACGCCGCCCTATCGATGCACGTTGCTCACCGATCCAGCTTGCTATTCCACGCTCGTAAACAGCCTTTTTGCTCGTTGGCTTTTTGCTATTTAATGGCTTCTTTCTGGTCGCGGTCGGCATATTAATAATGGATCTAACGATTAGAATTTATCGGCATTACCACGAAGTCGCGCAATACGATCTTCGAGTGGCGGGTGGGTGCTAAAGAGCTTACTGAGGAAACTTGGCTTTAGCGGGTTATTGAAAAAGAGATGAGCACTTGCACTGTTTTGTCGCTGCATCGGACGGCCATATTGCTGCAGCTTCTCCAGTGCGCTTGCTAGACCTTCTGGATGACGAGTCGTCATTGCGCCAGTTGCATCCGCGAGGTATTCGCGCTGGCGGCTCACTGCCATCTGTACAATCGCAGCAATGATTGGAGCTAGGACAATAACAATAATACCAATCACAAGAACTACTGGGTTTGCTCCACTATCACGTCGATCACCGCTAAAGAAAAACATATGCAGCACAATATCAGACAATAGACCAATCACACTCACAAGACCAAATGCAATCATACTGACGCGAATATCGTAGTTTTGGACGTGTCCCATCTCATGTGCCAGTACCGCTTCGAGCTCGGCATCATCCATGATATCCATTAGCCCCGTCGTAGCTGCTACGATAGCATGACGAGGATCACGGCCCGTTGCAAACGCATTCGGAGCCGGATCGTCAATAATATACACTTTTGGCGTCGGCATGCCAGTCGTAATAGCAAGATTCTCAACCATTCGATATAGCCGCGGGTTGTCACGTTTTTCAATCTGCTTAGCTCCCGTCATTGCGACAGCCAAGCGACTAGCGGCAAAGTACTGGATTAGTGCATATACCGCAGCCACAATAAGCGTGATGTAGAAAATAGAAGTATTGCCACCATACAAATAACTCACCACCCAAGCAATCGCGCCGATAATACCAACAAACACCGCCATCACCAAGATGGTGTTACGTTTATTGGCAGCAATGGCTTTATACATGGCAGAAATCTCCTCAGGCGGTGTTTAGTAATGTAGGTAGGTCTTTAGAACTGTACGTCGACAGGCTTTTCAACAGCAGCACGATCTTCAACTTCGAAGAAATCGCGCTCTTTGAAACCGAGCATGCCAGCGAAAATATTGTTTGGAAACAGTTGAATCTTTGTATTGAGGTCACGTACGCCACCGTTATAAAAGCGGCGAGCGGCCTGAATCTTGTCTTCAGTATCAACCAGTTCGTCCTGGAGTTGGATGAAATTCTGATTCGCCTTAAGGTCTGGATATGCTTCGGCCACGGCGAAGAGGCTCTTAAGAGCGCCTTCAAACATGTTTTCAGCTTCCGCTGTTTCTTTCACACCCTGGGCATTCAGAGCATTGGCGCGAGCTTCAGTTACTCGTTCAAATACGCCACTTTCGTGTGCCGCGTAGCCCTTGACGCTGTTTACGAGATTCGGGATAAGATCCAATCGACGCTTCAATTGAACGGTAATATCGCTCCATGCTTCATCAACGCGTAGCTTTAGCGTAACAAGACTGTTATATGTTGCCCATAGAAAAATTCCTATTACAACGACGATTCCGAGAATAATCCATAGTGCTGTCATTTTCTGTAATACCCCTTAATATGTTCGGTTTGTTGTGACACCATTATACCATTTTCCATCAAAAAACTCGACGCTAACACGTCGAGTCTTCATCAGTTTTGGTGCGCAGAGCGGGACTTGAACCCGCACGACCTTGCGGCCAAGAGATTTTAAGTCTCTCGTGTCTACCGATTCCACCATCCGCGCGTAGACATATATGGAGGCACCTACGGGATTCGAACCCGTGTACACGGTTTTGCAGACCGTTGCCTAACCACTCGGCCAAGGCGCCATCTTGAATTATTATAACAGACAGAGAGAGGCGCCAATCAAGATATCCTCTTTTTACATACACAGACCCAAACATGCCTGGCTCTGTGTATGTTATGGCTTCAAATGACGAAACTAAAAAGCTGCTGTTTCACTCTCTAGCTGCTTCATATCCTCGCCACTTTCGGGATCAGTCTGATCGAGAATCAACTCAGCTTCCCGTAGATCAGCTTCCGAATCGATCACTGGCGCTGTCTTTACATCACTGGCAGTTGAAGATTCCGTGCTAGCCTGCTCGGCATTTTTTGTCTGAAAACTATTATACGCAGCGTAGCCAAGTAGCCCAACGATCACCACGACCACGAGTATGATTATCAGCTCAACGGCCGAAAAGCCCGTCTTTCGTGCAGTATGCGAACTCATTATTCCTGCTCGCCTTCTGATGAAGCAGCGCTTTGCACTGACTTCACGCCGACAATAAGATCCTTCACCGCAGTCTTGTAGTCTTTTAGTGCCGCAATCGCTACCTTACGGTGTTCTTTAAAACTAGCCGCGTCACCCTTTGGATCCTCACCATTACAGTCAAAGCTCGTGCCGTGCGAAGCGGTCATTGTTACCGCTTCCTGAGCCGTTTCTTTCTTTGTCGCAACATCGGCCACAAGCGCGTCATAGTTCGAAAGCACCTTACCCTTCTTTTCATAAAAGGCCTGTGTACGCTCAGCGATCTTGCTAAACAGGTCAACCTGCTTCTGTCCTCGATCAGACATACGTTTCATAATATTCGTAATAGCACCTTGGCGCTTTTCACACGCGCGCAACTTGGCATCCTGAAGACGAGACTTCGCTTCCGTACGGCGAGTATCCGCCCCAGCGTTTGCCTCATCAACTTTTACCCTTGCCGCTTCTCGACGGGCCTCAGCCTCTTTTTGTGCCGCTTCGCGACGCTCCATCGCAGCCTCATGACCTGCTGTATGTGTCGACTGAGCCCCGGCTGTTAGCGGAGCTATTGCCAGTGCAGATGCCATAACAATTCCTGCAAGCAAACCGTGTTTTAATGATGTCTTTTTCATAAAATAGATACGCCCTTTCTTAGTACGTTAAGCATAGGCTTTTTAAGCATTAAAATCAACATGAAGTGCCATGGCCACCTCCGCACTTTACCTGGCGGTAATTGATGAGCATTGATATGAAAAGGTATAATAAAGAGAGCACCTAACAAGGAGGGTTTTATGGCACGAGTAAGTACATATCTCAACTTTGAGCGCAACACCGAGGAAGCATTTAACTTCTATAAGTCGGTCTTTGGTACCGAGTTTATCGGCGATATCGATCGCATGGGCACCGCCCCAGAAGACCAAGAACAACCTCTTTCAGAAGAAGACAAGAACCTAGTTATGAATGTCCAGCTCCCTATCTTAGCCGGCCACGTACTCATGGGTACCGATGCCCCTGCATCGATGGGGTTCCAGCTCGTCAAAGGCAACAATGTGTATATCAACCTCGAGCCGGACACTCGCAAAGAAACAGAAGAGCTCTTCGATGCCTTGAGTCAGGATGGCACTGTTGAAGTGGAGCTCCAGCAAATGTTCTGGGGTGATTACTTTGGCTCACTCACCGATAAATTTGGCTTAAAGTGGATGTTCAATTGCAGCGAGAAGTAATGCCGCGTTAGACGTACGGATTCTCTTTAGTATTCGCGATACGCACTAATTGTTTCAATTTTTCAAGATCGACATCGGCAAGCTTATTGATATATACGCACCCTTTGCCGATTTTGTATTTACCCAGGTTTTTCACCTTGCCCGTCAGCTCTTGCGCATCAAAGGTAAGATAGAGTGAAAATTTGCCCGTACCAGGCGCAAAGCCAAGTCGCATCCAATCACCTTCGCGACCAGATTTCGACTTATAATGAAACGATCCAAAACCAACAATTTTATTACCCCACAAAATTGGCGGCTCACCTGAAATTTCTTGCATAATATCAACCAGCGTCTCGGCATCGGCCTGCTGCTTCTCAGGAAGGCTTGCGATGAAGTCAACAATATCTCGACTAGTTGGCTTTGTTTTATTCTCGTTTTTCATCCATTAATCCCTTCTGCCAGTCCCCTGGACCTAACTCTGAGGTCCGGCACCTATCAGCCTACCACTTTTCGCCAAGTATGGGTCAGTACAAGCAGCAAGATTAAAGCAGCAAGGTCGTCGCTTGCCGCTAGCCATTTTTGAGATACTTGCTTCGATCCGACGCTCACGTGTTTCTGATACACTCGTCGCATTTACCCAGCGTATCCACTCCCAGCGCGCCATTGGCGTAATATCCTGCCACAAATTACGAATTTTTTCCGGCGCCGCTCCTAGAGTAGCTACAAAATCCTGCGGCATTTCAGGTTCGGGCCAATCTTTCGATGGCGTCATTTCCAGTACGGCCGTATCGCCTGCGTGTATATTCGCGGCTTTCTGAAGTTTCTGATCAACTTTCATCCAGTGGCCCCAATAACCATCTGGCTCGAGCACTGTCCGAAACTCGTGTCCATTGACTAGCCCTGCCACAGCCACTTGCCCACGCGATGGCAACTTTTCACTCGCTGCCCCCGGCAGGCGCAAAATAGTCCACTCGTCGAGCTTATAGAGTGTGGCTTCAAAATGAATTGCCAAGACCTCTGGTTTCATATCCTCAGTATAGCAAATTGACGCCGCGAAGAAGCGCAATGCATTTCACCGCTTACTTTATTCTCTCAAGATCAGGCGCAATATAAACCGAAACCGTATCACCCTCACTAATACCTTCGGCCTTTCGGACATCTGCCTTGATCGCTACAAACCACCGCTGCTCACCCATACTCATGGTCGTACTTGGCCACGTCGACTTGCCGATTGTCACAAACACTGGCACATTACCATTCTTGCCGCTCATCCTACGTAGGTCACCGAGGATACCATCCGGCATGCGCACATAATGCCAACCGCCCTTTCCGGGTGTTTTTTCGATTGTTGCCGTAAAAGCCACAGGATTCATTCCTTAACCTCTATGATCCAGACCATGGTAGTCCAAATATACCGACAGCCAGATCAGCCCAGATCAACAAGAAGAAGAATATAAGCATAATACCGAAGATGAGTCTGCGTCGAGGATTAGTAATCTTCCTAACAATAAACTCAAACACAAAGCCAGTGCCAACGAGAAGTGCACCAGCAATAATGAAATCACTCAAGCTCCAGTCAACTTCATCGCTAAACTGCATTGCCGCGAGTGGCACCAGCAAGACGCATAACGCCAGAAGAATGATGCGGATAATACTTCTCTTTACGCTGACGTTATTCTGCTCTGCCATATAGCTTACTCACTTCCTTTGTTAATGTGCATTCCATACAGCAGGCCGCCAACAACGCCAAGTGGCATTCCAATGGCGATACCCAGTCCAATATTCTGTAAAACTGTTATACCCAGAATAATTCCAAGTAACATTCCATATGGCACACCAAGGGCGACGCTTAACGCTAGTTTGTTCTCGCTACTGGTGTTTTTTTGCTTACTCATACAATTCATTATAGCAATAACTAAAGAGACGGACTGCACCGAAAAATAAAAAACGCCCCGCGAGGTGATTCTTAAATTTATAATTCTACGCGCTGTCTCTGTCGTGACATACGCGAGTCAAGACACCATACTTCTTCTGGTGTAATTTTAAAGTTATGCCAGTCACTGTGTTTGTCATCTGGACCAAGATCAATCGCCGTACCTTTAACTTGCAGGCCGAGCTTTACCCCATCAGAACCAGGCGCGGTAAAGATTGCCGCTGATACGCGCGGATCGGCGTGAATATTCCCGACATGCTTTGTGTCCGGCATCGACATGAAGAATAACTCCAATGCTTCGTTGTACTGATAATGCACAGGACACGTCCAGCTTCCGTCCGGCCCAATTGTTGAAAGTGCCATAATCACTGTACGATCAAGTGCCTCTTTGACACTTTCATTCAAATCATCTGTCATACTTGCGTCTCCTTCAAATCAATTACAGTAAGCCCGAGGCAAGCATGAAAATCGCTACGCCATGAACAATCGTCGCACTCAATAAACCGTATGTTCTATACACAAACGCACAGGCTAAGCCTTCGACAAGAACAAATACCAGCAAAGGCCAGCCCAAGCTTGTCACCGTAGAAGCCAAGAAAATATGTGCGACCGCAAAAATGAGACCCGACACAACTGCCGCCCGTATGCTTTTCATGTGTTTTTCAAAATAGCTTTGCAAGAAGCCCCGGAATAACAATTCTTCTAAAAAATTACCCGCCAATGCCATGAATAGCAACGCTGGCAGTAGGCCAATTGCTACAGCACCACCCCTTGCTTCGAGCGGAACATTAAAACCTAACACGATCCACGGACTAGCAACCAACAGACCGGCCAATAGACCAAAAACATATGTTCTCCACGACCTCACATCCCCCCATCGAACGAGTGACCTAAAATCTCTGACGAGCAGTAATGATACCGCAGCTCCTAGTGATAATATGCCTAGTACAAAGAGGATGAGCGGACTATCAATAAAACGAAGCCACATAGTTGACTCCGTAATATTGAAGCTCCAAAAGCCAACCGGAGTCATCGCATCACGCATCAAAACAAACGCGAAGATCAACAAGAATATTTTTGCAAGAAGCTGCTTTTTCGGCAACAAAAAGAAAACAGACAGAATAATGATCAATCCTGGCGCGATACGAATAAAGTATGAGAATAAATCTTCCACTCTGTAAGCATACCAGCTGTTAACGCGATGTTAAATAAAAATACTGAACTATCGGTTTTCTGACCCAAGAAGACTGGGTCTACTATAGACTTAAGGTCTTCGACACTCGATTCCGTAGAAGTATTCGAGTATCAATAACGATCATACTCAAAACGGCAATTCCTAAACCGATTTGCCATATGCCGTGTATCGAACCAAACCAGACGATATAAACGAGAAGAGCGGCAAAAAAGAGAATGCTAAGTTTATGCCACTTCCTTGCGCTCACATCGGCAACTATCTTTTGACTCACCTTGTCGTCCCCTTTGACGAGCTCGTCGAGTGAGATATCATATAAATTACTAATATACATAAGGTTTTCAATATCAGGGATGGCCTTGCCACTTTCCCACTTAGATACGGCTTGGCGTGATATCGCCAAGTCGCTCGCAAGCTGTCCCTGCGTGAGATTTTTTTGTTGCCGTATTTCGTGTATTCTCTTGCCGATATTCATATATATATTCCTTTTAAATAACTGTTACGATGTTAGTCTTTGTAATAATTAATAGCAAGAAACTAATGGTTGCGCGGCCATGCGCAGGGCTTTCGTATTAAAGTAAATAAAATAGCCGACGTATTTCTAACCGTCAATTCGGAGAACTGCGGCGCATTCAGGCTAAAAAACTTAGTAGAGCAATTTAACCTAAGTGGCGATTTGGTCAGTTAGGATAGAATCAAACTTACTAATTCAGAGATTAGCACCGTTAGTCCTGCCGCTACAAAGAATGCTACTATGAACCCGACTAGCGAAGTCAAATAAAAGGACCAGCTTGGCGACTTTATATGATACTTCGACTGTAGGAACTTAACTGGCTTACTGCCAGCAACAGACACGACAATTGCCAGAATTAAATAAATAAAAGGCACAGCCTGAGTAGATATATGTCGAAGAGAAGCACTTGGCTGGCTCATGGATGGATTGTCAGGTAGATAAGTAATTGATATCTGGCTTCCTTCTGGGTATTGTTCGTATTCTTTTTTACTGACGACAAAGTCTTCCCTGGTTACTTTTTCTTTTGAACCGTGAGGCGTGAAACTATACGCAACAGTCCTGGTAGTAAGGCTTGTCGAGCGTGAGACATGAACATCTGCATCATGCGCTTTCACCATACCCGTCACCTGCACACCGTTATCTAGAAGGATTCTCTTGTCTGCGATAGAGCGGACAAAAAAGAAAATTATTAAGACTGCGATTAAGCCAAGTATGGTAATTATGATTCGGGTTGCTATGATGGCTTTTTTGCTTGGTTGTTTTTTGGTCATTCTCTTTATTTTACCACTACTCAAAATGATTCTTCCCATCCGAGAAACCATTAAACTGACCCTTGCGTATTCTGATTTCGACCATTACAGGATTCCATTCTGACACCGAAATAGAATCGCCTTCGCCCTCCATTACACTCCTGCCGTAGAATGTGCCGTTTGGCGTAATTGAGTTTGCAATCGGACAGTACTTTTCAAAAAGTCGTCTTTCGCAATATTCGAGCAAGTCATTATCTGTATCACTCTCAACAGGCAATAATACTTTCCATTCAATTTGGTCACTGAAAAAATGCAGGTATTGCGTGAGGAGTGGCTGCCTATGGATTGGTCGTAGCTTTTTCCAAAATCGTACATGTTCACGCCAGCGAGTGCTGACTGACGTGCGTGATTTACCGATATAAATACACTCGCCAGTCTTTTTATTAAATGCACCGTATATACCACTGCATTTACCTTGCTGCACATTATCGTTTTTGAGTAGCTCCTTCGCACTTTCAAGAAGACGCTCATAATCTGCCTGTGCTATTTTCTCGTCGATAGTCTTTTCTGCTTTTATTGAGTTTTGCCATGACTGATAATCAGCCTCACTTACTGTATTTAGTTTGATGAGCTTCTCGGATATTGCTTCGAGTTTTGGTGGCTTTACTAGAGCGTAATCGCCCCATTTGTTCTGTCTACCAGTAGTGAGGTTATCGACAATGACATAGCGGTCGTATCTGCCGCCATCATGGATTTCTTTGATAATGCCTTCACGCAATTTTCTGACCGTGCCTCTATCGGGCCTATCTTCACTGTAGTTATAGACTTTATCGCCAATCTTTAACGAGTCGAACCACTTTTCAAACATTTTTTCATAAGCTATTTGTAAGCGTTCTTGGTTCATAACTGATAGGTTACCTGTTAATCCTTACGAGCCTTACTTGGTTTTTGCCGTCTTTTTTGTAAGTAACTTTTATATCTACACTATTTTCAGAGTTGAGAATATCCGTGTAAGCATAGCCAGTCCTCGTTAGACCTTTATTAATGTCACCACCGAGCTTGCTCTTGAAAAATGGAATATACTTTTGTGGTAGTTCGTCCGGATACCAAGGAGCAGGTGCGCCACCAAGGGGCTCTACAAGCTCCTGTGCGCCACCTTCAAAGAACTGGCTAGCATTGAATGCATCGACTTGCTTAGCGAGCTGTCTGCCACTATCAGCCTCAATCCATACAGTTAGTTTTGACGTATCGACACTACTCTTAGCGGTGACCGAATAATCAACGACAAGCTGTTTATGGTTTGACGAATATTTGTTAATTTCATCTCGTGAGTCATTTCTACGAATACAGATATTATACTCGGAAGGACCGTACTTCACCCAGGGAGCATTAATGTCACCACTCCATGCCTTCCAATAGGTATTTTCTTTTGAAAATGTGTCGCAATTTTCTTGCTTTTCGAGTGCTCCGTACTTGGCGACAGTTTTTTGGTCTACTGGTAGATTAACTGGATTAAACTCTGCCTTCGTAACCTTGAAATCGAAATCTGGAAAGCTAACTACATCGCCAGTAGAATATACTTTATCTTCTTGGTGCTTTTGATAGGCTCCTAGTCCAAAGAAAACACCAGCACCCAAAGCCGCTATAACAACGACAGCGATGAGGCTAACGAGTATGGGATTAATTTTCTTTGTCTTCGTCTTCATAATTTTTCCTTATTTATGTCAGTATTTTACCACCTTTACAACACTTATTTATGTGCAACCTCTACAGAAACAAGGTCTTTAGCCACTCTAGGTGCTGGATATCAGGTGCAGGGCTTTTGTCTAGGTTTAGTCCTAGTTCTTCAACCAGCCTCTCCTCCGACACAAACACCGCATAAATGGCTATATTCCCATACGTTGGCTGTATACCTTGACGTTCAAGCTCTTCAACAATTCTTGACATCTTCATACACTAATTTTAATGTCATCATCCTGTTTAGGCTCGCCGATGAAAGTCAACGTTCAAAACTCATTGGATTCCTAGTTTAAAACCTTCAATTGAACGATAAAAAGCTGTCATTTACGGTCAATTACCCCTTTAATAAAATGCTTGAACAAAAAGAAAAGAGCCATAATGGCTCTGAAACTTCAATTTGGTGCGGGTACAGGGACTCTAACCCTGGACCTCGTCCTTGGCAAGGACGCGCTCTAACAGCTGAGCTACACCCGCATGCACTTCAAAGATTATAGGGGACAACGGGGATAAATGCAAGAGATGGAACCAATAAAATACCCGATCACAAGGATCGGGAATTTTATTTGGTGGCTCCTCCCAGACTCGAACTGGGGACACGCGGCTCTTCAGGCCGCTGCTCTACCAACTGAGCTAAAGAGCCATAGTAGTGTGCAACTCTGTATATTTTACTAGAGTTGCACACTTTCGGCAAGATTACTTGTGAATCAATTTTCCAACCGTATCAATAAGATCAGCTGGAAGAACAAAAAGGGTCTTTTGGCTTGGCTCAACAGCAATCTTTTCAAGAGTCTGGAGTGTACGGATATTTATACCGCCTGGCGTCTTAGTCAGCATCGCCGCCGCTTCAGCAACGGCAGATGCAGCCGCCTTTTCACCTTCGGCAGTAATGATGACCGCACGACGTTCACGTTCAGCCTCTGCCTGTTTGGCCATTGCGCGTTTCATATCTTGCGGCAATTCAATGTTTTGAATCTTTACATTCTCCACATCGATACCCCATTTATCAGTCTCGGCGTCAACGATCTCTTTGATTTTTTGGCTAATTTCTTCGCGCTTAGAAAGCAATTCGTCGAGATCCGCATTACCTGTTACGTCACGAAGTGCCGCTTGAGCGAACTGGCTTGTGGCATATACATAATTCGTAGTTTCGAGTACGGCACGGCTCGCTTCGATAACACGGAGGTATACCACAGCGTCGACACCTACGGTCACGTTATCCTTGGTGATAATTTCCTGCTTCGGTACGTCGATCGGGGTTGAGCGAACATCCACCTTAATAATGCGCTGGAAGATAGGAATCACGATACGCAGTCCCGGCTGACGAATACCAGTGTAACGACCAAGCGTAAGAATGACACCACGCTCATATTGATTGATAATCTTGATACCGCCCAAGACAAAGATTGCAACAATTATGATAATAAAAATGACAAAGCCGTCCATATTCCCCCTTGATTTAACCGCCTTTATTGTAGCACCAACCTATCGCGCTGTCGCTAGCAAGAATACGTAGGAATAACCGGAACGATAACGCCCGTTGTCGCACCAGACCCGGCACTGATCGAGTCCCTGTTGCATCCGTTATTCACCGTCATGCTTTCGAGCTCATTTTCATCGATACCATATCGACTCCCCCATGGGTTACCGGCTTTAAGTGCGGAAAGATTGACTCCCGCAGCCGTCCCAATTCGGTCGAGCGTAAGTTCATAGGTAGCCTGGCTGCCGCAGGCCGTACAAGCACTGCCGGTGATATCTTTTAGCACCTTGGACTCGTTGATGCGTGCAAGATGTATCGCCTTTGCGAGATTGGCAAGATCGCTACTCGCCTGTTGATTCTTTCCTCGTTGCTGAATGCCATTGTACGCAACCACAGTAATAGCCGCTAAAATGCCGATGATGACAATAACAATGAGAAGCTCGACAATTGTAAAACCTGAATGCTTTTTTGTAACCATAAGTGTTTTTAGTATACCACTGGTCTTAGCGTGAAATAAACTCACCTTTCACCTCACTTACCGCTAAGGTAAGCGGCATTAGGTAGATACGAGTAACGTTCCGACATTTTTAAAGCTTAGCAGGGTCGCTTAACATAACACGACAGGCGGTACCGACATCAGAATAAGAATTCTTCGCTGTCGTCTTTACAAAATCACCACCCTGATACGGCGTGACGAGTGGCCCTAGTACGCAATCTTGATTTGCGCCTTCGAGAAAATAGATGAGCGTCGGGACATTGGGGATATTTTCTCCTGTTGGATCAAGTATTTCTGAGCGCCAAAGCAAACCCATACCTTTCAAACTAGATGTCAGCTGAATCGGTTTACCTGGAAATTCAGGAAGCTTTGAAACGATAGTCTTCACGTTGGTATTAAACGTAGAAGTATAGCCTGTATAATCGTGTTTTATATTATTGGAGACTCCACAATCACCATCGCCATTGGTGTCAAAGTCAGTAATATTCGACTCACCTATACAGTAGACGCCCGCAACATGAGGGTATTTCTGATTAATGGTCGCGTAGGATTGGATAGCTCGTATCCAATCTTTTGCAGCGGCAATGCGCTGAGCATTGCCTGCCCGCTGCTGGATGCCATTATATGCAACGACAGTAATAGCTGCCAAGGTACCAATAATGACGATTACAATAAGGAGCTCGACAATCGTAAAGCCTGTTTGTTTCTTCATAAGCATAAGTATATCATCGATCCAATACGCGCTAACACTGGTAGAAAG
This sequence comes from uncultured Candidatus Saccharibacteria bacterium, assembly GCA_946887425.1. The sequence goes on along the minus strand of CAMPKW010000002.1, from coordinate 9,026 downwards.
GAATTGTCTGCGGGTTGATACCGGTTTTTCCCGAGGTCATCAAATAAAGACTATCCCTGTTTGCACACGGATCTGCACCTTCACCTTCATTCTCGTCAATACCATATTTATCGCCCCATGGGTCTCCCGCCTTAAGACCCGAGAGATTTGTCTTGGCTGCAGCACCAATTCGATCTAGCGTAAGCTCATATCTCGCCTGGTCAAAACAGCGCGTGCAGTTTGACCCAGTAATGCTATAGAGGGTTTTATCTTCACTGATGCGAGCAGTTTGAATCGCTCTGTTGAGTAGCGCTAGGTCACTATTTGCCCTACTCACTCTTCCACGCTCCTGAATGCCATTGTAGGCGACGACCGTGATGGCAGCCAAGATGCCTATAATGACAATCACAATAAGAAGCTCGACAATCGTAAAACCAATCTGCTGCTTTTTAACCATAAGTATTTTCAGTATACCATCATCATATAACGATCTGTATACCGCCCCTATTTCAGAGTATAATGAATACTATGCAACGAGTTCCTCTCGCCGAGCGCATGCGCCCAGCCACGCTCGATGATGTCATTGGGCAATCTCACCTCCTCGATACCGGCGAGATTCTTCGTCAGATCGTTCGAAAGAAGGAGCCTGTAAGCCTTATCCTGTGGGGACCTCCAGGAAGTGGAAAGACTACCTTGGCGCGTATTATCGCCCAAGAAGTTGAAGCTGAGTTTATTGAACTCTCGGCCGTCACGAGCGGCAAAAAAGATGTCGAGAAAGTAGTCGAACACGCCCGACAAAACTGGAATCTCCAGATTCGCACGATTCTTTTTGTCGATGAAATCCATCGATTCAACAAGGCGCAGCAAGACGCATTTTTACCTCATGTTGAGTCTGGCCTGATTACACTTATCGGCGCTACGACCGAAAATCCAAGTTTCGAAATTATCACCCCACTCCTCTCACGTAGTCGGGTTTTAGTGTTGCAGCCACTTTCAAAAGATGAAATCATCAGTATCCTCAAGCGCGCCCTCAAAGAAGAAAAAAAGACAAAACTCGTCACGCCAAAAGCGCTCGATTATCTGGCCGAGCTATCTGGCGGTGATGCACGAGTGGCGCTCGGAAACCTAGAGCTCTCACTCAGCATGAATGAAAAAAAGGTGACACCTGAAGTAGTCAAAGTTGCCGCCCAAAAACGCGTGCCTGGCTACGATAAAAAAGGTGAGATGCATTATAACGTCATATCGGCCTTTATTAAAAGTATGCGCGGCAGTAATGTGGACGCCAGTCTTTACTACCTGGCGCGCATGATTGATGCAGGCGAAGATCCGAAATTCATTGCTCGGCGTATGGTTATTTTTGCTTCCGAGGACATCGGACTCGCTGGTAACGGCGCTCTCGGACTTGCCCTTAATGCCTTTCAGGCCGTGGAGCGAATCGGCATGCCCGAAAGTAGCTATATACTTTTTCACGTCGCCACGGCTCTCGCGAAATCGGAAAAATCCCGCCGCACAACAGAAGCCATGAACCGTGCTCAGTCACTCGCGAAGCAGTATCCAGATGCGCCCGTGCCACTTCATCTTCGCAATGCCGAAACGAAACTCATGAAAGATCTCGGCTATGCAAAAGGGTATCAGTGGCAAGCTAATTTTCAACATGATCAAGGATTTCTCCCTGACGAGCTGAGAGATCAACAGATTTTCTAGCCACCACAGCCTCGCGTGCGTATCCAACCGCAGCTATCGTACCGACCGTTGCGGCTGCACCCACCGCCAACCATGCTGCAACTCGACCGGTTTTTGCAAGCCGCGGCTTGTCGAGTTTCTCGCCAATAGCTGCCCCTAAAAATGCGATCGGCACAGCATCTCGGCACACCTCGGCCGTTTTGCCGAGCTTCGATGAAGCAAGGTCTCTCCCTGCGGTCTTTGCCACCACACCCGCGCTCACGCCGGCAAGCTTGGGGCCATACGTAAGTGCTGCAGCGCTACGTGGCATAACGCCACGACTCAAAAGCGTACTTCCGACAATTGTTGCTTTTATGATATCTGCAACCTGATCGGTCTTTGCACCCATGACTGGATCGGTGACATCAAATCGCCGCGCCACTGATCCCTCCATATCCATCCCGAAGCCCGCTACAGCGGCAGCCGTCGCAGCTACAGGCTTATTCTGGCTCGCATAGCGAGCGCTGAGAATTGTTAGACCAACACCTGTTGCCGTCATGAGGTTCGGCAAGCGCACAACGCCATGTGTTCGCTCAGCAAGGCGCTGTTGCCATGTCAGCTCACGACCTTCATCACGGGCAATTACCCAACCTGGTCTTAGCTCTTGAGAATTCTGCTCCATATATACCTATCCTACTACAGGGATAGATAGTGACAAATCATGAGCGCCTTACATCTTGGAACGTTTTATCGCCTCGTGATATCGAGCAATATACGCTGTCGCCATCGCATCTGACGAAAACTTTTTAGCAACTGACCGACGACATTGTGCCGGATCAATTTCGTCCACCCTCTTCATATACTCTTCGAATTCTTGTTCGTTATTTGCTAAAAACCCGTTCACGCCATGTTCAATAATCTCAGGCATTGCGCCATGATTCATAGCAATGACCGGCGTGCCACACGCCAACGCCTCGATGACCGCCATGCCAAACGGCTCCTCCCAGTCAATGGGAAATAAAAGCGCCTTGGCCTCAGAAATGAACTTCTGTTTTTTACTTCCCTTTAGATTGCCCGAATACGTAATCTTGGGATATCGTAGTACATACGGCAAAATCCTGTCGCTATAGTACCTAAATTCTTCGACGCTTCGGTACTGACTCATTGGGTTTGCAAGCTCGAGTAGCAGCTTGCGGTTCGACTCAATACCAGCGACTGTACCCGCCATACGAAGACGAGCCTTTAACTTTGCCGCCAACTTCACCGCTACATGCTGACCTTTATCGTGCGTAAATCGCGCCAAGGTAATAAAATAGTTCTTTTTGTTCGGCGAAAACTGAAACTGATTGATGTCTATCGCATTATAAACTGTTGGCAATATAAACTTCCTAAGACCTTCAGGTGCAGGCTTCATGAGCGCATCGGAAATGCCAACTATATAACTACGACCTGAATGACCAACCAGCTGTTCCCAGAATGGGCGGTTGTCGGGCAGATCCTGCTCAAGCATATGCTCCGTACTAAATGGCGGGCCGTGATGCGTGTGAATAGCCGGCGGCAAGCTAGGATCGATCGTCGCCCAGGAAAGTAATTGTATACCCAAAAAGCCCGTATGATCGTGAATAATATCAAATTTACCGTCTTTTTTAATTGCGTCAAGGGCAAACTGCAGATGAGCGCCAGCAATAGGAAACGACTCGTACAATGGCCTATGGATATGAGGAAATTGTTCGGTTTTATAAAGTGAATGCGTCTTAACCCCACGCGTAGTATGCTCGCCGTTACCAAAGACTTCAATCTCAACACCTTGTTTGCGCAGTCCAGCAATGAGACCGTCAAGCACAAGCTCAATGCCGCCATACCCCTTGATAGGAAGTGCGAGCCATGGCGGCGCAATAATCGCTACGCGAAGTTTAGACATTCGATAGTGCTCCCATAATAGTACTAGTACTTGAGCTCTTACGTTTCATCGTTACTCTATTATACCATGTGGTCTATAATGGATGTATGGACGGCACAGGCGACATCGTGGAGCTACCTTCCACATTCAAGCTTCTTCCCGGTGAAAGGATCACTACACTAGTTCCTCATGCACCAAGAGAATTTCATCATGTCCCCTCGAGCTTGGAACAGATCATGCGACTCACTCGCTCGCCGTCACCGAGCCAAATTGGCGAGTACGGCCCAAGTGTCGCATCACTTGCCTTTGACGTATCCGCACGAACATCAGTTGCACCAGGCGAATCACCACTCGAGGAGCCAGCTCACAATTCGACATCTATCCTCCCCGCCCCAGAGCACCTCAGGCTCTACGAGGTGGTGTTTGGTCGTGATTCGCTTCGCGTTGCGATCGATCTTATCACTAGCTATCCCGAACTCGCTCGGTCGACTGTACTGCGCCTCGCGGAATTACAAGGCATAGAAACAAACATAGCCCGCGAAGAGGAGCCCGGCAAGATCGTACACGAAGCACGCGATTCTACCGACCCCCTGGCTATAAACTTAACCAAGACGCTCGGCTGGGGCTGGCCGTATTACGGTACCGTTGATGCAACTCCTGAATTTATCCGCACTCTCACGGCCTATTGTCGCCGCAGTGAAGAGAATCATGCCTTCTTATCTCAAACGTACATCGATAGATCAGAGCGAGAGCGCTCGATCGGCTACGCACTCGACATGGCCGTTGAGTGGATACTGAGCAAGTTAGACAGCAACCAAGAAGGCCTACTCGAATACAAGTCACTCTTGCCACAAGGTATCGAAAATCAGGTATGGAAAGACTCTTGGGATTCGTACCATCATGCCGATGGCACTCTGGCCAACCACGCACAAGGTATAGCGTCCATTGAAGTTCAAACAACTACCTACGACGCTCTCCTGGATGCAGCTCTCCTATACGAAAACGCCCTCGACGATCCGCTTAAGGCCGCAAGGCTTCGCACGAAAGCCGAAACCCTGAAGCAAACCATTCTCGATATCTTTTGGACTGAAGACAAAGGAGGCTATTTCGTACTTGGAACCGATCGCGACAACGACGGTCGCTTGCGGCAATTAAAAATCCGCACTTCCAACATGGGCCATGTGCTTAATTCGCGTATTCTCGAAGGTAATGAGCCGCACATTGTGCGCATGCGCGAAGCGATGGTACGGCAAATCACTTCGCCTGAACTCCTCACGCCAAATGGCATTCGAACACTTGCAAGCGACGAAGTGAGATTCCGGCCAGGGGCATACCACAATGGCAGTATCTGGCTTTGGGATACGCATCATATTGCGAAAGGACTTCGCAGGCACGAATATCATGATATCGCCGATGAAATCGATCGGCGTTTACTCAACATTGTTGCTGTTACTAAGATATTTCCTGAATACGTTCGTGGTGACGATGACCCTACGCCAGCAATCAATACGCAGACGATTGTGTTATGGGATGAGACTTACCAGCGCAACAACCAGATTGAACAGCCGCCACAAGAAGTCCAAGCATGGACAGTGGCAGCTATTCTCGCAATCAAAAAACGCCTCGCCCGTCGTGGGCTATTCCCCGATCAAATACAAGCTAAAGCAGCGTAAGCTGTAGACTACTCGTCCTCAGCAAGAAGCGCGGCAAGAACACCGTTCGTCCAGCCGAAACCATCTTGCAAAGGATATTCACCACCACCGCCAACGCCACTTTCATTCGTAACGTCGTACTTTTCGATCATTTTGCTTTTTGCAGTAAACACTTTGAGATTCGTCGCCACCCACCGTCGCTTAATCTCATCTGCAAGTCTGTTGTGGCCGTAGTGACGCAGGCCCTCGATAGCCACCATATGAAGTGGCGCCCATCCATTTGGTGCGTCCCATTGCTGGCCCGTCTCCAGAAGCGTCGTCGTCAGTCCGCCTTCTTTTAAGAATTCATTTTCAAGTCGCTTCGCAACGGCTGCTGCCTGCTTGCTCGTAGCAATGCCCGCATAGAGCGGGAACACCGCAGCAAGTGTAAGGCGGTCCATTTGAACGTCCCTGTGGAAATTATAATCTACGAAGAACTGCGCTTCTTCATCCCAGCAGTATTGGTTGATGGCTTTAGCGCGGCGCTCCGCAAGCGCACGGAACCTACGAGCAAGTAGAGGCTGGAACATAAGACTATACGCTTCGGCAATCGTTTGCTCGAGCTGATAAAGCAGACTATTGAGATCAACTGGAATGATATCGGCTGCATGAATTGTATGTAGATCATTTGGATCATCACACCAGCGTGAACTAAAGTCCCAGCCAGACTCTGCTGCTGCGCGGAGGTGAAGATAGAGACGATCAGCTTCGCGCTCCGGTGCGGCAGCGGCAGTAGTCACATCTTCATGCAGCGACTCGGGGCGTGGTGTCGTTTTGTTATCGTAATAACGATTAAGAAGCGATCCGTTTGGCATCTGGGCTACGCGAGCAAAGGCATTATGCTCCGCCTTGGCAAGCTTCATGCGACCTTTCATCCAGAAACGATGCTCGGCTAGAAGGTACGGCAAGTACTCAATCAGAATACGTCGACCCTTGTGGCGTGCCAAGAGCTTCACCATGTGTGCAAAGAATGGAGGCTGCGAACGGCTCAAAAAATACGTACGGTTAGCAGTAGGAATAAACCCAAACTTGCGAATCATATAGGCGTAGTTTTTCACCATGCCCTCGATCATATCCCAGCGCCCATCTGTAGCCAGACCAAGCATAATAAAATAGCTGTCCCAATAGAACTGCTCCGAGAAACGTCCGCCAGGCACGACATATGCATACGGCAATGCAATTAATGAACCTCGATCGCGCCTGTTCTTACGCTCAAGCACATGCCACAACTCGTTGATGTGTTCGCGCGGCGTCATTGAAGTATCCGTCTGATACGATGTGCTATGGTCGCCAAATTGATAGAAATGTCGACTGACAAATTCACGTAAATCGAAATCAGGATCCTGCTTTTCGAGGAGATATTCCTGCTGAATAAGCTTCATGCGACGACGCGGTATGAGATCGACGAATGTTTTGCCGTCATCGTACACGCGCATCGTCTGTACGTCGTTAAATAGCGCACCGAGTCCTTCATCAGGACTTTTCGAGACGCGCGATAATGGGCCCGCCGTAACGACGAGTTTTGATTTAATAATGTCTTTTTTTGGTATACGTAGATTCACTTAGTTAGTATACTGTTTCGAACCAGACATCCGCAATGCTATTTTAATAAAAAATCGCCCGGATTGCGGGCGATTTTTTATTTAGCTTTTCGAGTTACGTTTTCGCTGATTTGGATCAAGGAAACGCTTGCGTAGACGAAGTGACTTTGGTGTCACTTCTAGCAACTCATCGTCTTCGATGAAGTCAATTGACTGCTCAAGACTAAGGTCGGTAAACGGTGTCAGCTGAACCGTACCATCACTTGATGAAGTACGCATGTTCGTCAGCTGCTTACCGCGACAAACATTCACATCAAGATCGCCTTGACGGTTATATACACCAACAATCATACCTTGATATACGGTCGTACCGGGGCCAACGAATAGCTCACCACGTGCCGCCGCATTATCAAGTGCATAGGCAGTTGTCGAACCAGCTTCAGTGGCGATCAACGCACCATTACGTGTCTGCTGGAGCTTTGGACCGAGAGGCTGATAGCCATGCGGCAAGCTGTTTACGATAACCGTACCTTTAGTAGCAGTAAGCAGGAGGTTTCGAAGACCAATCATGGCGCGTGTTGGCAAGATATAAGTCGTACGAGTTGTACCGCTACTTGTCTGCTCTTGTTTTACCATGGCTGCGCGGCGCGTACCAAGCTCTTGGCTAACAGCACCAAGGAATTCAGCGGCAACTTCAATAAGTAGCTCTTCAACTGGCTCTTTCACTTCACCATCTTCTTCGATTGTTACAACCTGAGGACGACCGACTTCAAACTCAAAGCCTTCGCGGCGAAGTGTTTCAATAAGCACTGAAAGGTGAAGTTCACCACGACCAGATACAACAAAGCCGATACCATCTTCTTTCACGCGAAGTGATACGTTTGTTTCAAGTTCTTTCTTCAGGCGATCACCAATTTGGCGAGAGGTGTTAAATTCAGCCTCTTTACCCTTCATCGGGCTCGTATTCGGACCAAGGTACATACTCAGTGTTGGCGCCTCAACGTCGATCACTGGAAGTGCCTCTGGATTTTCCTTATCAGCGATCGTCTCGCCAATGTGAGCATCAGCGATACCGGTTAGTGCAATAATGTCGCCAGCACCCGCTTCGTCAATTTCTTCGCGGTTGAGACCACGGTAACCAAAGATTTTATCGATCTTACCATTCACGAGTTCACCATCACGCTTCATAAGCACTACTTGCTGTGCTTTTTTCACATTTCCGCGTGAAATACGGCCAATAGCATATTTACCAAGGAAGTTATCGTACTGTAGTGATGTCACGAGTAACTGGAAAGGCTTATCGGTTTCAACCGTCGGAGCTGGAATGTCATTAACAATTGCATCAAAAATCGGCGTAAGATCAGCATGTTCCGACGGGTTGTCAGGCAGCTCTGCCCATGCTTTTCCGTCGCGGCCAATAGCGTAGTATACCGGGTAGTGTAGCTGACTGTCGTCAATGGCGAGCTCCAAGAAGAGGTCTGATACTTCGTCGATCACTTCGTCGATACGGCGCGATGGCTTGTCAATTTTGTTGATGATAACAACTGGCTTGAGGCCAAGTTCGAGTGCCTTCGAGAGCACGAATTTTGTTTGTGGCATCGGGCCTTCTTGGGCGTCGACAACAAGCAGGACGCCATCGGCCATGTTAAGCGTGCGCTCAACTTCACCCGAGAAGTCGGCGTGGCCAGGGGTGTCAATAATATTGATTTTGTAATCGTCGTGATAAATCGACGTCTGCTTAGCAGTAATGGTAATCCCACGCTCGTGCTCTTGGTCACCACTGTCCATAATAAGATCCTGGCTCATTTCAGCCTGGTTGTCACGGAACGTATTACTTTGTTTTAGCAGCCCGTCTACCATGGTTGTTTTTCCGTGGTCAACGTGCGCAATGATCGCAATGTTGCGAATAAATTTAGGGTCTGTCATAAAAATATGCCCATTTCTGACGGGCTTCCTTTAAGTGTATTGTAACAGATATAAGAGGTAATTTCAAGGGTAAGCGGCTCAAAAATAAAAGAGCGATCACTGGGATCACTCTGCTTATTATGGTGCGCGAAAGAGGACTTGAACCTCCACGTCCCGAAGGACACCAGCCCCTCAAGCTGACGCGTCTACCAATTCCGCCATTCGCGCATAAGGGTGTTGTTACTCGAACGATTATAGCGAGGTTACGGCGTTTTGTAAACAGTCGCCTGATCAGCCGTCCAATACAGCACATCAGCATATCGATCGCGTGTCGAGATAAGATGCATC
>CAMPKW010000001.1 GCA_946887425.1 uncultured Candidatus Saccharibacteria bacterium | reverse complement strand
GTTTTTGCCTATCACGTCAACAACCCCGAAGAATTCGGCGTCGTAGAGTTCGACCGGAACATGCAAGCAGTCTCCGTGGAGGAAAAGCCTACGCAACCGAAGTCTCACTACGCCATCGTAGGTATTTACTTCTACAATAGCGGTGTGATCAAAGTAGCTAAGAGCATTAAACCAAGTGCTCGAGGCGAACTAGAGATCACCGATGTTAATAAAGTATACCTTGACGAGGGACAACTCAACGTAACGCTACTCGACAGCGACACGAACTGGTTCGACACCGGAACGGCCGAGTCACTGAGTGAAGCATCCGACTATGTGCGCACACACCAAAAGCGCACAGAGCAACTACTAGGAAGTCCCGAAGCCAGCGCCTATCGGGCAGGTCGTATCAGTAGAGGCCAGCTGTTGAAACTTGCCGAACCGCTCGAGAAATCGCGCTACGGCAAATCCCTCATACAGCTAGCCACCGAAGGCTGGTAGAAGAGAGGTTGCGGGTCGGGATGGAAACATCCCGACCTTCTCTTTTTCAAAAGAGAAAAGAACAGTCACGGTAATTATGAATTCTCTTATGTAATCTTTGGACATAGACTCTTATTAGCGTTAAAAAGTTAGAGATAAGAATACTAAACACACCTCTCATAAATAAAGTTTGCTTAGTTTCATGAAGTATACACAAAGGATTTGCTCAGCAAATCGCCAGACAAATAGACGTTGAACTTCACGATGATGAAATCAAAGTATTTCCTAATGGCGAACGTTATTTTCGCTACGGCGACTCAGCCCGAGGGGAGTATGTTCTGATTGTTCAGGTACTATGTTGTGGGTGCGAGCGGCAGCATGAAGGATACAGTCCTTTATCTCAACCTTCTGATCAATGCTACCCATCGCATCTCTGCTCATGAAATTACTGTAGCCATGCCCTATGTAGCCTATATGCACCAAAACCGCAAAGCATTTGGCCGTGAGCCAATCTCTACCCCCTCACCGTTATCAATATGTTTCAAGCAACCAGTGGATACCGCATCGTAATTGTTGACATGCACTCCGCGCAAACCCAAAATGTATTTGACGGACCATTAGTTTATCGAAGAGATCCCGGCATAGCTTAGTTATAAAAATGTTGTAATTTTATCTCAAATCATTCAAAGGTGATTAAACAACAAAAAAATCGTCAAATTCTTATATAATAAAACTATGACTAAGCTACTCGTTACCGGTGGTGCAGGGTTTATTGGATCAAACTTTGTTCACTACACACTAAAAAATCGTCCCGAATACCAAATTACTGTTGTCGACAAGCTTACTTACGCCGGCAATCCCGATAGCCTCAATAGCGTACTAGACCAGATTGACTTCGTCACTGGCGATATTTGTGATCAAGAACTAATCGACAAGCTTGTCGGCGATACCGATATCGTGGTTCATTTCGCCGCCGAAAGCCACAATGACAATAGTCTTCGTGACCCATGGCCATTTATTCAAACTAATCTCGTGGGCACTGCTACTATTCTTGAAGCTGTTCGTAAACACGGCAAGCGTCTTCACCACATCTCTACCGACGAAGTTTATGGTGATCTTGAGCTTGATGATCCAGCAAAGTTCACCGAAAACACCCCCTATAATGCAAGTAGTCCTTATTCAAGCACGAAAGCAGGCTCGGACCTTCTCGTTAAAGCTTGGGTGCGATCATTTGGTATTAATGCTACCCTCTCCAACTGCTCAAACAACTACGGGCCGTATCAGCACATTGAAAAATTCATCCCTCGTCAGATTACTAATATCCTGAGTGGCCTGACGCCAAAGTTGTATGGCACTGGCGAACAAGTTCGTGACTGGATTCATGTTGACGACCACAACAGCGCAGTTCACGCCATTCTTGACAAAGGTATATCGGGTGAGCTATACCTCATCGGCGCCAATGGCGAACAGGACAACAAGTACATTATCGAAACTCTACTCGAACTTATGGGTAAGGAGCGCACCGCTTACGAGCACGTTTCCGATCGTCCTGGTCACGACCAACGCTACGCTATCGATAACAGCAAACTCACCCGCGAGCTCGGCTGGCAGCCACAGTATACCAACCTCCGCGAAGGCCTCCAGGCAACCATCGATTGGTATACGAGCCATGAAGACTGGTGGCAAAATGAAAAAGCCAAGGTTGAAGCAGCTTACGCCGAAAAGGGGCAGTAGTTATGGAACATCAAGAGCTTGAATTTAGCAAAGAACTTCACTTCGAAACCACCGCAATCCCAGGCCTCTTGATCGCCGACTTGCCTGTCCACGGCGATTCACGTGGTTGGTTTAAGGAAAACTGGCAAAACGAAAAGATGACCAAGCTTGGCCTGCCTGAATTTGGTCCAGTCCAAAATAATATCTCATTCAACGCCGAAAAAGGCGTCACACGCGGTATACATGCCGAGCCATGGGATAAGTATATCTCCGTAGGAGCAGGTCGTGTCTTTGGTGCATGGGTTGATCTTCGCGAAGGCGATTCATTCGGAACCGTCTTTACTGCTGAAATCGACCCGACAAAAGCCATCTTTGTTCCACGCGGTGTCGGTAACTCTTTCCAGGCACTCGAAGACAACACCGTCTACACTTATCTCGTAAATGACCACTGGAGTGCCGAAGCACAAGCTCAATACACATTCCTTAATCTCGGCGATGAAACAGCTGGCATTAATTGGCCTATTCCTCTTGATTCAGCCGAATTATCAGATAAAGACAAGGCTCATCCTCGCCTTGCCGAGGTACAGCCCATGAAAGCAAAAAAGATCCTTATCACCGGTGCCGACGGCCAACTCGGGCGCGCTTTCCGTAATCTATATCCAGATGCTGAATTTGTCAGCCGAGGCGAGCTCGATATTACCGATATTAATCTTGATCAAGCACGACCATGGCGACAATACGAAGCGATTATTAACACTGCAGCCTATACGGCCGTCGACGCAGCCGAGACCCCAGAGGGCCGCACGGCCTCTTGGGAAATTAATGCCAAGGCAGTTGCCAATTTGGCGAGCATCGCAACAAAATACAACGTGACGCTAGTACACTACTCTACCGACTACGTATTTAACGGCGAAAACCAACTTCATGACGAGGATGAAGGATTCTCACCACTAAGCTCATACGGTCAAAGTAAAGCTGCAGGCGATATCGCCGCCGCAACCGCACCAAAACACTATATTCTCCGCACTAGCTGGGTAATTGGCGATGGCAACAACTTCGTACGCACTATGCAAAATCTCGCCGAACGAGGCATCCATCCAAATGTCGTCAATGACCAGATAGGTCGTCTTACCTTCACTGAGGACCTTGCAAAAGCAACTCAGCATCTCCTCGATACCAACGCAGCTTACAGCACCTACAACACCACAAATGGCGGCGAACCCGCAAGTTGGGCTGGCATAGCAGCCGAAGTGTACGAGCTATGCGGACATGAACGCACTGAAGTAACCGGTATCTCAACCGAAGAATACTTTAATGGCAAGGAAGGTATTGCACCAAGGCCTTTACAAAGTACACTAAATATTAGTAAGATACAAAAAGCAGGTTTTTCTCCACGCCCGTGGAAAGAAGCTTTGAAACAGTACCTCGAAACCGACCAGTCATAACCGAAAGGATAAGATCACTATGAAGGGAATCATTCTCGCAGGAGGGACAGGTTCACGCCTCCACCCAATCACACTAGGGATTAGCAAGCAGCTTATGCCTATTCACGATAAGCCGATGATTTACTACCCCCTAACAACACTCATGTCAGCAGGTATCTCTGATATTTTGATCATAACAACGCCAGAGGACCAGGACCAGTTTAAACGCCTGCTTGGTGACGGCAGCAAATGGGGCATCAATCTCAGTTACGCTGTTCAGCCATCACCGGATGGACTTGCTCAGGCCTTCATTATTGGTGAAGACTTTATCGGTGATGACAAGGTTGCACTCGTGCTGGGCGACAACATTTTTCACGGCCAGGATCTAAGCAGCTCTCTCAAGAACTGCACCGACCCTGACGGCGGAACTGTCTTTGCCTACTGGGTTTCCGATCCAGAAAGGTACGGCGTAGTTGAGTTTGACGACAACAACCAAGCCATTTCAATCGAGGAAAAGCCTGCTGATCCGAAGTCCAACTTTGCCGTTGTCGGATTGTATTTTTACGACAACGACGTAGTAGACATCGCCAAAAACGTACAGCCAAGTGAGCGAAATGAACTCGAAATCACCGCTATCAACGATGAATACCTTCGTCGCGGTAAACTCAAGGTCACAACCCTCACCCTAGGTGACGCGTGGCTTGATACCGGTACGATCAGCTCAATGACAGAAGCCAGTGACTACGTCCGTGTACTACAGGACCGTCAAGGCATTATGATCGGCGGGCCAGAAGCTATTGCCTACCAGCAGGGCTTTATTGATGCCAAGCAACTCGAAGAGCTTGCCGGGCCTCTCAAGAAGTCAGGCTATGGCAACCTACTCATCAAACAGTTCGGTATTAAGAAATAAGACGCCTCACAAGGGCTTCTCAAGGCGGGATGGAGCAAAGTTTCCGTCCCGCCTATTTCATTTCCATCCTAGATGAAGTACATCCACTGGCTATAATTACCTATCAAAACAGCACTAGCTAAATACTATAGTGACTACGCACCTACTATTGCTTTTTGTTGTGAAAAACATCTAAACATTTTCACTTTCGACTAACTGGTTTATAATAAACATTAACAGTTAGAAAACACATACGCATGAAAATAATTACAAAAAAGTCATTTTATAAACATTTATTCATCAGTATTACTGCCGTAGTAACTTTGGCCGCAGCTTCCTATTTTACATATGGATACACAACCAAAAAGACATGGCCTTTTCAGCAAACGCATCAAGAGAGTAATACTAGTCGAGAAGCGAATAGCGTCGACTACAACCCTCCTTCCAATCAAGACTTAGAGTCTAGCCAAGATGCAAAAAAATACAATGAGTCCAAAGATGATAACCCTACTCAAAACACAGATGATAGTGACACTAATACTCAAAAAAGAAGTATAGAAGTTGGCATCTCCTACGCAGATGTATACGATAATAACGTAGAGATTCGAGCGTTCGCCCCTGGAACTATCGAAGGTAGTGGCGCCTGTACCGCTACACTAACGCAAAGTCAGCAGCATGTTACAAAAACCGTAAAAGCATTTATCGACTCGAGCTCTAGCCAATGCGAGCCTATTTATATCCCGGTCTCGGAATTCACTTCTAAGGGAAAGTGGACACTCCAGGTCACGTATGAATCGCCGACAAGTAGTGGGAAGTCAGAAGTAAGAGAAGTAGCACTATGAGTCTTCGAATTTCGATAAGTAGACCTGGTCGCACTACGGCTATCCTATTCTTAATTGCATGTTTTATGTTACTTGCGATCGGCTTACACAACCAGAGTACACAACGGGCCTCTGCCCTCTCTGGCGCCGATTTCAATCCTGGTCGCATTATAGATGATGCGGTCTTTTATAATGCCGAATCAATGTCGTCGTCGCAGATTCAATCTTTTCTAAACAGCAAAGTTCCCCTCTGCGATACACAAGGGACTGGCCCTTCCGGTTATGGTAATACTCGCGCAGAGTATGCCGCAAGCAAAGGATGGCATGGCCCTCCTTATACCTGTCTAAGAGACTACAAACAAAATACCCCACAAATGGAAGCAGCGAGCGGCCTTTGCGAATCGTTACCCGCTAAAAGTAACTCGTCATCTGCCCAAATTATCTACGACGTAGCGGTCGCATGTGGTATCAACCCTCAGGTTTTAGTTGTACTCCTAGAAAAAGAGCAAAGCCTTGTAACGGATGTTTGGCCACTCGATATTCAACTTAAGAACGCGACTGGCTTTGCATGCCCCGACACCGCCCCGTGCGATCCAAACTTCGCAGGTTTCTTCTACCAGGTGTACTATGCGGCACGTCAATTCAAGGTATACAAGGCTAACCCGAATAGCTACAACTACAGAGCAGGACGGACGAATACTATATACTGGCACCCAGACCTTTCTAGATGTGGAAGCTCGCAAGTATATATTGAGAATCAGGCTACTGCAGCGCTTTACATCTATACCCCCTATCGTCCAAACGGAGCAGCCCTAAACAACCTGCGAGGTACAGGTGATAGCTGTAGCTCTTATGGAAATCGGAACTTTTGGAGACTCTTTAGCGATTGGTTTGGTTCAACATATGGCATTACTGAAGAAGAAAATGGAATATATAGATTATGGAATAAGAATTCAAACACACATTTCATGACCGCCGACATCGACGAAGCTAGAAGATATCTTGCCGCTGGATGGCATTATGATCGTGTGGTATCTTACTCATCGCCTACGGGCAAAAGTGTATATCGTCTATACAACAAGACCACCAACTCACACTTCTTCACCACTAGTAGCAATGAAGTCACGAACTACACAAAAGCTGGTTGGATTAATGATGGTGTTGTCTTTAAAGCACCCGCAACAGGCAAAGCTGTATACCGGCTGTTTAATAAAAACACAGGAGGGCACATATACACGCCGTCTCTCCTGGAGGTTCAAAATTATTCATTGGCGGGCTGGCATTTTGATGGATTAGGATACTACTCGAATCAGTCCAATGACAACAGTGCTGTCTATAGGTTATATAATAAATCCACCCGATCCCATATACTTATCTCAAACCAAGCCGAACTGGGTGCATATACCGCTGCTGGCTGGATTAATGATGGTATAGCATTTTATTCTGAGGCCTCTGGTATATCCGTTTATCGACTATTCAACAGTTCAACTCGCTCACACTTCTTTACAACTAGTAGTACAGAGGTTGCCAACTACACAAAAGCTGGTTGGATTAATGATGGTGTTGTCTTCAAGCTTCCTGCAGCTGGTAAGGCTACCTATCGACTATTCAACAGTTCAACTCGCTCACACTTCTTTACAACTAGTAGTACAGAGGTTGCCAACTACACAAAAGCTGGTTGGATTAATGATGGTGTTGTCTTCTATGGAAGCATTAATATCTCCATAAGCAGAGTCTACGATCAGTCAACTTCAACTCACAAACTAACAAAAAGTTCATCCGTAATAGCACAGCAGAACATAGTTAACGACGGTATGATTATTAAGGGTCTGCGAGAAGGGGGTGTTCCTGTTTATGAGTTATTCAATAAGTCTACTGGTTCTTATTTATACACTTCGAGTAGTAATGAGCTTAACTCATACATTAGTGCGGGCTGGACGAATAACGGATCTATCTTTAATGCGCCACAATCAGGAAATCCAGTATATAGAATGTATTCCTCAAATACCCAAAAGCACTTAATAACAAGTAGCTTAACAGAAGTTAATAACTATACTGCTGCCGGCTGGACTAGCGACGGTGTAGTGTTCTATAGTAACATATAGAGAATATGCAAAAAAACCTCTTAAATATCCGGGATGTATTTCGTAATCTTTTACAAATCAACAGTTTTAGCTTTGCTCTTGCATCGCTAACTCTTTTTTGGGCCGTGCTACTGATACTAGTTCTTGTAAAAACCGTACCAATAAGTGATGATCTCTGGTTTGCAGAACATACTAGAGCACTACCTATTTTGGATTGGGTTATATATAGATGGGAGACATGGAGTAGCCGTATCGCTCCAGAAGCCCTGCTTTGGATATTTGCTCCAGAAAATAGATCGTTTTGGGTATTGACGTCGGGTGTCTTTTATTTGACTTATGTCTTCATCCTATATAAATTTTTTCTGCTATTTAGGCCGGGTGCAACAAAAAAGCAGCGATTCATAGCGCATTTGATAATATGTTCGTCCATATGGCTACTGGCAAGTACTGTGTTCACAGAAGCATTCTTATGGCTTACAGGATCGATCAATTATTTTTGGATGGGCACACTATTTCTAATTGGCATATATACCCCTGTATATATTTTAGTTAAAAAATCACCTCCTCCCTTGCGCTATGTTATTACATCCTTAGTAGCAACCTGCATTGTTAGCATTTCACAAGAACAATTTGGGTTGAGCTTGGCGTCATTAAATCTTGTTATCTTGTGTATATATTTTACAAGTCAAAAAGGAAAGACTAAAGCAAAAGACAAGAACGCCGTAATTCTCTTTGTGGCAGCTATTTTATCTATTGGCCTATTACTAGCATCTGTTAATGCTCCCGGTAACTCGATAAGGCTTGAAGATGAGACAGCAAGATGGCAACCAGATATTAGCAACGTTAGCATCCAGACAAGAGCAGAATCTAATATTAGATGGTTTGTCGAAAGACTAATTAATAACTCTGGCATGATCTTAATGGGCCTATGGTTATTATTAGCAATCACATTAAAATCTAAATATCCCCGCATGGCTGTATGCTTTGCCCTAGCTAGCCTTCTTGTAGCGCTCAATAGTTTCAGCTCGCTTAAATTAGCGCTCGGCTCCATAATATCGACACGCCCAGTTGAATATCTTTTTGAATTCCATGCTTCTTGGGGATTTCAAGGAAGTCTAATAAGTTGGCTCCCTGTCGTATTTTGGATTAGCATACTTGGCTTCACTCTTGTTGGCGTACATTTACAACTTAAAAACAATAAGGAGCTACGAGTATTTGCGGTGTCACTTTTAATCCTAGCGGCAGCGAGTTTAGCGGCGTTATGGCTATCGCCTACAATGTATGCAAGTGGCTATCGTGTCGTCTATGCAAGCAACCTCATGATCCTAGTGGTATGTATTATACTTTTTTCTCAAATAAATTTTAATAAGTCCGCACTCAGTAATCTCAAAAACTAAGTCATTCACCCCTTAAAAATAGTGCTTTATGATATAATTATGTATGTATGAACGCTGCAAAAAAAATTACAAGAAAACTAAAAATAGCACACAATCTTCTACGAGACGAGGGCTCCCTCGCAGTAGCAATTAGAAGCCTTGAATTCATTCAAAAGAAAACGCATAAAAATCGAAAGTTCTCTCAATCCCACAAGATTAATGTAAGTGCAATATATGACGAGGTTCTCGTAGCCGATCCCTCTATACCCGCAAACATTAATTGGAAGGGTGCTGATAAAACAAAAGACAAACTTGTCTTCAACTGGCTTATACCCCCTCCGGGAAAAGGCAGCGGTGGTCATATGACAATATTTAGGTTTATCAAGTATCTTGAAGATGCTGGTCATACTTGCATAATATACTTGCATAATCCTGGCCCAGGAAGTACTGTAGAGGCTGTAAAAACGATCATGGGCGACGCATTTCCAAACGTTAAAGCACCTATGAAATGGCTTAGACAAGATGAAGAAATGGAACCTGCAGATGGAATTTTTGCAACCAGCTGGCAAACAGCATACTCAGTATATGCATCAAAGGTACATGCTAAAAAATTCTACTTTGTTCAAGATTTCGAACCGTACTTCTACCCAGTAGGTGGTCTCTCGGTACTTGCCGAAAACACGTATAAGTTAGGTCTACGAGGAATTACCGCTGGTGGTTGGCTTTCGCAGAAACTACATAGTGAGTATGGAATGACAACGGACCACTTTTGGTTTGGTTCAGATAATGATACCTACTCGTATACAGGCAATAGAGACAGAAAACAGGTTATATTTTATGCGCGACCAACAACTGAACGTCGTGCATTTGAGTTAGGTATCTTGACTCTCGATTTGTTTCACAAAATGAATCCAGACTATACCATCAACTTTATTGGATGGGACGTATCTGGATACAATATACCGTTTCCCTACAAAAACCTAGGAATACTTGATCCGACTGAGCTTAATGAAATCTACAATAAATCAAGTGCTTCACTTGTGATGTCACTAACAAACATGTCATTACTCCCTCTTGAACTTCTCTCAAGTGGCTGTCTTCCTGTGGTGAATAAGGGAGATAATAATACCCTTGTCTCGGACAATCAATTTATCGAGTACTCCGACAATAGCCCTATATCACTCGCTAAGACACTATCTAGCGCGGTTAAGAAGAATACTCACGACTATTCAAGGCAAGCATCTAAAAGCGTTGAAAAAAATAGCTGGGATGAGTCCGGGAAGCACTTTGTTGAAGTTGTCGAGACATCAACCCGAAGGCCAAAGAGTGAATAATTTAGATATGAATAAAAAATATATATCTGTATTCGTTCCTGTCTACAATGGAGAGAAATACCTTACGGAGCTTATTGAATCTGTTCTTCTCCAGGAGCTTCCTTTGGGATATGGGCTCGATTTTATAATTACCGATTCGGGATCAAAAGATAAAAGCGTTGAAATTATCAAGAGCTATGAAAATAGAATACGATTTGACCAAATTCCAAACAGTGAATATGGGCACGGTAAAACACGACAAAGAGCTGCCTTGATGGCTAAGGGTGAATATATCTTATATCTTTCTCAAGACGCAACCCCAGCGAGTACACGTTGGATTATAGACATGATCGAACCCTTCTTCATATCAGACAAAGTCGGTGCTGTATTTGGAAGACAAATACCACGACCAACCGCTGTACCAACTATTAAACGAGAAGTTGCCACCGTCTTCGGCGCCCTTGGTGCGCCTGATTCTCTGATTATTCACCGTGAAAAATCATTAGTCGACGGCGAAAAAGTAAATGAGCTCAATACCTTCTTTTCTGACGTAAACTCTGCTGTTAGAAAAGATCTCATAACTACGATTCCCTTTCGGGACATAGCATATGCCGAAGACCAGGCATTAGCACAGGATATTCAAAGCGCCGGATATTTAAAGGCCTATTCCGTTCGGGGATCGGTATGGCATTCAAATGAATATACTATATCCGAGTTTAGGAAGCGTAAGTATGATGAGTACATCGGTCTTATACAAAGCGTCGACTATGTTATCGAAAGACCGTTAAAAACTGTTCTTTCCGGCTGGATCAGGCCAACACTTCATGACATCCGCTTTACATTAAAAGATGGGGAATATGGGAAGAAACGCAAACTTTATTACCTCCTGTTATCATTTGGCTACAATATAGCATCGGTCAGAGGCAGATATGACGCCTCAAAATATTCCGATGAGAACCACAACAAGAAATCGCTTGAAGCGTCTCGTAAATAAGTCCTCCACTCAAGGTACTCCTTAAGGTTGCACGTCATCACTGGTCCGTAACTTGTTCTTTTACCCGAGTCGTGATCCCTACTTTTCGTGATCCTCTGACCATTCAGGGACATTGTCGGATATATAAGACCTGTCTGAGACAGTATTGCCATCAGAATCATACATATATCTACCCTCGATCTCTGGGATAATACAAAACATTCTTTCAAGAGCGTGTGCAAATGTCGCGTCTATTTGACCTGCTTCAGCTTCGAATCGAGCAGTATCATATGAAAGAAGAGGCTTGATAGCGTCTAAGCTAATCCAAAACATGGTACCACCGAAAAAGCCATATTCTTTACGTTTCTCCTGAAGAATAAGATTGGCAGTCCGTCGATTAAATACCTCAGATACAATGTCGGTCATATGCTTTCCATTTGCCGGAAAATTAATTGTTAGCGGGTAATATACATCCGCAGGCCCAAGCGCGCCAAAATTATTCTTACTAACTGCTTGTATTATTTTATCAAGAACCACAGGATCTTCTGGGATAATCTGATCAAGCATAGACTCTAGCCAGTCCTGGCCATCATCACGATGAGTGGATTTCTTTGAATGAAACTTAAGGACAGCCTTATACTCTGCTTTTTGCAACACCCGAGCAACCTTAATAAAGGGAAGAACGTCCCTCCCTCTGTTGGGAACTTTTATAACTTGAGCCTTCGGGAAGTCTTGCAATATCTTTTCACTAAAATATTCATTCTGTTTTGGGATGGTAATAAATATGTCATACATTCCGACTGGAAGCAATTCTAGTTTGTGTTTGAATAGTGGCCAATTCTCAACATAAAAAAGATGAATAATAACCGCAAACTTACTTTTTCCATTATACTCTGAGGTTCTAAAGACTTTAGAGAGTTCATTTCTATAGTAGCGATCTTCAGAAGAAGCATTCAACGAAGAAATAATAGACACCTTAAGATTTCTCATTATTTTCTTTAATACTAAAATCGGTTTAACTAGAAGTTTAGCGGTTTTATAGCTAAATGAATTCTTTATTTTTTTATTCTCGCGCATTAATGTACTATTTTGATCTAAAATATTCGCAATGCGTCCCTCGCTCTCGTCTTCGAGCTCTACGTACCAGTCAGCGAAATGATATCCTGTCAGGTATCCGAATCGGTCAGCATCCCCTTGTTCAATATGCTTATGTATTACGTAGTGATACACGTCTACGTATTTTCGTTTTTGCTCTTTGGTTAGTAAATTATTATTACGTGACGATTCGTGAATTCTGTAGTTAAGAAAGGTTGTTTGACATTTCACTACTCTTGCTCCTTTGGAACATATACCAAGAAAGAAGTCCCAATCTTCGTGTGTCATACCAGAAAGATTGACATCAAATCGACTCAGCCCAATAGCAGTTTTACGTATAAGGCTACTGATATGTATAAAGTTATGATTCTTCAGTATTTCGATGTTGTATTCCGGAAAATTACTGGTTTCAGTAACTGCATCGAATTTTCTGAAATCCGTATATACAATATCCACTTTATTTTTCTGGGCTACGCGTAGAGTTTCTTCGACATAGTCGGCGTCGAGAAGATCATCGGCGTCGAGAAAAATAATAAATTCACCTGCAGCCTCGTCAATACCTCGATTTCTAACAGCAACAATACCACTATTACTCTGCGGCAAGTATCTGATATTATCATACTCCAGAGAACGCACTATTTCATCAGAGTCGTCGGTAGACCCGTCATTAATTATAATAATCTCTATATTTTTATATGTTTGATGGACTACACTCTCGACAGCCTCTTTTAGATATTGACCGTAATTATGACATGCAACAATTACAGATACGAGTGGTTTGGTCATAAAGATATTTTATCACATAACACATAGGGAGTGTTTTCATGGTTAATATGTGTCACAATAGAAAGATGAATCGAATTGCCTTCGTTGTGCATTACGACAGCGGAACTATCACAAACAAGTACGTCTTTTACCTCCTTAATAAAATACGTCCTGTTTACGATTACGTGTTTTTCGTGTCAAACTGCAACTTAAATAAACAAGATCATGATGAAATATCCAATATAGTAGATTCTGTACTTGTACGCGAGAATAGTGGCTTCGACTTCGCAGCGTGGAGCGAAGCTATAGTGCAATTTGGATGGAAGAATCTTGATCGCTACGACAGTGTTACTCTTCTCAATACTAGCTGCTTTGGTCCTATTTTTCCTCTCGATACTATTTACGAAACATTCGAGAATAATCACGATGTAGATTTCTGGGGGATAACGAATTTTAGCGAAAGTAAAAATGTCGACTGGTATCCTGGAGGGACTATTCCAGAGCATATTCAGTCATACTTTATATGTATAAAAAATAATGTAGTAGAGAGTGGTCACTTTAAGTCTTTCTTCGAAAAGGTACGTTCGTCTGCAACGCGAGATGAAGTCGTCTACCAATATGAAACAAGATTTACTCAGTATCTCCAAGAAAAAGGATTTAATTACCAGTGTATCTTTGATACAGCTCGTGATTCTATCGACCGTGGTTACGTAGACTACTCTCGATATGGGCCTGATCTTTGTATTGATATGGGCGCGCCCTTCATTAAGATTAAAGCGTTCTTGCCAGAGTATAACCGCACACCCTACAAGACACTTCAACACATATCTCGTATATCATCCTACCCCATTGAGCTTATTAAGGATTATTTTCACCACACCTCCAATAAAACAGCTCACGCTCTTCGTGTAAATGCTATTCAGTATATCGCTACTCGCCTGACGAGATCACGAGAGGACAATTAGCCCCGTAATCGATTAACGGTCTCCTCTTGATACTCCTTATACGAGCGTTCTGGATCAATTATTGCATTTTGTAGATGATGATAGCTAGCAATATATTGTTCTTGGGTTTTCTTTGTTGGTAAAAATCCGTACTGTGCTACCATTAGTTTTTCATAATCGCCCGGCACCTTAATGGTAGTATCCTCAAATGGAAACTCAATACCATCGCCCCAATTGGCTTGTTGTAATTTTCGAGGGAAGGAATCTGGATGAGATATATTATATAAAGAGAATGCGACATACCTCGACGTATTAAAAGGGTATTTTTTAAAGAGCTTAATATGCTTCTTTGCGAAATAATTACGAGGAAATAACCTCAGATAGCAAGCATACAACGGCCACATCCATTCATGTTGCCCGACTAAATCACTCATGACCTCCCTATGTAGATATGTCGTGAATTTACGCGCAAGGTCTTGTTTCCTCCACTTATCAATTTTTTCATAGAATCTCTTTCGTTCATTTTCATCATCTGGCGCTCCGTCAATCGGTTCTATGTCGATAAAAATACCATTATAGCTCTCAGGGAAATCCATCATCACTGTACTGGTATACATAGTCCTAGTATCGTGGAGCTTTATAAAGTGAAAATCAGCATAGGGATCAGTCTCGCCATCAATAATATCCAACCACCCAGGAAGCTCTCTTTTTGCTATCTGCTTGAACCTCTCATAATCTGGGCGGGGCATATTGATGTCGATATCATCGTCCCAGGGGATGATGCCATGATGCAAAACTGCACCTATTGTCGTGCCTCCAGAAGAATAATACCTTAATCCGTGTTCATCACAAATAGCCTTAAACTCTTTATATACACCGAGAGCTTTTTTCTGAATTTTACCAACGAGGTCTTGGTCATTCATTATAACTATTTTACCAACGAATGAAGGAGTGCATAGTTAGCCCCGCCGTCACTACTTCTGACTGAAAAATAGCAAGTATTTACTTGGCTTGTATAGGCAATCATTTCTTTTCTTCCCTGTTCCGTGTCGACTCTTAATGAAGTAATAATCTGAAAGTCCGTGTCATTAAATAAATCTAGAGGCAGGACTTGTTTAAGCTTATGCCGTCCTTTCTTCTCAACAGGAATCATACCACTGTCGTATGTTATTCCACCCCGATGCGTGTCTATCAATGTAAAGCCAATATAAAATGGCGCGTCTTCTCGAAATTCATATTCTATTTCAAATTCAAATTTTTGTTTTCGCGACAAAACTGTTTTCGAGATAGGGATATTCCTCAAGACTGGAACTCTACTACTAAGACCAAGCTGATACTTTCCCTCTTTTGCGCCATCTTGATGACCAGATGAAGTATTTTCTTCAGTGTATTGGTTTGCTACATCGGCAGGGTCACCGGAAGCTAGTATCTTACCGTCCTTGATTAAGATTGCCCTATTACAATACTTTTTTACACTTCCCATAGAATGAGTCACGAGAATAACAGTTTTTGATTTATCTTTTTTAATCTGGTCAAAAAAAGCATCACACTTACGCTGAAAAGCCTCGTCTCCAACAGCCAATACCTCATCGAGAATTAAAACGTCCCCCTGTGCTTTTATTGCGATCGAGAAAGCAAGTCGCACCTGCATTCCAGATGAGTAGTTTTTTAGCTTCTGATCCATAAAACGTTCAAGCTCGGCAAATTCAACAATATCATCATACATTGCCTTCATTTCATCGCGACTAAACCCTAGAAGTGCGCCATTAAGAAAGACATTTTCGCGCCCTGTTAGCTCAGGATTGAATCCTACACCTAATTCAATAAAAGGGACTACCGACCCATTCGTTTGAATTGCTCCAGAATCAGGACTGTATATACCGGCCAACAACTTCAACAACGTACTCTTTCCGCTACCGTTCCGACCAACTATGCCAAAAAAGTCACCTTGTTTTACTTCAAAAGATATACCTTTTAGAACTTGCTGCACCTCGTATCCTTTCTTGCTATTTTTTTGAGTAAGGTTGATGAGCATTTGCTTTAAGCCAGAATGACTCTCGTGAGGCAACCGAAACGTCTTTTTAATATCATCAACAACCACTGCGCTAGGTCGATTATCTTCTATCACACTCATTACACCTGCTCCGCAAATTTAGATTGATTACGCTTGAAATAAAATGCAGCAAGAATGATCACTCCGACTATTATTAGATATGGAAGTGCAAGATATAACGGATTACTAAATAGCTGATCGGCTGTTACGACATTATCATGTCCGACAACTTGAGCCCTAGCCGACTGAATAAGAACCGCTATAGGGCTGATCATTAATATTTGCGCTGCAATATTACCACCAATCTCCATAACCATCTGAAGGGGATAGATAATCGGTGTTGCATAAAATAATCCTTGTAAGAAAACCTCCCATAGATGGGCAATATCTCGATATTTTACGAAAGTTGCAGATAGGAAAAAAGCAAGACCCAAAGAAAATACATAGACCATCACTATAGTAAATGGAAATAGCGTCACAGACCATCCGAAATCAACTCCGTCAAATATCATAAATATAAATACAACAACAAGGTTCAGTAGGAGATTTATCAATGCAGAAACCGTACCGGAAATGACGATAATATATTTAGGAAAATTGATCTTCCTAATAATATCTCCTCTACTCGCGATAGCTTGCATACCCTGGTTGGTCGCTTCCGTAAAGAAATTCCATATTACAAGCCCTAGTAGAAGTGAAACGGCAAAATGTTCAATCCCTGCGCCAAATCGAAGGAAATGCACGAATACAACGTACATAATCGCAAACAACATCAACGGCTTCAGTAAGGACCATACATATCCCAGTGCCGACCCCTGATATCTAAGTTTAAAATCCGTAATTACGAGTTCACGTAATAGAATACGATTTCGTCTGTTAAAAATGTTAGATAGTTTCATAAGTCTGCAATTAATTATAAGATAGATACACGATTATGAACAGGGTTGCTATTGTTGTATTAAATTGGAACGGCATTACGGATACAATCCCGTGTCTTGATTCTCTCCTTGTACAGTCTTATAAGAATTCTACGATTGTTGTGGTTGATAACGGCTCTAAAGACGATTCACTGAACATTTTAGAAAAATATACTCTAGAAAATAAAGACAAGGTTCATCTTATCCCTAACTCCGTCAACAAGGGATTTACCGGTGGAGTGAATACGGGAATTAAATGGGCGATCGAAAATGACTTCGAATATGTCGCACTCTTCAACAATGATGCGGTAGCGGATAAGAATTGGCTTCAAAATCTTGTCGACGCAATACAGCCAAATAAAATAGGTATTAGTACAGGCCTATTATTGCACGAAGATGGAAAAACTATCGACAGTAGTGGCGACTGGGTGTCTAAGTGGGGGTTAGCCTTTCCGCGCAATCGGGGAGATGCTGTAGCTAAAGCACCTGAATCCGGTTTAGTGTTTGGCGCCACAGGTGGTGCTACATTATACAAAACCGCCCTGTTCAAAAACATCGGCCTATTCGATGAGTTGTTTTTCGCCTATTACGAGGATGCTGACATAAGCTTTCGTGCCCAATTAGCAGGGTATAAGGTATTTTATTCAGAAGATGCAATCGCCTACCACAAACAAGGTGCAACCAGTAATAAAATGCCTGGTTTTGCCGTGTATCAGACCTTTAAGAATCTTCCCTTGTTATTTTTAAAGAACACCCCGACAAAACTACTCTGGCACATGGGTATACGTTTTTATTTTGCCTATTTTCTGATTTATTTCAATTCCTTCACTCATCAAAGCGGTAAATCGGCAACCAAAGGACTTCTAGAAGGTATTGTCTTAAGCTTTAGAGTACTTGGTGATCGTTACGTGATTCAAAAACAAAAACGCGTTAGTGCTGAATATATTAAGAGTATCTTATGGGACGACTTACCCCCAGATCAAACTGGCCTACGTAAAGTACGTAAATTGTTTACTGGTAAATAAAATGCGACTACTAGAATATGAAGCAAAATTTATTCTTCGAGAGAATGGTATACAAACGCCATTTGCTACAATAATAACTAAAGAAAATACTGCTCACATTTCCCCTCCTGCTGTCATCAAATCTCAAGTCACCATCGGTGGCCGCGGCAAGCTAGGTGGGGTGGTTATTGTTGAAAACGACAACGAGCTAGACTCTACCATAGAGCGTCTTTTTGCACTTAATATCCGTGGTTACACACCCCAGACATTACTTGCCGAAGAAAAACTATCTATTAAAAATGAGTTCTATTTTTCACTCGTCATCAATAAGCCAAGCGCACAAATAGAGCTCGTTGTGCATAGAAATGGCGGTGTTGAGGTTGAAGAAAATAATCATAGTAGCTTCTTGCGCCTTTTCTTTGATGGTAGAAATTTTGACACCATCGGCGAGCAATTAGCTGAGTATTTTGATCTACCGTCTCATGCCTTTATCCTGCAAGATTTAGTCGAAAATAGTTACCACTGTTTCATGAAAAACGATGCAACCCTTCTAGAAATCAACCCCCTCATCCTTACTAATGAAGGCAAGCTCATTGCCGGTGATTGTAAAATGGAGTTAGACGACGCTGCCGCATTTCGTCACCCTGAATGGAACTTTGAAGCACCCGTAGCCGAATCTAATTTTGTCACGCTGAATGAGCATGGCACAGTAGCCACTATTGCCAATGGCGCCGGCCTCGCAATGGCAACAGTCGATGCCGTATCTGACCATGGTTTAACTGCTGCGAACTTCCTTGATATTGGCGGCGGCGCTTCAACAGCTAGCGTACTTGCGGCCTTTGAGCGAATACTTCTCTACCCGAATATTACAGCCATCGTTATCAATATTTTCGCCGGTATCACCCGCTGCGACGAAATCGCAAAAGCTATAATTGCAGCAAAAAAAGAAATAGATCACCTACCTCCACTTTATATTCGTCTAGCTGGTACTAATTATGAAGCGGCTGCTGAACTCCTGGAAGATAGTGGCATCACTTTGTTCGCTTCCCTCGAGGAAAGTTTAGCGGCACTTACAAAGGAGCATACTTCATGAAACCTGAACTGTTCACGAACCAGAATGTCATCGTCCAGGGTATCACTGGAACGCACGGCTCTTTTCATACACAGGCTATGAAAAAGAGCGGAACGAATATTATCGCAGGTACCTCACCGACCAAAGCGGGCTCCGATATGAACGGCATACCTGTGTACAGAAGCATCACAGACATTAAGCAGCATTATCAGATCGATGTCAGTATCATATTTGTGCCAGCACCATACGCAAAAGCGGCCATTCTCGAAGCAATCAATGCCGAGATTCCACTCATAATTTGCATTACAGAGGGCGTACCAGTGCATGATATGTTGTATATAAAACAATATATGAAAGGAAAGAAGAGCCAACTCATCGGACCGAATTGCCCAGGCATCCTTTTACCCGATCACGGCACGCTCGGTATCATACCGGCCAGCATGGGGCTACCAGGATCCGTAGGAGTTGTGAGTCGATCTGGCACACTCACCTACGAAACAGTTTCCGGATTATCTGCGCGTGGCATTGGCCAGCGCTATATCATAGGTATTGGCGGTGACCCGATTCGTGGGACAGGCTTTATCGAATGTCTCGAATTATTCGAGAACGACCCTTTGGTTGATCGGATTGTTCTTATTGGTGAGATTGGTGGCAACGACGAACAATTAGCCGCCGAATATATAAAAAAATGTGTCACAAAGCCAGTATATGCGTACATTGCCGGGCACTACGCACCTGTCGGTGTACAACTAGGACATGCCGGCGCAATTTTGGGAAGCGATAATGAATCCGCCCAGGCGAAATCCCAAGCACTCGCCGATGCGGGCGCTACAATCAGTACGAGTATCTCTCGCCTCGTTGCATCGGTAAAATGATATAATCAGATTATATGAAAACAATTACTCTTCTTATTCCTGCTTATAACGAACAAGAGGTTCTCGCACCGCTTCTCGAGCGCCTCGGCAAACTCGCTCATGACAATTCACGCTACTCGTTCGAGTTTTTATTTGTAAACGACGGCAGCCGCGACAAAACACTTGAACTTATCAAAGATTACGCCACAAAAGACAAGCGCATTAGCTATATCAATCTATCCCGTAACTTCGGTAAAGAAATTGCTATGATCGCTGGGCTGGATAACATCAAGAGTGACGCTACTGTCATCATTGATGCTGACCTTCAAGATCCGCCAGAACTGATCCCCGAAATGATCGAACTTTGGGAGCAGGGATATGACGATGTATATGCCCGACGTAAAAGTCGAGCTGGTGAAACATGGTTCAAAAAAGCCACTTCTGAACTGTTTTATAAGCTACTGCAAAAATCAACCAGCATCCCCATTCAGCGAGATACCGGAGATTTTCGTTTGCTTGATAAGCGCTGCGTCGAGGCGCTTACGCAGTTCCGTGAGTCACAGCGTTACACCAAGGGAATGTTTAGCTGGATTGGCTACAAGAAAAAAGAAATTGAATACGACCGCGATCCGCGTGCGGCCGGTGAGACAAAGTGGAACTACCTCAAGCTTGTCAACCTTGCTATCGACGGCATCACCTCTTTTACCACCGCCCCACTACGCATTTCATCGGTTATGGGTATCGTGGTATCGCTCGCCGCTTTCGTTTATATAATCTACCTGGTCGTTCGCACGATTGCCCATGGTACCGACCTCGCCGGCTACCCTTCAATGATGGCCGTTATTCTTTTCCTGGGCGGCGTTCAACTGCTTTCCCTTGGAGTAATAGGCGAGTACGTTGGACGTATTTTTAATGAGAGCAAGCAGCGCCCACTTTACTTTATTGAAGAGCTTCATAGAAGCAAACAAGATAAAAAATAATGAAAGATCTTCTCAAACAGCACGCTGAGAAATTTCGCTTTGCCCTCGTAGGAGGCTTCAATACGGCACTCGATTTCGGCCTCTTGTTTCTTTTCGTCGGCCTTGGCGTTGATAAAATTATTGCCAACTACTTTTCTACCTCAATATCGTTCGTGTTTAGCTTCTTCGCCAATAGAACCTTCACGTTTCGCGCCAGTGGCGATGCACGGCGCGAGTTCATTACATTCGTTGTCATTACGCTATTTGGCCTTTGGGTACTACAGCCTATCGTCATTACAGGCGTTAGTGCGCTAGCAGAGCCTTTAGATATCTCTGACGCAACCATACTCATAGGTGCGAAACTCATTGCAACCCTCGTCTCACTCACATGGAACTACATCATGTACTCACGTGTCGTATTTCGTAAAAAGGAACAACGCTAAATGCACATCGTTATAGATGCGCGCATCATTAACAGCACTACAGGGCGCTACGTTGAGCGTCTCCTTACCTATCTAGATACTATTGATCAAACCAACCGCTATACCGTGCTCGTACCTAGTAAAGATATAGATTTCTGGAAACCGAGGCATGACAATTTTACTATTCAAGCAGCTGATTTTGACAACTACTCACTTGGCGAACAGCTAGGCTTTAAGAAGTTACTCGATAGTCTCCGTGCCGATCTTGTACACTTTTGCATGCCTCAACAACCCATATTGTACAGGGGTGCACATGTTACGACATTCCACGACCTCACACTATTAAAGACATACAACTCAGATAAAAACTGGTTAGTATTCCACGTCAAACAACTTATTGGGTGGGGGGTATTTCATATCGTGGCGCGCACCAGTCGCCAGATTATTGCGCCGACAGAGTATACAAAGCAAGATATCATAAAGACGCTTGGCATAAAGCCAGGTCACATCACCGTCACCTATGAATCAGCTGATGTATCGGTTGGTGCGCTAGAGCCATACCAGCATCCCTTTAAAGAATTTATTCTCTACGTCGGGCAGCAAGCAGACTACAAGAACATTCGTCGCCTTGCCGAGGCCCACCAAAAACTTCTGGCTGCCCATCCCGACCTCGGGCTTATTCTCGTGGGCAAAAAACGAGAAGCTCATCTAGCCAATGAACAATATTTTACTGAAAAAGGCTATCGCAACATACTTTTCACTGATTTCATCGAAGATAGCCAGCGCGACTGGTTATATACCCAGGCTGCCGCCTACATTTTCCCGTCACTCATGGAAGGATTTGGCCTACCAGGACTCGAAGCTATGGGATATGGCACACCGGTCGTTAGTAGTAATGCCACGTGCTTACCAGAGGTATACGGCGATGCAGCACATTACTTCGACCCTCTCGACCCCACCGACATAGCAAGAGCTATAGATGAAGTAATTAGCAACCCGACACTGCGTCAAACGCTTATCAAAAACGGTCATACACAAATTAAGAAGTACTCCTGGCAGCGCATGGCCGAACAGACACACGCAGTATACCTTACGGCGATTAAGAAATAATACAATATGCACGTACGAAATGCTCGTCGAAAAATTCGTTTTAGCCTCGTAAGCAGTATGGCGACGGCAATTGATTTTAGTCTGCTATTATTCATTACTTCTTTTGGCCTAGGGACTATCACGGCCAACTATATTTCATCGTCTATAGCATTTGTTTTTAGCTTCTTTGCCAATAAGAAATTTGCCTTTCGTACGCCCGATCACCACATCAAGCGTGAAGCTGTTTTATTTATCATCGTCACCCTTACTGGTATCTGGCTCCTTCAGCCACTCATCATCTGGAAAATTGAAGATATGTTCGATCAATCTTTCCAGCCTACATGGCTCCTGGTGATTATCGCCAAAGTAGTCGCTTCGTTCGTGACCTTTATCTGGAATTACTTCTTCTATACACGACTGGTATTTAAAAAGAAGAAATAAAAACACCGAACTGATTCGGTGTTTTTATTTCGATGCACGTCTTTACTGCGCGCTTATGAGCTCTTTTGGGCGATAATAATCCGGCGCTCTCGGCCTTCGCCTTCTGAGAATGTGCGGACATCATCATATTCACTGGCGACATGATGAACGATACGACGATCAGCCGCACTTAGATCGCCGACAAATGAATCACCCGTACGACGAACTTCTTCAATCCATTCGCGGGCTTGCTTAGCAACTTTTTCAGCACGGATCTTCTTGTAATCGGCAATATCGATATTTACACGCATCACCTCAGCCTCTTTATTGCGAAGTGTTGTTGATACTAAGAACTGTAGACTACGGAGCGTCTCGGCGTTGCGGCCAATAAGCAGGCTGTTGTATTCGCTCGTAGGAACGGTGAGCTCAATAACATCCTCTTCGCAGCTTGCCTCAACCGCCAAGTTAACGCCGAAAAATGAAAGCAGGTCTTCAAGATACTTTTTTGCGTAGTCGACAGAAGCTTGCTTATCCATGATTATTTCCTCGTATCTTTCGCCTTAATACGTGTAATGTTCGTTTTAGTTGCAGCCTTAGATGATGGCGTCGTCTTTGCTTCAACTGCCTGCTTGGCACGAGCCTTCGCAGTGGCTTTTTTCCCAGGTGTTGTTATCACTTCGTCGGCAAGCTCTTCAAGCTCCTCTTCGTCTTGCTTTAAGAGGAAATGTTGCTGGATCACCGCTACGACGTTTGATGTTGCATAGTAAAGTGCAAGTGCACCTGGCACGGTAACCATAATGAAGAACATAACAAATGGTAGAACCTTCATCATCTTCCCCATAACAATGGCGTTCATCTCCGACTGATCGGCCTGCTTACCCTCGGCAGCTTCAGCCATGATGTCACGAAGACGCTTCTTGCTCGGTTCGTGTGGCATCGTCTGCTTGCTCATAATGTACTGCGTAATTGCCGCAATTGCCGCAAGAAGGATAAGCGGAATACTCACCGTACCGTCACTAAAGGCTGTTTTCGTAAGATCGATAAACCCAAATAACTTCTCGTTGAATGAAGCGGGGTTGGTAATAATAGACTGGATTGGAGTCAGCTTTTCCATGAAATCGTACGTAAACTTACCGATATCGGCGCGATGGTGAGTGAAGATTTGAATCACTTGGAAGAGTGCGATGAAGATAGGTAGTTGAATAAGAAGAATACCGATTGAGCGGAATGGATTAATGCCGTGCTTCTTGTAAAGCTCCATCATCTGCATACTCTCGAGCTGCTTGTTGCCCTTTGTTCGCTTCTTAATGCGCACGAGTTCTGGCTGGAGTTTGCGCATTGCTTTTGTTTGATGCAGCATGCTCTTAGTCAGTGGGAAAAGTGCAAAACGAACAATGATCGTAAATACAATTAAACTAACGCCAAAATCACCACCGGGAATAAGCGAATAGATGCCGATCAGCAAGTTAAAGATTGGCTGCACAACAATAATGTCAAAAATATTCACGTTTTACCTCTTAACAGAAACCTATATTTAGATTTTATTATACCAGTTTTTGACTATTTTTTATAGAGATCAGCTTGTTCGAATAGCTGCTGAACAAGTTGAGTAAGCTCGTCGAACGGCATTGACTCAACTTCACTATTAAAAATCATGAGCGCCATATCATGAGCGGGTTGGAGTTTTGGTAGCTCTAGGCGAATTACTTCATAGACACGACGACGCACTCGATTACGACGAACAGCGCTTTTTAACACCTTCTTGCTGATTACAACAGCAAACCGCGAGTGGCCACGATGTGGATTGACAATATATTTAAGCGTCATCAAACGAGAGCGAATCGCTTCGCCGTTCTTATACACATACCTCAGGCTTCCATGGCCATGAAAACGATGGTTAATTGTCAACATATGTACTTATTATACTTAAAAACAGCTACTTCGTATGAAATAGCTGTTTTTATTGTCTTATGTCTATATTTAGACAGTAAGTTGAGCGCGGCCTTTAATACGGCGTCGCTTGATCACTGCGCGGCCAGCTTTGGTCGCAATGCGAGCGCGGAAGCCGTGTGTGCGGGCGCGGTGACGAGTATGTGGTTGGTGTGTTCGCTTTGGCATATCTGTACTATTCTAGCCTTTATTGTCTATTTATACAAGCGTAAGTACTTGCCTCGCTGGCTATGACGTTATGTAGTATATAAAACTTTTCCCCACTATACACAGACTTATCCACACATTAACAGAGGTAGGGGTGGATTGTGGATAAATGACACCCCTATGCGATGTGACTTTCCTCACACTCTGGCGGTTGTGGAAAACTTTTTTATATCGTATAGTTAACGGTAGAAATAATGTGCGTTGACCAAGAGTCGACAGGGGGATTTTTTCGTATGGATCATGCGTTATGGCAAAGTGTTTTAGGTGAGATTGAACTCTCAGTTTCGCACGCTGCCTTCACGACATGGTTCAAGAATACTGAACTCATCGACAATACTGGCTCGCATATCACTATTGCGGTACCAAATATCTTTGCACAGCGACAGTTCGAAGTGAAGTTCAACTCCCAGATCCGCTCTATCTTGGAGAAAAATGGCGTCAAACCAGAAAAAATTACTTATAAGGTACAGACTTCTGGTAAACGGACTGCTGTCAACCGCGAAACAACCTCAACAAACAAAACGGCAACTAGCGATGCTGTCGAAGAGCTTGTTAGTCGCCCGCGTGGATCAAGCTCGGCACCGCTCACTACTTCACCGCTCAATGCCGGCGGATTAAACCCCCGCTACCGCTTCTCGAACTTCGTTGTCGGCTCAAGTAATGACCTTGCTTATACCGCCTGCCAAGCAGTGGCAAGTAATCCCGGCACGAAATACAATCCGCTCTTCCTCTACGGCGGCGTTGGTCTTGGTAAAACCCACCTTATGCAGGCTGTTGGTAATGAGATTATTGCCAAGCAACCAGATGCACGGATACTATATGTGAGCTCCGAGACATTTGTGAAGGAATTCCTAGAGAGTATTCGTTTCAAGAAAAAGGGTTTTTCAGATAAATACCGTAATGTTGACGTGCTCATCGTCGATGACTTGCAGTTTATTGCTGGTAAAGAAAAGACTCAAGAAGAATTTTTCCATACCTTTAATGACCTCCATCAAAACAACAAGCAGATTATCATCAGTAGTGATAAGCCACCTAAAAGTATCCCTACCCTTACCGAACGTCTTCGCAGTCGCTTCGAGATGGGCATGGCTATCGATATTCAAATGCCAGATTTTGAAACGCGCTGTGTCATTATTGAAACCAAAGCCTCACTTTCTGGTGTCGAACTAAGCCGTGACACAGTTGAATATCTGGCAAATAACATCAAGACGAACATCCGCGAACTTGAAGGCGCTCTTAATCAGCTCCTCGCCTATGCCGAAATGCGCGGCGTTGAGCCTGATGTTTCGACAGCCGAAGGTCTTATCGGTAATGTACGCCAATCACGCCCACAGCACCTAACGCCAAAACAGATCATCGATAAAACCGCCAAGCACTTCCAGCTTAATGTCGATGAAGTCTGCAGCGCTAAGCGCGACAAACACATTGTTGTTCCGCGCCAGATTGCAATGTATCTGCTTCGCAGTGAGCTGCATTTAAGTTTCCCAAAGATCGCCGGAGAACTTGGACGTAAAGACCATACAACTGCAATCCACTCTGTCGAAAAGATTGAAAAAGCTATCAAGCTTGATTATCTTATCCGCACCCAAGTAGCAGAAATTCGGGAGAAACTGTATGCTTAATCACGCGCAATATGCCTGTGTAAAACCTGCGCATAACCTGCGAAAAGCCCTTGGGATAACCAGTGCACACCAATCCACAGGCGGTTGCACGAGCATCATGCAACCATACCAACTGTGGGTACAACCACGTTTTATCCGCACTATTGTACCCGACTTATCCGCTCATTTATCCACACCAATAATTTGCTTCTCACCCCTAATGAATACATTTTTTACCCAGTTTCCACAGCACCTATTATTACAACCACTAAAGGAAAATTAAAAGAAAGGTAATAACAATAATGGAACTAACAGTTACCCAAGAAAACCTATCAAAAGCACTAAGTGCAGTTGGTCGAGTAGCCAGTAGTAAAACACAATTACCTATTCTTAGTAACATTCTTTTACGAACAGATAGTAACCGTTTACTTGTAGCAGCAACAAATCTTGAAATCGCTACAACCCAGCATATTGGTGCAAAGATCGCTAAGCCAGGGGCAATTACCGTACCTGCCCGTCTTGTGAGTGAGTTTATTTCTAGCCTCCCTAAGGGCACGGTTGAACTAAAGGTTGAAAATGATCATCTCCATATTAAAGCTGGTAGCTACAGCTCTACTATTAATGGTGTCGTTGCTGATGACTTCCCTGAACTACCGACCATCGATGAAACATCATCAATTCAATACAGCATTAAGTCGGATGATTTTAAGCAAGCAATTAGTCAAACGATCATTACGAGCAGTACTGATGCGACTCGCCCTGTTCTTACGGGCGTATACTGGCATTCTCATGAAGGCTTCTTGTATCTTGCGGCTACCGATGGGTACCGATTGAGTGAGCGCCGACTTGTGGAAACAAGCAGTGATGTATCGGCGATTGTGCCAACCTCAAGCCTTCAGGAGATACTTCGAACCGTAGGTGATGATGTGGATGAAGTTGAAATTTTATTTGATGAAACTCAGGTGCGTTTTCGCGCTGGAGAAGCGGAGATTACGAGCCGTTTGATAGATGGTAACTTCCCTGATTATAGACAGCTTATTCCTGCTGCTTCAGATACATCAATCACCCTCGCCAAGTCAGACTTTGTTCGCATTACTAAAATAGCCGGACTGTTTGCTCGTGAATCTGGCGGCAGTGTTACACTTACGGCCGATAGCGAGAAAAAAACGATGTCGATTCACTCGATTGCATCACAACTTGGGGAAAACACTTCAGAATCATCGGCCGAAGTGACTGGCGATGGCCAGGTAACGCTCAACTCGCGCTATCTTAGTGAAGCCCTTGGTGTTGTGGACGGTGACATGGTGACATTTCGATTTAGTGGAAAGCTTGCCCCGTGTGTCCTAACGGCTGTTGAAAAAGATGTGCAGTATTTGCATATTATTATGCCGCTAAAGAGCTAAGTAAGTAGTTATGGCGTATATTACTTCACTTCGAGTTCAGAATATTCGTACTCATGAACAGTTTTTACTTGATGTATCGCCACAAGTTACCCTTATTACGGGACAAAATGGAAGTGGAAAAACATCACTCATTGAGGCAGTGTATATCGCCCTTCAAGGCTCATCGTTTAAAGGTTCCGACAGCGACGTTCTTCGGGCAGATCAACCGTGGTGGCGTATTGATGTGGGGTTTGATGATAATGTAACGCGCACGGTCAAGTTCGACTCAACTCGCCAGACGGGGCGAAAGCAATTTATCGTTGATGATAAAACAAGCTACCGACTCGGTACAAAGTATAAATATCCGGTTGTATTGTTTGAGCCTGATGATCTTCGGCTTCTGCATGGCTCGCCGACACGTCGCCGTCAGTTTATCGACCGTCTTATTAGCCAGCTAGACCCTCTCTACGGGCCTGCGCTTCGTAAATACGAACGTGCACTCAAGCAGCGGAATAATTTGCTTAAAAAAGCTCACACGACGCATGATGAGTTATTCGTTTGGAATATCGCGTTGAGTGAATATGGCGCCTATATTATCGAGCAGCGTATTCGTTTTATTGAAGAGATTAATAGTCATCTCAATGATGCATATAATGACATCGCCCGGTCAAAGGACACCGTCACTGTCCACTATTCACACACGGCAATTGGATCGGTGAAGCAAAAGCTACTTGCGGAGCTTCATAGTCATAGTGAGCGCGATAGGCTCCTCGGTTACACGAGTAGTGGCCCGCATCGGCATGATGTTATTTTTCGATATAACGATACGCCTGCCCTGTCGGTAGCATCACGCGGAGAAGTGCGAAGTATTGTGTTGGCGCTCAAGTTTTTAGAGGTTGATATTATCGAGAAGATTACTGGTATTAAGCCAATTGTACTGCTTGATGATGTTTTTAGCGAGCTCGACGAGAAGCGGCAATCTGCTCTTATTTTAAATAACCTCAAAGATGTGCAACTTCTCATCGCTACAACAAACAGTCATAAAAAGGACTATCCAGAGGCGAAGGAAGTGACGCTTCTTGCGAAGGAGTAAACTTAGTGAGCGTGTACTGCGTTGACGTTATTTCGTTCGATGACTGTTCGTCGTAGATTGCGCCACTCGATCAGATACTCATCTGAGTCGACATCTTGAGATTTGATCCATTGCAACGACTGCTCTTTGCGCTCGTGGAACATTTTCCTTGTAGCTTCGCTATAGGTATTTAAATCGATATCCACGATTACATGCTTCGCCCCTTCACTGTCGACGTAGCCGGATATGTAATAAAGAGGGTCCTTATGAGGTAGTTTCGATAATAATGCGTCTTTTGACAGCGTATCGTCTACGGGTGTTATTTCCTGGCAATTAAAGTCGCCATAAATCAAGTCGTCTTTGTTTTCGATGCATCGTACGCTTGGCGGTCCGGCGAATTTATCGGCAGTATCTTTATAGTAACTTATGAGAACTAAATATGACTGTTTGAGTGATTCTATGTCAACAAAAAACTTAGCCTGGATAATTCCGTCACTATTAGGTGGAGTTGCCGTGTAGGAGCTGTCGCGTACCTTGGGGGTGATAGATTCAAGGCCGGCTTTGTCAGGGTTGTTCTTTTTCACAATGTCCGCAAGGCTCACTTTTACCATTGCCTCGAGTCCTTTCGGCGCATCACTTGCGGCGCTTGAGTACCCTTTTATGTCGACAGGGGCTGCTGTGTCACTAGGTGCGCTTTTGATAGCAATATAGACAACAGCTGCAATAAACAGCAAGAAGCAAATAACAAATAGCGCAATTTTTCGTTTACCTAGGTTTTGAATAAGATAACTCATGTACTAATTTCACCTTTCTGCTTTCCATCTGTATATAAATATTGAACATTACTTGGATGAGTACCAGCAATAGGAGCTTCGCGTACGACAAACGGCAAGTATGGTTGCGACGATACCGTGCCAGGGCCAGATGCGCCACAGTTTGCTTCGGCTATGATCATTGTTCCCTTTGTAGTATCAACGGCAAGTATAACACCCGTGTGTCCAAATTCAGTTGTTGCATCCCCGCCGACGTAACTAAATACCGAGTAAGCTCTCGGAGTAGCTCCAGATTCCGTACCGGGATTGGCGGCTCTTGTATTAGCGACGACGTCCTTACCGTTACCTGCGGCTGGTTCGATTGTCGTGAACTTACGAAGGAAATATTTTGAGAATGTCACGCAGTTGGCTCGCCAGCCTTGATCTCCGCCGCAAAGCCCTTGTTGCTCGCCGACTAACGTGACAACCTCAGGACTAGTAATGTACTCCTGCATGATAGCCTGTGCCTTACTGAGGTCCGCCCCTCCACTCGTGAGGCCAGCGCCACCCGCGCCACAGTTATTGCTACTGTTACCTACGGTAGTAGTGCCACTGCCACTGCCGCCGAACTGTTCGAGGTACGCCTGCGCGCTATCGATACGCTCTTGGAGTTTAGTAGGGTTATCTGCCGATCGCTCTACGCTTGCATGGAAGTAGAGAGTAGAACCGTTACCTACATTTGCGGCCGCCGAAATAGGATTAATAGATGTATTGCCTTCTACTTTGGTCTCGGCCTTGAGTGGTTCCCAGGTTTGACTCTGCTCTTCCCACAGATAGTCTAACTGTACAAGTAAGCCCTGCTCGCTTGTTGCTTCCGTGTATTCGGTAATACCAGCGGCTTGTAGTGCATTCTCGACTTTTGTCCGACGCTCAAACGACCACTGAATAAGACCAAACCCAATGCCACTGCCACCTTCGTTTACCCATGGGTCAAAACCGGATTCTTGCTCAATATTACCCATTGCGCCGGCTGTGGCGATAGGTGACAGTCCGCGACCAATAAAGTAATTCCATACCCTTTCGGCATTTGAGCCTCCTCGTAATTGGGATTGAATTGATCCGGCACCCGCCGCTGCACAAGCTCCACCACTATTGCAGGGGTCAAAAAGAGGTACGATATTACTACTGGCATAAAAGTCCATTCTCGCTTCCTGTTCGGCTGGACTGCAACCTTCTGCGTAGGCGGTTGGAACTATGAGTACAGATGTAATACTCGACACCATAATAACCAGCGCTAGTGCATAGAGGGAGGTTTTTTTCTGAATATTTCGTAGTACTTTCATGGTGTATCCTAAAAACTCGTTCCAATTACGTCTCTTGGGTATATTTCTCCAGCATTAATATCAACATGGAGATGGGCAGGATCACCTTGAGCTGTTACACACCCCGTATCTCCTGATAGAGCAACAAAATCTCCGGCCTTCACAGTATCTCCAACCTTCACTTTAAATTCGCTAAGGTGTGCATATCGTATCGTATATTTTTTGCCATCTACGGTACTTTCAATCATGAGATTTTTTTGAGGTCCGTTTATTTTTGTAAAGCCTAGATTACAGAAAGCGAGGGACTCTATTTCTGCAACTGATTGCGTTTCGGTAGCGATCACCGTGCCATCGCGCATTGAGTATACCTTTGATCCTATTGGTGTGACTATATCATCACCATTATGAGGGCTGTAGGTTATTAACGTTTTTGGCGAATCGAGCGGATACGCCCAGCCTTCTGGATTGATCTTGCCGCTATTTTCGAGTGTAGTGGATGAACCACCACCAGAGCCAGCTTCTTCCTCATCCTGGCCGGTAATGATCTGGACTTCCTGATAATCGAGCAGGAAGACTGCCATTGCAGCGAATGCTCTCGCCTCTTCGGCTCCTTGGGTTGACGTAGCCGGTGCGTCACCACAGGTATTTTCGCCTTTGTCATTCTTGCAATATTGGTCGGTTGACCAATCACCATCGGTTGTCGGCTGTCCGGATGTAACAGATGGTTTAACGGTACATCCAGGTGCATCAATTATGTAATCGCCAGTGCTTGCATCACTGCAGCTCTCGATGTAGGCAGATAAGGGCGTGTCTTTTTTTATGATATCTTGCGCGATGAGATCGTCGATCGTTGCGTTCTCGCCAACCTCTTTACTTCCGTCGACCCATCCTTTTTCAATCATGATAGTTGCTGCTTCGCTTGGTTCCATTACAGCCTGTTCTGCAGTGATGCCGGTACATGGGAGCCCTGCCATATTTATAGCAGGTGTCGATGCACCCTCTTTGCCCGAAAGATCGAATGAGTCGGCGTAGCTACATGAATTTTCAGTGTAGTTTGCCGCTGATACCTTCGTTGAGAGGAGCGATTGAGGTAGTTGCACTAGGCTACCGAGCGTCGAAAGTGGACTTCCGTTGTAGTTGCCACTCGTTAATATTCCCATCTGCATTGTATGAACTATGCTACCAAGTAATGTATAACGACTTGTGGTGTCGAATGGGCTTAATGAGGCGATATCCATTTCTTTTTGAAGTGTTTCATTTTCATTGCGCAGTGAATTAAATGCCACAACTTGGCTTTCCGTAAGAGTTGGAATGTTACGTGCCATGGACCCGGCTGCGAAGAAGGCAGCGGCAGAAACCCCAAGTGCGTCACCCAGCTCTTCGCCTTGAAGATTCTCGAGGTTATCACTTTCGGCTAACTTTTCAATGGCGGCCTTTCCCACTTCGCCAACAATCTTCTCTACGATCGGTGCTGTTGCGGCACCAACGACAAATCCGCCGACGATCCCGGCTATTGCCCCTGCAGGGTTTGTTTTGGTGACAGCCGATTCGATAATTGCAAAAGTAAACATAGCCATCGGGGTGAGAATGGCGTTGCATGCTGGGGCGGCAGCCTTACCTTCGTCTCGTAAAGCTTTCATGGTCGGGTCGGTTAGGACACCATATCCAGGGGCAAATTTAGCGGATACGGGTGGTTTTGCTTTATTAACACCAAGAGCGGCAAGTAGGTACGGTGAATCAAGTGCGGATGTCATTTTCCCATCGGCGTTCTTCGTTTTGTTTGTGAGGAGCGTGCCGATCGTGTCCATATCTCCCCCGGTGACGGCATTTGCTTTATCAACACCTGAGGCTTTTAGCTTCGACCCCGGTGATAACACCAGATCATTAGCTATCGGGATTAGTCTTGCTAGCTGTACGCCAGCTACCCCTGCGGATATTACAGCAGGAGCCTTTGTCGCCACGCAGTAAGCGCTCGCGACATTGTACGCGACACCGCCTCCCTTTGATTCCTCTAGCTTGTCTCCGATTTTAGTTTTAATTTTGGCATCTACACCCTTGAGTGTATCAACTCCAGGGATAGCACTGAGCAACTTCTCCGTTGAGGCTTTTAACTTTTCTTGGGCATTGGCATGCTTTTT
The DNA here is from genome assembly GCA_946887425.1 of uncultured Candidatus Saccharibacteria bacterium. The sequence continues at coordinate 31,230 of CAMPKW010000001.1, read as the reverse complement.
GTCCGACCCGTCGGCAAGACCACCCTTTTTTGAAAGGCTGAATTTATTGAAGAATTTTTGCTGAATGTATTTTCCCGACCATGCTTTGACACGTAGGTTAAAGGCGCCACCAGTACCTAGTAGCTTTGCGGCATATTTTCTATTATCTTTATTTGCAAGAAATCCTCGAAGTTGATTTGCTGGAACATTCTTTTTAGTCCCATCATTGGCGGTGAATTCATAGTGGGATGGATTTTTGTCAGGATATGTACCTTTTGAGAAATCGATAGGCTGCTTGTTGGCATCGAGCGCGACGACGCCTTTTTTACTAAGCTGTTTTAGTGATTTATTTGAAAGCCGTCCCATTTTACACGTAATATTAGACCCTTGGGCGCAAAGTGTTTGTGAGTCGCTTTCCGCCATATGTCCGAATACTTTTGCAAATCTTTGTTCGAGTACGGTCGAGGATGAGTCGTTAGAAATAGCGAAGTTTTCGACAAGATTAACCAACATACTCGTTGGCCCAAAGAAGCCGGCTAGTAGTGCGCCGCCGACACCAAATAAAGATATGAGACCTATAATGCCTCCACGTTTCTTGGCGACGCCCACTGCTTTTAGAAGTTTCGGCTTATCTATTTGCCTTCCTGTGTCATCTCCGGCGATGTCAGTTTTCCAGCCGCCCTCCGCCTCTTGATCTTTGACAATTTTTTCAAAATCACGATCGTATGCACTTTGCTGTTCGAGGTTATGAAGGTCATGAATAGATTGCGGGTCGTATGACCCGCTTCCTTGTTCGTAACCTCTGTCGATTTTTGACTTTTCGTCGTTATCTGTAAGTGCCGACATAACTACTGTATATTATACGCTAGAAAGTGCCATTTGGATTAGCGTAGCCACCGGTTGTTACCTGTTCGGCTTGCCGTGGTTGGGGCGGTGTGTTGTTTGCGCCTGGGTTGGTAGTGATGAGTGACTGTTCTGTCTGGCTGCCGACAATTTGAATATGTACGTGGTTTTGCCCTGCAAAGAAAAGTCCTTGTCCGACCGGGAAATTAGCAAGGCGCTTTTTTTCTTCCTCGGTAAGCTTAAATACATCCGACAATACATCCACGGCGCTTGATGATTGCTTCAAGAGAAGCTGCATCGAAGAGTTGGCAACAATCGCGCGGCCCATTTTACTACCCATGAAGTCTTCAACGTCTTGGGTGATGGTCGTAAGTCCAAGGAAGTATTTACGAGCACGCTTTGCGAGGCTGAAAAGGAAGTTGGCGGAGTCATCATACTTCATGAGTTGCCACGCCTCATCAACGATAAGCATACGCTTTCGCTGATCGGTACGAACGATATTCCAGATGTGTGAAAGTACAATATACATTGCCACTGGACGAAGCTCATCCTCGAGGTCACGGATATTAAAGACCACCATGTGATTATTGATATCAATATTGCTTTGCTGCGAGAAGATACCTGCAAAGGTCCCGGTGGTGTATTTGCGTAAACGCTGTGCAAGCTGAGGGCCTGTGCCACCCATATGTAGAAGCGTATCGTAAAGATCAGAAATAGTTGGCGGCAGTGAGTTGTGTGTCAGCGGATCGCTTGTGATGCCAGCGCGAGCATAGGTGTCGATTAAGGCCTGGTCGAGATCAGCTTCTTCGGCTGGGGTGAGTGCTGACATAGCAACACCATTAGCGGCAACCTGCGAGCCGCCGAGCATAAGGCGAAACAGTCCATGGAGTGTTACGAGGTTGGCGCGCAGGGCATCATCAGCTTCGTCGCTATCAATAACACGAGGAAGATCAAACGGATTGATGCGCGTATCTGCATTGAGGCTGAGGCGAACATAGCTTCCACCTACGGCATCGGAAAGTTTTTGGTACTCGTTCTCTGGATCGATGATAATGACATCGCTGCCGACCATCATTGAGCGTAGTGCCTCGAGTTTGACGGTAAACGACTTACCTGCACCTGACTTTGCAAAGACGATCATGTTGGCATTTTCGAGTGAGAAACGATCGAAGATAACAAGACCGTTGTTGTGCATGTTAATGCCATAAAGTACACCCTTGCCATCGGTCAGGTCAGCACTAGTGAATGGGAAACTGGTACTGATCGCACCCGTGTTCATATTGCGGCGGATTTGCAGCTGATCGGTCATCTGTGGAACGGTACTATTAAGGCCCTGTTCTTGCTGACTGCTCGCAACCTTACTAAAAATGAGCTGTTGTCCGAAAATTGTTTCGATCTTATGCTGTACGAAATTAAGCTCATCAAGACTGTCGGCGTAGAGCGTAACATATAAACCATAACGGAAGAAACGTTCGGCACCAACTTGGAGTTGGTCGCGAAGCTCTTCGGCATCTTGGATGGCCGCTTCAAGACCCGGGTCACGAGTTCTACCCTTCTCGCTATTGATAGACATACTAGCTTCGAGTTGGGTTACTTTTTTACGCAGGTTATTAAGAACAACCTGACTCTCAACCGGATAAATAAACATGCTAATATCGAGTACTTCGTCGATATTGATGATCGAGCTTAACCAGCCGGTGTAGATTTGGCGGGGGTAGCCGTATACGTATAAGGTTCGTCCGTATTTTGTACCGAGTCGGAAGTGAGACGAGTGAATTTCGAGGCTACTTGGTGCGATGAGGTCACGTAGCGTATTAATACCGGTAAGAAATGCCTGTTCTACCTCGGCCTGTTCGCGGGCACGTTGCTGGGCGGCTATATCAATTGGATCTAGTTTTTTCTTGGCCATTAGAGTGCTCCTCCTGAAAGATTTGGTCGCGGTGCTTCACCTTGTCCTTTTCGGACGAAAGTTGTCGTGACGTTATCGAAATCGCCAAGTGGTTCACGAACAGCAGTGTCGGGATTGTATACGTTGTAATAAAGCTCACCTAGTTCTTTGGTAGATAGTTGTACACTCTTAACGCCAAGTTGGAAAAGACCGCTCATGACAGAATCGACGCGGTTCTTGATTTCATCTTTGGATTTTTCGTATGTTGCTTGGTCAATCTTTGTAACTGTTTGGCCTGGCTTGGCAAAAATTTTACCAAAGAACCCTTTGCCAGCTTCGACAATATTTGCAGCATCCCCACCTGGGAAGTACGGCACGACGATAAAGAAACTTTTATCCATAATATTTGCTTCTTGAGAAAGTACATCGATAAAGTTGATGTAATCATCCATTAAGACATTTAGTAGCATGTTGTCTTGGGCTTTTCGAATATCTACCAAGCGATCAATGTACGGACCAATATCAACTCGCTGCGAACGAACAAATATCTGAATAGGAAAATAAAGCGAGTTAAGGAAATTTTGATAGCTAAATTCAACTCCTTCACGTTCGCGACTACTCATAAGATCGAAGTTGATCGACTGACACGCAACTACAGCCCTAAAGCTACCGTCGCTCATAACAGCCATACCATCGCGGATCTCAGAGATGAGTAGGCTATTTTGAGTCGTGTTTGTATTGCGCTGAGCGGGCGCAGGTGTAGTGGCGCCACTTGCTTGTGGAGCCTGGTTGGCTGCTGGTGGCATTTGATTGTTTCGCGGCACTTCTTCCCACTCTTTCCTAGATTACGCTGTTGATTAACGAAGCGAGATAACAACCTCATCTTCAGAAAGCTTTGCTTCTTTCTGTTTGATGCGATTCGCCTCCCTAGCCATCGTCTCAATCGACAAGTCGTGTTGATTTGCAAGGTTTATTATATCAGGTGATACAGGCTTGACGCTAGTGCTTGGTGTGGGCACTGTAGGTGGTGGTGTAGCTACTGTTACCGGCTGTTTAACGGGCTGCTCTGCAAGAGGTCGGATAACTGTTTGTCGAATGTCGGCTGGGTAAGGATCGAAGTGAACTGATGTATCATCGGCGGCCGCCTGCGGCGCTTGGGGTGCAGGCATTGCAACGAATGTATCTTCTACTGGCTGAGTTGCTGGCTGTTGGTTTAAAAACGTATCGTAAGGATTGGTGATTGTCGGTGCGGTCGTTGGTGTAGCTATGGTTGTTGGTGCTTGATGCATGCGGTTGATCATTTCCTGTCGACGACGACTATCGGCTTCATCAATCATATGATCAATATTTTGCGAAACAGGTGCATTATTATCAAGGATATCCTCGGTCTGTTGGGCGGCATAATATGCATCAGTATTCATCGGGCTGTTGGGTGTCGGTGCTCCTACACCACGTACGGCCCAGCCTTGTGAATCGACGACATTGGCAAGATACGAAAGGCGCTGAGACGCCTCGCTTTGCGACAAGTCTTTTGTACGCTGTACTTCTACAGATTTTGGAACGGTTATTTCGATAAGTGATGTAAGGCCATCTGGCTTCCAGAGTCTTTTTCGAGGCTTGAGATAAAATGACACAATGGCTGCCATATATATCTCCATCGGCTGATCCTTTCGGAGTGGTAAAGCGAGCGCACCAAATAGCAGAATCACCGGAAGTGGGATGGCTATAAGAGGCAGGAACAACTGCCCCAATGCCCAGGCGCCTGCCATAGCAAGTGCGACAATAATCAGGTAGATAAATTGCCTGAAGCTAAATGGGCCAATGAGCTTATCATCCGCCTCGACATCTTGTGGTACCTTATAGACCGCCATACTGCTTATAGTATAGCAGTTATTGGCTAATCTTCATCGCTGTAAGTGATGTCAGAAAGGTGTCCCAATATCTCTTTGAGTTCAGCGTCGCGTTCAGCCACGCGACCCTTGTATATGTCTGTATTGTAGGCAACATCAATCTGTTTCTTGAGGTTTTTAAGTGCCGCTTCATCAAAGTAGTGACTGCCGTAATCATTGAAGGTTTTAACAACACGCGCCAATGCGTCTTTATCTTGATTGACGATAGTATCTGTTGAGAATTTTTTCTGATTGACGGTTGATTGAATAGCTGCGTCGATACCTGTTTTTCCAACTCCACCGGGCACACCTTGTTCAACCGCACCCATCCAGCCGAAGCCGTAGAATTTTGGTCGTGCTGAATTTTTCTTCAACGCACTTGTTAGCGCCAAGCGGTGGTCTTCGTGTGCGCCGCCGCCCGGACTGAGGTCGAGTTCTTCAACCATCGTAATGATGTTGTTGACATTGCCACTCGAGGCGACATAGCCGATTGCAGCTTCAATCATATCGTCCGTAGCCTCGATCGTGCGGCCATTTGTGCCGATCTGCGAGTTGCCGCGAGCTAGGTCGAGTATCTTGTCGTCACTCAAGTTACCACGCTCCATGATTGCGGTCGCGTTTGCGATCGTTTCGGCATGAGCTTTCTTGATGACGCTTGTTGCTGCTGCGAGTGCTCGCTGTGCACCATTTGCGTCAATGCCACCTGCTCGCTCGCGAAGTTCAACGCTGGCTTCAAGTGCTTCAGCAAATTGGTGTTGCTGGACTTCATTCGCAGAGTGAAGCTGCTGTGCAATAACTCGTGATTGCTGATCTGCTTCAGAGGCGCGCTTAAGTGCATCGGCTGCAAATTTACTAGGCAGGATCGCTTTTGAAAATGCGCTTCGGTTGTCGGTTAATAGCGTATCATGACCATCATACTCACCCACTCCGGCGCGTAGTCGAGCAATAGTTTCTTTTAGCTGCTGCTGAGCGTTCTCAGTACTGATTTTCGATATCTCAAGCTCAACTTCGATGCTTTGTAGTTTATGATCGGTGTTGGCTTTCTCAGCGGTGTACTGGTCCATACCCTGCTTCCAAGCCTCCGTGCCGCGTTGTCGTCGCCTCTTTCTGTACTCTAGGCTACGTGCTCCGCGGCGTAAGAAATTGTGCTTCTTTAAGTCGCCGCCAATTCCGCGCTGACGGTGGTAGTCGGCGTGTTCCCCTGCCCACTTGCGTGTGCGATCAGCGAGGCCTTTGCCTGGGTTATTTACAATACCTGCAATGCGGTTAAGGAATCCGCCGCTAAGTCGCATCAGAAGCGGTGCTATCGCAAGCGGCGCAACCTGAACCGCAAGGCCAAGAATAATAAGGTTAATTGATGTAGCATTTTGGATAATTACCGCACCTGCAAGTTGTGCACCGCCAAATACCATTGAAAATGCCGGAAAGAATATCATCATGGTCAAGAATAAATCTTTCCATTTCTCAAACCACTTCTCTGTACCCGGAAGGAGGTACGCTACAAACGCTAATGGTGAGATGATAATAAGAATAACAATAATAGCTTGGCGGGCAGCGAGGATAAGTAGTACAACAAGGATCGTAATTAATGCGCCTACGAGGATCGGGAGGAGCAAGAAGATGGCTGCCGCGGCCGTACCGCCTGTTGCTGATAGTGCTGCCGCCCCACCAATACCCAATGCAAGCGTAGTGGCGCCACCGGAAAGGACAAAACCTGCTACGCTCTCCCAATTACCCATACTATCGCTCCAAGTGTTGCCGTGGATGCCAAATAAGTTTTCACGGATCTGAATAAAAATATGCTGCAAGGAGTACCCAAGGATATTGGTTATATCAACGGCAATTGCACAAATGTAGTACGAAATATTTACAAGAATAGCAGCAATTATGATGCGTGGAAGAAGCTTCTTTATGCCGTAATTGCTGACACCAGTCGATGTGAGCTGGGAGTAGATAATAACCAAAAAGCCAATGATAAAGACGATATTCGCAAAACTGCGCATAACGTCCCATGCCTTGTAGAGATCGCCACTTTGGTCAGAGGTGCGAATAGGCTGTACGGCAACAAACCCGGTTAACAAGTTAAATATATTGTCCATACCTTCAGCGAGGAACGAAGACAGGCTACAGACGATCCACCCTACCCCTTCGACTGTACAGGTAGACGTGGGATTGTTTGCACTGGAGCTATCGATGGAGATGGTCCCAACTGATGATTTGTTGGTGTAGGTTGACGGCGGTGTGTAGCTATAATTAACTGTTTTAGCAGAGGTGGCTGTCTTTGGGTCGACGCCAGGCTCAAAGTAGATGAGATACGCCTTTTGAGGCCCGTCGGCAGGGTTGGTCGAGTACCCATAGACTTTCGACCCGACTGGTAGGCCTGTACTGTCGCCTTCTTTGGCATCAGCCATAGCATTGTATTGATTACTTTCGTAACTGAGATTACCCCCGTTCCAAGCTGCATCAGCAGCAAAAGCGGTTGGGGCGGCGGCGAGAGTGTATGCAAAAACAGTCACAATCAGTGCTGCGACAAAAGAAAGTAGTTTCCGCATCGATAATCTACCGAGCGGATTTGCCATTTGCAGATCCCACATATCCCTGCTAGTTTACCATTTTACACAACAAAAGTCAAATACAGGCACCCTTAATGGACTACAGTACCGTGAAGTGGTATCTGTATAAATATAAGTATTTGTCTAGAGGGTGGAAATAATTGCGAATGTATCATCGCTGGTCTTTGCGCGAGCACTAGGAGTTCCAACGACTGCGGCTGCTGTCGTGTGAATTTTGCCAATTTCAGCCGCCGAAAGACTAGCCGTACCCTTCTTGCCAGCAGCCAATGAGCTTTTTTCCTGAGTAGCCATATTGTCGACAGTGATAGTGACCAGTTTTTCCGCAGAAGCCGCCTCATAGGCACTGTCAAATGCAGCTGTGTTGCCGGCAAATTTTCCGCCTGCAATATCCTTCAATAAAGTCTCGCTCGTAAGTCCAATTTGCTTCTCTTTTGCCTTCGGGTAGTTCTGTTGCATCAAATTAACAGCAAACTTCTGCATTTTATCATCAGTTGATGTAGCAAGTGTCTTAGCTACAACGTCCATCGCGCGCCCTTGACCTGCCATCATCGAAGCCGCGGCTTTTGTAGTTGCTGCCGTGGCCGTAACTTTTGTACCGTTCATGCCGATAGCATCTTTACCAGTCAACAGATTATTAAGACCCGTCTGGTCAATCTGTGCGTTTGACAATAATACGTGTCCAGCTTTGAGCTCTTTTGCCTCGATTTCATCCACGGCTGAGGCGCCTCTTGCCATTGCTTGCATGATGGCGTCGGTGGCGGCTGCGCTATTGTCATTAACTCCTACGCCTGCCATTTTTGCGGCAAACTGAGGACTTCCAGGCTGTCCGCTCTTATCGGGACTGAGCTGATTGCCGATATATTCAACTCCGGCTTCTTTTACTCTGTTTTCTGCTGAATTGTAGATGGCACTTCTCTCAGCATTCCGGCGTGCTCGACCTGTGAAAGAGAATCTATTCGCTTTCATGCTTGGATCTCGCTTCAAATTTGCAGCGTTTGCATTATTGCTTCTATATCCTGCATAGTCTTCGGCGCGTTTGCGTAGCTTATCAAAAGGACCCTTACTTGGATTGTTGACGATACCGCCAAACCGATTAAGCAATCCACCTGCCGTCTTCATGATGATAGGAACGAGGAAGAATGGGATAACTTGAACGGCTAATGAGAGGATATATATGAGTGGATTGTTGGTGCCTGCTCGAATAACTGCCGCCGCAAGTTGGGAGCCGCCAAAAATAACTGAGATAATCGGGAACATGAGAAGTAAGGTTATGAAAAGCTTGCGCCACTTATGAAACCAGTCTTCAGTGTTTGGTAGTAGATAGGCTACGAATGCAAGTGGCGATATTACTATAAGTATAATAATCAAGGCTTGGCGTGCAGCCAGTACGAGAACAACGGTAAGTACTGCAAATAAGACAGTTACGAGTACTGGCAAGAGTAGAGCGAGCGCCGGTATCCAGCCACCCGCCGCGCTTATGGTGAGTGCCGCACTACCAATTCCGAGTGTTCCTATTCCGCCAGCGATGATCCATCCTACAAGATCACCCCATATGTCGAGGCTATTCGAGTCACCACTGACAGTTTTGGAAGCATTCGTCATTAGACTTTGCAGAGAATAGCCAAGAATGTTGGAAAGATCGACAGCAATCTGACAGATGAAGAATGAGACATTTACTAAAATAGCTGCCGCTATCAAGCGTGGAATCATCTTTTTAATGCCGTAATTAGTGATGCCGGCGCCGGTTAATTGTGAAAAGATCAAAATTAAGAATGCAATCACAAAGGCTGCATTGGCAATATTCCTCATCGCTTGCCAAGTGTCATAGGTTGCATCGTTATCGCGAATAGGCGTGAAGCTAAGTAGTGTCGTTAGGACAGCGAAAAGTCCGTCGGTAAGCATACCCAAAAAGCCCGCAACTGGACATACGATCCAGCCTACACCTTCTACGGCACATGATGTTCGATCCTCTTGTTGGCAACCTTCGGCATCAGGATTTTCAGCACAAGTATCTGCTGCTAGGGTAGGCTGAGTAATCCCCGGTACGGATACCTGGGTACTGAGTCCAGTTTGGCATGCATTTCGCTCTGCCTCTTTTGGGTCTACCGGCTGACCTGGTTTTAAATTATCTGGTGCGGGATAAGTCGTATTGCAGTATTCTGCATTACCTTTATTTTTCGATCCATTAATACAAGCCTGTAGTAATGCAGAGGTTGTGAATCCAGCCTCTATACAGTCACCGCCGCCGCCATTACCTTGACCGACAAAACAAGCGGCCTTCTCTGCTTGTTGTGTTGATCCTCCTCCGCCCGAAAAAACACCTGGGTATTTTGTTACGCAGAAAGTAATAGCGGCTGTTTTGTTGGTAGATCCAGTGGCGCAGGCATCAACAAGATTGGCTGAGGTATACTTTGGGCCAGTTGTCTTGCAGGCTATTTTAGCTTGGTTAAACGCATAAGCCCCCGCTGTTTGAGATACGGTGTCGGAGATAGATTGGCAGTTCTGATCTTTTACTCCAGTGAATGCACTATGCGCTTTCCATCCGTAGACTATGACATCTGCATTAAATAGTCGTTTGATGACATGCTCACCATCGGCGAGAGTAATTTTTTTATACACATAGTCACCCTCTCTATGTGAGTCGTTCGCCCAGGCTTGGAATGATGTGTTCGATAGCGTACTGTAAAGGCCCTTATCCTCTGCCTTACAATCACCGACAAGAGAGCTATAGTAGAGCGAATATTTTGCAGCATCGCTTAACCTGTCAATGCCAGGTGATTTTTTTAATATTGCAGCGGTGAAACTATCTCGGCGCACATCTTCGCTGCCGGATGACCATTTATATTCTGGCTTGCTTGTATCTAGCTTGTAGCCGGCAGACTCAAGAAATTGACCGTAATTTGGTGAGCCCCACGTGGAAGCAATGCCTTTCATAATGTCTTGGCATTTCATGTTGGTGTTGCCGCTAGGATATACGTAGGCGGTTACTTCATTATTGAACCAGTTTGACGGATCGGTGCCCGAGACGTCCTGGGCACTGGTTGAGATAACATCTTTTAAGGATTTATTTGCACATCCTCGGATTGCCGTGTAGTACGTGAAGAGCTTTGCTTGGTCTTGGGTGCTTCTGTCAGCAGGGTCGGCTGCGGTAGCTACCTGACTAAGGAACAGGCTAAGTGGTAGTGCGATAATTAGCGCAGTAATGAGCAGGAGAGACCGAGTCAATGTTTGTTTTGCATGGGTATACATAGTAATATGCTTGTATTTAAGCATAAGTAACACATCAGAACAAGAAATAGCCCTTTATATTAAGGGCTATTTCTTGTTCTTTCTAATTATAAGTATTGTCTATTACTGACGAATCCAGGTGGAAGTTTGAGTGCCTGTTTGGGCATCCTGATATGGTACGTAATATCCACGCGTTAGACGCGAGCCGTCTGAGAGTGTTGTATCTTGAAATGTAATACCATTTACTATACCCCGGGGGCCTACGGACACCACATCTGATGTCGCGGCGACATTTTTAGCTAAAAGTTTTAGATTTAAGATATTACTTGGTATTTGTTTTAGGTGGCTCTTCCAGAGTGGGTATGCATCAGAGGCTCTTCCGTCAAACAATACTGTAGTTAATGCCTTCTCTCTTTCGAGGTCGTCTTCAATGCTAAAAATAAATCGTATATTGTTAGCTTGTATAGCTGCTATTTCTTGTGCCGTATTCGTTTCTGACGCTAGAACAGGCTTATCTCGTGGATCAAGCGTTGTCTCGTGTAATCTTTTAGCAAAATCATCAATGCTGCGAGATTGCCATGACCAATAAGTAAGCTGTTCTGACTTTGGTAGCGCTGCGAACTGATCAATGGTCATCGCCTTGTATTTCTCAAGTGACACAGGCATTACTTCCACGGTTGGTTTTTGAGTTTCAGCCGTAGCAGTAGGTTTTGGTGTTTCAAGTGGCCCTAGGTTCGTAGGACTTGCGAGGGGACTTTCTACTGGACTTGTTGGGGTTTGCGCCCCATTAGTTTCCCCTGCAGGCGAGGTCGTATTGGTATTCGCATGAGGATCTGTGTGTTCAGCATTGCTCATAAAAAGCGCAGAGCCGGCAGCTAGTACTCCAGTTATCGCGAGTGGAACACCGATTATTACCCCGCGGCCGAAGCGGCGCTCTTTAGTGATAATTTCATCATGATCATCTTGAGTCTCAGCCATGACAGCGGCGCGTACTTCATGGGAGCTAGGTGTCTCTATAGTTGATGGATCGACACGTTGTTCGCTATCGTTGCTGTTGGTGGGCTGTTGGGATTCGATGCTCATGCTTTGTTCCTTGCACACTTATGTGGGCGCTTAAAACGGTGGTTGATTTAACCTATTTATACACTATATTGCTTAAAAATGCAATACCTTTATGGTTATTTTTATGGTGAAAGACTTGCCACTCGGGGTGTTTTATCGTATTTTATAGATAGTATGAAGATAAAACAAACAGTAGTTAGCTTTGCGGTAGTAATAGGTATAGCATCGTTTCTTATCGCCCCTGCTGCATTGGCAGCTGAGTGCGGAGGTGTTCAGACCGCTATCATTAGCTGTAATGAAAATGGAAAAATCACTTGTAATGATGGAAGTGCTCCAAATAATAATACGTGTGCCGACGGAAGTGCGCCGAGTCCCGTTGATAGTAACGGTGTTTGGGGGATTCTTAAACTTGCTATTAAGATAATGACTACAGGTGTTGGCATCCTCGCCGTAGGAGGTATTGTATATGGATCTATCCTCTATGCCTCAGCCGGTGGCAGCAGTGAGCAAACTAAAAAAGCCATTGGCATTATTACAAATGTCGTGATTGGGCTTATTGCCTACGCACTCATGTATGCCATAACCAACTTCTTAATCCCTGGTGGATTACTAAGCTAAAAAATAAGGAAGATATATGAAACACATAAAAAACTGGTTACTCGCTATTGTCTTCGCATCAACCGTGGGTGGCGTGACATTTACTACCCTTTCTCCGCAAACTGCCTCTGCGGCATGTACTGGCGGTAATATTATGACTATTCCACCTTGGTATAAGGGGCTTCAGAATGACACCGATTGTAAAAAACTAAAAAGCCCGGATGAGCTAGGTGGACTATCAAACTATATTTGGAAGATTGTACTCAATGTTATTGAGATTATGCTGCATCTGGTTGCGTATATTTGTATAGCATTTATTATCTACGGTGGATTCATTTTTATGACCGCTGGCGGATCGGACGGTGCTGCAAAGGGGCGCACAACCCTATTGAACGCTATTATAGGGTTGGTGATTTCTATCGCCTCGGTGGCAATTGTTAACTTAGTATCAGGAATTATAAAATAATGCAGTTACTTAACACCCTTGCTCAAACATTGAGCGCAGACGAATTAAACATCCCGAAGGTCGATGGCACTGCCGGCATAGCCGACATCTTAGGGATTGTGTACTTGGTTGCTGGTATTGTAGGAGTGATAGTGATTATTATTGCTGGTTATATATATACCACTTCTGGTGGCGATGCTGGTGCAGTAAAGAAAGCTAAAAATATGATCTTGTATGCAGTGGTAGGTATTATTGTTATTGGGTTGGCATTTTTCATTACGCAATTTGTTGCAGGAAGGTTTTAAAATGAAAAGTATGAAACAGGTTATCGTAAGTGCAGCACTGGTATTTGGTGTTGTAGGGCTAGCGACGCCCGCTGGTGCTGCGCCGGTTGACGTATTTCAGCCATGTGCGGCCAATGCCAATAATGAATCGGCTGTCTGTAAAGATAAAGAGAATCAAACTGTCGGCAAGATTCTTACCCCTATTGTAAACACCTTGTTGTTTATCTTGGGTGCTATATCGGTAATTATGATTATCGTTGCGGGTATCCGCTATACGACATCGGGTGGTGATGCGAGCTCTGTAACGGCTGCGAAGAATACGTTGATGTATTCAATCATCGGGCTTGTTGTGGCTATTCTTGCCTTTGCAATCATCAACTTTGTGCTTACGGCGTTCAAGCCTAAGCCAGCTCCAGGTACGACCGCAACTGTTACACAGCAACTATTGTAATATTTGCCCCTTAACAAGAATGATTATATTTGATATAACTTTAGATAGATTCTATAACGAAAGGAACTAAACGAAATGACTAAAACAATTAAGACGATGCTTGCGAGCCTACTTGCAGTGCCTGTTCTTGCCTTCGGTGTGGTTGCACTTGCGCCAGCTCAAACAGCAAACGCCCAGGCGGCTTGTCCTGAAAATGGCATAGGTACAATTTCACAGGGCGCGCAGTGTGCTAAGGGTGCTGAAACACCTCCTACACTTTTTGGTGACGGCGGTATCTTTACGACAATCGTAAACATCCTTCTCTTCATCATCGGTGCGATCAGCGTTATCATGCTTATTATCGGTGGTATTCGCTACACCATCTCAGGTGGCGATAGTAGTGCTGTGACGTCTGCTAAGAACACGATTATGTACGCCATTGTCGGTATTATCGTAGCAGTACTTGCCTTTGCGATCGTTAACTTCGTACTTAAGGGTCTTACGGGCGTAGGCGCATAGCTTATCTGTAGCCTTTCATTAAAAATACCCGCCTCATCGCGGGTATTTTTAATACCTAATTTATACTATGAATTTTATGCGTAGAGTTAGCGCATATAAAAACGACCCTCTCGCTAGGGTCGTTTTTATATAGGTGATCAGTTCTATTAAAGAATCTGAATCTTCTTAGCTTGTTCTTGTTTAACCTTCAGGAAGCTGATTGAGAGTACGCCGTCTTTTAGGACTGCTTCTACTTCATCTTCTTTTACGGCAACAGGGAGTGCTAGTGTGCGGCTAAATTCACCCCAGTAGCATTCTTGAATGTGCCAGTTGATTGCATCTGAGTCATCGCCGCTACTTAGTGTGCCGCTGATTGTTAGGATGCCGTCGCTGATGCTTACGTCAAGATCTTCTTTGTTAACACCTGCTGTACGTGCTTTTACTACAAGCCGCTCTTCAGTTTCGTATACGTCTACTGCGAGTTGGCCAGGAAAATCATCCTCTGCTTCGTCCCAGTTTTCGTCAGCTGATGGTGCTGCCGGAGCTGTTGGTTCGCTTGTTGTTAGGTCTTCGTCGTTCAGGAATGCTGCAGCGAGTTCGTCCTCGATGAGCAAGTCGTCGTTTTGTTTCCGTGCCATGATATCCTCCACTTTTCTCTAGGCTCTATTGACAAATAGTCTCTATCAGTATAACCAATATGTATACTATAATCAATGAAAGTAAGGCTCTAAACGTAAAAAACACAATGATTGATAAAGTACTCTCATTTATAGCACCACACCCCTGTTGTGGTTGTGGAAAATTACAAGGTTTGCTATGTGTAAATTGTAAATATGACATCGTTAATGACGTATTTATGGGCTGTATTGGCTGCGGAGGCGTGTCAGGAGTAAATGGTGTATGTCGACGGTGTATTGTCCCCTATTCTCGTGCGTGGTGCGCCGGGGAACGGTCTGGGACGCTTCAGGAATTGATAGATCGATATAAATTTGAGCGTGTCCGTGAAGCGCACAAGGTTGCCGCCGACCTTCTCGCCGCCATACTGCCTGATTTACCCGACAATGTCGTCATCGTACCGGTACCGACTATAAGTGCACATATTCGTGAGCGCGGATATGATCACACTATCCTTGTCGCGAGATCCCTTGGCAGGCAATTGGATCTGCCTGTGGCTCGCCCACTTGTTCGAGCTACTCAAACAAAGCAACGCGAAGCGAGCCGGTCCGTACGAACTGCGCAAGCAAAGCAGGCTTTTATGGCTAAAGATATTGATGAGACCGCCTGCTATTTATTGCTTGATGATGTCGTGACGACTGGTGCGACGATTAAGTATGCCGCTAAGGCGCTGAAGCAGGCGGGAGCGAAGGATGTATGGATAGCGGCGATTGCTCGTCAGCCACTTCACTAGACTTAATAGGTTCAATCTGTTAATATTGTTTTCGAGCTACTCATACGGAGAGGTGCCCGAGTGGTTTAAGGGAACGGTCTTGAAAACCGTCGTGCCAGCAATGGTACCGAGAGTTCGAATCTCTCCCTCTCCGCCATAGAAAAAAGACGATCAGTGATCGTCTTTTTTCTATTGTATTAACAGTAAGCGTGCTTTAGACGTTTGTACCTCCGCCGGCACCGCCTCCAATAAGGGATGATAGTACGAAATTGACGATTGCAAATGCTAAGACGGCGATAATAATACCGACAATGGCGTACATAATGGTGTTTTTTGCTGCTGTAATGGCACTTTGATTGCCACCGGAAACTGTGTAGCGAATACCTCCGATAATAAGCATGATGACACTAAGGGCGCCGATGATGAAAAGCAGGATGTTTACGATTGTCGTAAAGATGCCGCCGTCACCAAAAAGCGTGACTGGCTGGCCTTCGCCACGTGCCGATTGTACGCCTGATTGAAGAGTCATTTCTTGAGCATAGCTAGGCACGGAGATGAATGTGGCAAAGATGACGCCAAGAGCTATGATAGTTGGGATAAGTTTCTTCATGGACGAGGCGCCTTTTACATTTAAATAATATAACCCTAATTATAGCAATTTCTTGTCAAAAGTCTACTCTTGGCCTCTGTCTTATGCTACAATTGTTCGAGTTGGAGAAGTCTACTTTTCTGGCAGAAGCCTATACGGAGGGGTACCCAAGTGGCTTAAGGGGACGGTTTGCTAAATCGTTAGTCCGGAGAGATCTGGAGCGGGAGTTCGAATCTCCCCTCCTCCGCCAAATAAAATAGCACTGCGGCTGCAGTGCTATTTTATTTGGCGAAACGGACAGAACTGCACAACCTGCTCATGCTATACTATTTTTATGCAACCAAACGAGCCCTACTGGCAGCCAGATCAAAACGATTCACCGGAACAAACTCCGGCCGCTTCTCAAGTCCCCACCGAACAGCAAGGTCCAATTGTCACATTGACGCCCGATCCACAGGATGCGGACGGCGAACGTATAGAGCCGTCCGTCAGCCCGAACGCCTCGGCTCCTGTTGAGCCTATTCGTTGGCAGGCGAGCGAGTACATTCATCACGAGAAGAATGCACTATGGTTTGTGGGATTTGGTATTGTTGTCCTAGGTATGATGGCGTTAGCGATTTTACTCATGCAGGCGTGGACATTTGCGGTGTTGATTGCGGTGATGGCAGTGGCTGTCGTGGTGTATTCGCGTCGTCCGCCCCGTGAACTTACATATACATTAAGTCCCAAGGGTCTATATGTTGGGGATCGTCTTTATGATCTTTCCGAGTTCAAATCATTCGGCGTCATTCATGACGGTGATGAGTATTCGATCATGCTCATTCCGGTAAAGCGCTTCCTTCCTGGAGTGACTGTTTACTTCCCCGAGGCACTTGGTGAACAAATTGTTGATTTTTTGGGTGCACGCCTCGCGATGCAGGAGCTTCATCTCGACATTATCGACAAAGTCGTCCGCAAATTGCGCCTTTAATCTTGCCGCCTCTCCGTCATTCGTGATATAATAGCCGATGTTCGTCACTTGAAAAAGAGACAAAGCACCTTCTAGTTACACGAAAAGCATGGTTATGCATTTTGTGTGACCATGCAGTACGGACCCGTAGCTCAGCTGGATAGAGCGTTGGCTTGCGGAGCCAAAGGTCGCACGTTCGAATCGTGCCGGGTTCACCATAGAAAGAAGACGAGTGTTGCTCGTCTTTTTTCTATGGGTTTTTTATTTAGGTTCGGGGATTCTCGGCGGGAGCGGAATATCCGTCATACGGCGGGAGCGGTTCATTGTAATAATAGTCGGAATTGTGACCAATTGTTATCACGGCAATTATGAATGCAACCAGCAAGAGCGAAAAAAGCGTGCCGATTGATCCCGTAATTACACCTGCAAGACTCATCCCCCGCTCTGGCTGCTTGCGCTTAAGGGCAATTGCTCCAAATATGATTGCGGGGATGCCGGCAAGGAATCCGAAACCTAAAAGTGAGAGGATACCCAGTATCAATGAAGTGATAGAAAAACCATTCGACGAGCCATGCGTTATTGGTGCGGGTGTTTTTTCCGGTTGGTGTGGGACGTAAGGTGGAGGCGTAGTTGTCATTGCCTGTATTCTAGCAAATATACCATCACTTGCCTATGATTTACCTGGCTGTCGAAAAGCTGTATGTATTTGCTATACTAAACAGGGTCTGGAGAGGTGTCCGAGTGGTTGAAGGTGCCGCTCTCGAAAAGCGGTGTGGGGTAAAACCTACCGAGAGTTCGAATCTCTTCCTCTCCGCCATGTAAAATACAGTCTTTCGGGGCTGTATTTTATTGTCGAAACGTAACTGCGCGATACTCCTCGAACTTGATCGCATCTTGCTTGTGCTATATACTTCAATCAGATTATGTGGGTATCCAAACAGATGTATAAGGGACCTTATCGTGCCGGCTTTACGATCGTCGAGCTGCTCATTGTTATTGTTATCATTGGTATTTTAGCGGCGATCACTATCGTTGCCTATAATGGCATCCAGGGTAGAGCAAACGATACTGCAGTAAGAAATGATCTTACGAATTTTGCTAAAAAGCTGGAGCTTGCAAAACTCGATGGAACGGGTGGATACCCGACAGTTTTGACGGCAGCGATGGGATTTCAGTTTTCTCGCAACGTATATAGCCTTGATGTTCAAAATTACACCCTCAGGTACTGTGTAAATACCGCAACCGACAACTATATCATGTACGCAAGATCAGCATCGGGAAATTATTTTAAATATACCGCCACGGGAGGGCTAGAGAGCGCCGCAGCTACATATGGCTATGGTATATGTAGCCAGATAGGCCTAACTAGTACCAACCCGATAGCAAACGGTTTAGTTAATTCCACCTGGTCGGCATGGGCAAACTGATGACTACGCATATAGTTCGTAGTCGTGGCTTTACAATCGTCGAGCTGCTCATAGTTATTGTCATTATCGGCATCCTGGCTGCGATTACGATCGTGGCATATAACGGTATTCAGTCACGAGCCCGTGAGACTAGCTTGAAGTCTGACCTCGCGAATGTTGCGAAGCAAATCGAACTCTTTCGTGCAGATGGTGATTATCCTGCAAACGACACGCAGATGCAGAGTATTAAAGCAAAGTTCAGCTTTAGCCCCGTGGGGACAAATGTTATATCTTGCATAAATCCAAATGGAGCAAATGCGGGCTTTGCGTTATTTGTTCGCGATACTGTGTCGGGGCGTCAATTTATGTATATGAATGGGCAGGGTGTCACGGAGGTGAATGTCGCTTGGTCGTCGACCGGTACTTGTGGAACGACTCCGTATTCCACCTATCTTAGATGGGGTAACGGCTGGGTAGTAGGCGGATAAACCCCGTGGTTACTGATTGAATGTTCGTGCGTGTTCGGCAAAGTCAGATTTTAGGGAGCTGGTTGTAGAGGTGAGATTTCCAATAAACCCGCTTTCTCGCGGAGCGGCGATGTCTCGCACTATTCGAAAGAGTAATACGACTTTTGGTGTCTGAGTAGCTTCAGCAATGGTTTGTATTTTATCGACAAACTGCTTCGCGGCTTGTTTTTGCTGTCTCGTTTGTGGTGGTGTAATTGAGCGAATGACGAGTTTTACGATCACGAAAACAGCCAGCCCTATGCAGATTGCCATTACGACGGGAATAAATAGAAGCCACCACCATGAACTGAGGGTAGTAAGCCAAAACGTAATTGCCACCAAAATGCCAGCTGCAATCGCACCAGCCATAATGACTGGGTAAAATAACCTATTAGCGAATTCTGTACCGATGGAGCGAATAGCGAGTAGTGAGGCTTTCATACTTCTAGTATAGCGAATCCCCCGCTCTGGGTATAATAGACCTATGGAAGATTCAATTTTTACGAAAATTATCAACGGCGACATCCCGTGTCATAAAGTGTATGAAGATGACACAACGTTCGCTTTTCTCGATATATCTCCGATCGCTCCAGGGCATACGCTCGTTATTCCTAAGAAGCAAGTCGAGACATTATGGGATCTTGACGAAGACACGTATCGAGACGTTATGGCGACGGCCAAGAAGATTGCTGTTCGGATGAAGCAGCAGCTTCAGGTGGAATATGTCGGAGTTCAGGTGATTGGCGTTGATGTGCCGCACGCCCACGTTCATCTTATTCCGTTTAATGATGTTAGTGACTATCATAATATTCCTGATACTTCGGTTGAGCCAAATCATGGTGCGCTCGGGGCGGTGGCTCGAAAGCTGCAGTTTTAATGCCTCTGCGAGTGGTTGCGATTGGCAAGAAGCACGAGGCGTGGGTATCGGAAGGTATCGAACGGTATCAGAAGCGCCTCAGAAAGCCGTTTATACTTGAATGGGTCTATTTGTCACATTCATCTCGCGAAGGCCTTAGCGCTCGTCAGGACGAGTCTGAACGCATACTACAGCGACTTAAGGAGAGTGACTTTGTTGTTTTGTTGGACGAGAAGGGTAAGATTATTAATTCACCTGCCCTCGCTTCGCTTTTAGAGCTGCCGCTTAATAGCTCGCGAAGCGTGGTGATTATCATTGGCGGAGCCTATGGAGTTGATCAGTCAGTTCATGATCGTGCTGATTTTGTATGGTCATTGTCGCTATTGGTATTTCCACATCAGCTCGTTCGCTTGCTTCTTACGGAGCAACTGTATCGTGCTCAGGAAATTGCCGCTGGTAATCCCTATCATCACGACTAAGCTTTGACATAGAGTTGACAATATACAAAGCTTATGCTATATTTGTTATTAGTTTACTAACTAAAAACAAATACGCAAAAATATGTTTCCATTATCAACCCTACTTACCCCTATATCGATTGCCTTGAGTCTCAGTACGGCTACTGGTGTGCTCCTTCATGATACGAAGCTCGATAAGGCCGTAACACTTGCGCCAGCCCTATCAGCGAGTCTTGATTCGGCTGATCGCAGTGTAAAGTTAAGTGGTGATCCACACACGCACACCGAGCGCGGCTCATTGTCCCAGGCAGTGCGTGATATTAAGTCGCAGAACCCTCGTATCCAACCGCGCACAAATGAGGATAAAAAACATTTAATGCAAAAGAATGCACCTCGTGGATACCATGCATTTGATAGCTACACGACACCACTCATTTAATGTCGTTAGATGAATATAATAAACGTCCAGACTAGGCTGGACGTTTATTGATGTATCCGTATCTAAGTATTACTTTAGTACCTGTAGTTCATGCTCGAGGCGTTCGATGAGCGCTTTCTTGCTTTCGAGTTGCTGGCGTGACTCTTCGACAAGTGCAGCCGGTGCCTTGGCGATATAATTCTCATTTGAGAGACGCCCTTCTAGGTTGCTTACGAAAGCGCGGTTTTCAGCCAGTCGCACCTCAAGGTTTGACTGATGTTCATAAAGGGTTTCCTCGTCAATATCAAGCCAGGCTTCACGGTTGCTCGCTGCAAGTCGGAGGCCACGGGCTTGATCGACTTCCCTCACCTCTTTGAGACGAGCAAGGTGCTGAATAAGCTCGGCGTTATCGGCAATGAGGCTATCTTGCTGGTAGAGCATGGTGTACTTTTGGTTACCTGGAAGTTCGGCGGTAACGTAGCGGGCTTCTGCAACCAGTTTTTGAAGGCGCTCAAATTCAGCGGCTGCGATATCGTCGTATGCTTTTGATTCAGGCCAGCTACTCGTAATAAGCAGGTCATTGTGCCAGTTAAGTGTTTGCCAGATTGTTTCGGTGACAAATGGTGCGAATGGATGCGCCAGCTTTAGGCTAGTATCGAGTACCCATGCGAGCATGTCGGGATTGCGCTGCTTCTTGCTTGCTTCGATATACCAGTCGGCGACGTTATCCCAGATGGCATGGTACATGCTCTCGCTTGCCTCGGCAAAACGATAGCCAGCGAGCTGAGTGTCGATATCGGTGGCGGCCGCGTTTAGCTCGCGAATAATCCAGTGATCCGCTAGGCTTGTTGGTGTTGGCATGCTCGGCTTGTAGTTGTCGCCAAGCTTATCCTCTATGAAGCGGGCGATGTTCCAAAGTTTGTTGCAGAAGTTGCGGCCTGCCACGACATTGCTGGTTGAGAAAGCCTGGTTCTGCCCTGCACTACGGCTAGCGACGATACCGAGACGAAGTGCATCTGAGCCATAAGAAGCGACGATATCCATCGGATTCATAACATTTCCCTTGCTCTTGCTCATTTTTTGCCCATGTTCGTCAAGGATAAGTCCGTGCAAGTAAACGTGACGGAATGGCACTTGATCGGTAGCGTATAGGCCGAGCATGATCATGCGGGAGATCCATGGGTATAAAATATCTACCCCTGTTTCCAGTACGCTAGTTGGGTAAAAACGCGCAAGCTTGCCAGCATCGAGATAATCAGTCGTGATGAACGGCCATTGGCCACTGCTAAACCATGTGTCAAATGTATCTTCCTCGCGACGATATGTTGTTCCATTTACATCAATATACTCTTCATCAACTCGATCATCGAAGATCCAGTCGTCTGGGTTGTTAACGTTTTGGAAAGCAGGAATTGGAATGCCCCATGCAATTTGACGACTAAGGTTCCAATCGCGAAGATTGTCATAATACTGAATAAGTGCCTGTTTCTTACTTGCTGGGCTAAAGGTGATAGCGCCAGATTCGATCGCCTGTTTAGCCCGGTCTGCTAGAGGTCGTACGTTTAGGAACCACTGATCCTTGATGAGTGGCTGGATTGGCTCGCCGCTCTTATAGTCGTATCCGACAGTGTGCTCGATAGTTTCCTCGCCTCGGCGAAGTTCGGCAGCTTCGAGTGAAGCTAAGACACGCTTGCGAGCGGTCATGACATCTAGCCCCATGAATTGTGACGGGACGTTGATCATGCGACCGTCGAAATCGATTACTTGGATACGTTCAAGGTTGTGGCGCTGCCCCATTTCGAAATCATTTGGATCATGTGCTGGAGTTATCTTCACGGCACCGGTACCGAAGTTCATATCAACGTAATCATCGGCGATGATAGGGATTTCGCGATCAGTGAGCGGTAATTGGACGCGTGTTCCGATAAGATCTTTGTATCGCTCATCATCTGGATGAACAGCAATCGCCACATCGCCAAGCATTGTCTCAGGGCGAGTTGTGGCAACAATAATTTCACCAATTTTATCAAGCATTGGGTAGGCGATATTCCACAGCGTCCCCTTTTCGAGCTTATGGTCAACTTCGATGTCAGCGTAGCTCGTCTGATACTTCGTGCTGTAATTCACAATGCGCTCACCTCTGTAAATGAGGCCTTCGTCCCATAAGCGCTTGAAGGTGCCATACACAGTCTTGATTACCTTTTCATCGAGTGTAAAGACAAGATCATTCCAGCTAGCGCTCACGCCGAGGGCGCGTAGTTGAAGTTCCATATTGCCGCGCTGCTGCTCGACAAAGTTCCACACCTGGCTGTACAGCTGTTCACGGGTGAAATCGAAGCGACTCTGCCCTTTTTTTACTAACTCACGCTCGTAGACTACCCAAGTTTCAAAACCTGCATGATCAGCACCGGGGATATAGGCTACGTCGTGACCCTTCATGCGATGATAGCGAGAAAGAATGTCCTCTAGCTGGACGGTCAGCGCGTGACCAGTGTGAAGGTTTCCATTGGCATTTGGCGGTGGCATGACGATACTGTATGGCTCGCCCTCACCTTTCGGCTCAAATGCACCTGAGGTTTCCCACATAGCATAGATATTTGGTTCATATTGATTAGGGTCGTATGTTTTTGCTAACTTCATGCGGTAGATTCTCAAGTTCGGATTATTCACGTGAAAAAATACACAAAACCACCTAGACGTTTTCCCGTGAAAACGTTATGGTTTTACTCCCATTTTTCACGTGTTTGTTTTCACTATTAGTATACCACATTTTGACCACTGCAAGAGCGGGTGGATTAGCGACGCCGAGAGGCTGTCTGGTAAAGGCGGTAGATAAAATAGCCAAGTCGAGAGATTGGCAGATCCCAGGCGCCAATGTAGGTAAATGGCGTGCCACCAAATGATTTTTTAAACTTGGTAAAACCTGCCCAGCGATGAGTTGGATCGTCCGTAGGGGCTATGCCGTAAAGGTCAAACTGACTGAGCCCTTTCTGCTTTGCATCGATGATCATGTAGGCAAGCAGGGCAGTGCCTGGGCTTAATTTCCGGTATGCGTCATTGGCACTGGCGTGGGCGTAATAGCGAGTTGTGTCACTATCATAGGCGATTGACGCAGCGATCGGTGCGCTGTCGCATGTGGCATAAAAGAGTTGCGCATCGCCAGTAGGGAAGAGAGCATTAGCTTGAGCTTTAAAGTAACTATCGCTGTGCGCTTTTATGTTATTGCGCTCAGCTACGCTATGCATCATGTTGGTGAATATCGTAAGGTCGTTGGGATCGCGGGAAACATGCATCTCAATGCCTTTTTTTGCGTAGTTGCGGTACAAGTTGCGGTTATTTTGATTCATTGCAGCGATAATATCGGCTTCATCTGCCGATAGATCGATGATTTGGGTATGTTCGGGTTGCAATTGATTGTAAGTGACGCGAGAGAGGCCACGTACCTGTAGATCGCGAGCAGTGACAGTGCCTGTTGGCTCGATGCGAATAAATGTTACCTTCTGAGCTTTCGCAAGTTGCCTTAGAGAGACAAGAGCTTCGTCGAGTGCTTTGGGTGTTTCCACGTGCGGTCCGTACGGGCAGTATAACCGTGTGTTGAAACGTCCGGTCTCGAGGATAGCCTGGTATGTCCATCCTTCACCAGAGTCCGTAAAGACTTCTCGCCCAAGTGATTGTTGGAACTGTGCCCATGCGGTCGACTGAAGAAAATGTGTCATATATTTAGTATACTGTAGTTATTAAGACAACGAATTATTATGATGCCAGGCTGTTTTTGTCATAGAAAGACTTGGAACGACCTCGAGCTCAAGTGGATCGACCGGTTGATTTTTTTGTGCGTAGTAATAGCCAAGAGTTGCAATCATGGCCGCGTTATCAGTACAAAGATTCATCGGCGCATAGTCGATATGAAGAGGGAGCCGCTCTGAAAGCTGGCGACGCAGTTCTTGGTTTGCTGCAACGCCTCCGGCAATGACAACGGACTTTGGCGCGTAGTCGCGAAAGGCGAGTTGTGCTTTGTCGACAAGTGTTTCAATCGCAGTTCGTTGGAAGCTAGCGGCGAAGTCTGCACGCTGAACGTCGTTTAGAAGCGCTGGAAGCTCGTGTGAAGGAAAAGTAAAGTCCACACCCACTTCCTTCTGAACAGCTCGTAGAACTGCTGTCTTGAGCCCTGAGAAGCTAAAGTTGTAAGGATCTTTAAGCTTGGCTTTGGGTAGCGTGTATTTATGCGGATTGCCACTAAGGGCTGCGGCAGCGACACTTGGGCCACCAGGGTAGGGGAGGCCGATGATTTTCGCTACTTTATCAAACGCTTCTCCTACGGCGTCATCCTGTGTTTGGCCAAGTAGTTCATAGTCGCCATGGTCTTTAAAAAGAACTAACTGAGAGTGTCCTCCGCTGACAATGAGCGCAAGCATGGGAAATTCCGGTGCCGTTTTGTTGAGGAAGTTGGCATAGACATGCGCTTCGACGTGGTGAATAGGGTAGAGGGGCTTATTCTTGAGGGTCGCGAGTGTTCGAGCGGCCAAGGTTCCAACAAGAAGTGAGCCGACGAGTCCTGGGGCGTACGTGACGGCGATGGCGTCGATATCGTCCCATGTGCAGTTTGCCTCTGTGAGTGCTTGGTTGATGACCGGATTTATGACTTCAATGTGACTTCGCGCCGCTACCTCTGGTACGACGCCGCCATATACGGCATGGATATCGATTTGGGAGTTGACGACATTAGAAAGAAGCGTGCGACCATTTTCAACGACGGACGCAGCTGTTTCATCACAACTACTCTCGATTCCCAAGACTTTCATCTGTTAATAGTATAGCAGACATTGATCGTAAAAGAGGGTAGAACTATTGACCGAATGTATATAATGTGACATTATGTCAAAATTCTTCATCTATTTCAGATGGGATGTATATATTAGGAGCAATGATGTTGCAAAAAGCATTTTACTCAGTTGGGATCGTAACGTGCTGTGCGTATCTCGCCAAGGAAGTATCTAATCAGATTGCTTCCGCTAAGGAGAGGAAGTTTGCACGCAATGCAAAACAGTTCATCGAAGAGGCAAAGCGGATTCACGCTGAGGCTCAGGCGCGTACCGATGACCTCTTGCCTCAAATTGAACTTACCTGGGAGGAGACGGGTAAATCGGTCGTAGAGAAATTTTTTACGACCGAACATGCTCGACAAGTTGAGCATGGTGCCGATCACGACGAAGAATCGTGTCTGCGTGAGATGCTTAGGCATTTCAAGCAAGTATATACGCAGTACGTCATCGATCGGCTCGTAGAGCCGTATCGCAAGCGAGTTGTTGAGGCCAAGGAGAAGCTTGGCGCTTCACATCTGGAAACCGTGATCGGTTGCAGTGATGAAGAGGTTGGTGAGCTGCGTGAGCAACTCGTCACCTGTGGCTTCGACATAGATGAGCTTGATCGTCAGTTCGCCTGACGGGTAAATGGGCGACGGGGATGACAACGATGATCATCTCCGCGTTGCCCTAATATCAACCCCGGCCCCGCGTCGGGGTATTTTCATATCTTTTCATAACTGCGGTACAATAAATATATGAAACAGAAGCTTGTAAAGGGTGTAAGGAAAGTTCTGCCATCTGGCGTACTACATAGTGTCGAGGAAGCATACCGTCGTGGCCGCGTGCAGTTAGTGTCGGCTCGTTATGGCCACCCGGCAAAGAGCCTAAGAGTGATTGCCGTGACCGGTACTAACGGTAAGACGACCACCGTTAATTACATCAATGAAATCCTAAAAGAGTCGGGATTTAGAACGGCTATGTTTTCAACGGCACTGATTGAAGTAGCTGGTCAAACTCAACTAAATGATCTTAATGCAACCGTCGGTACGACTGCTCGCATGCAGCAGTTTTTTGCTGATGCTAAAAGAGCCAGAGTAGATTATGTTGTCCTTGAAATCACCAGTCATGCTTTGCAACAACACAAGCTCGACACCGTACCTATAGAGGTGGCGGTCATGACAAACCTGACACAAGATCATCTTGATTATCATAAGACCATGGAAAACTATGCGGAGGCAAAGGGTAAGTTGTTTGCCAACGAGCCGAAGTTTATCGTACTTAACCGAGACGACGAGTGGTTTGATTTTTTTGATACATTCCCGGCCGGCGCGCAGAAGATCACCTATGGCGCCCATGATGAGGCTGAGGCGAAAATTGAATACGTGAAATTGTACAAAAAGGGTAGTGAGGCGCGTATCGTGATCGATCATCAGACGACTCTTGAACTTGCGACCGCACTCCCTGGGCAGTTTAACGTCTATAACATGACCGCTGCCGCTGCAACCGCCTACTTGCTAGGTGTGAAGCTTCAGGATATTGTCGAGGGAGTTGCGAATCTCGAGGGTGTCCCTGGACGTTTCGAGCGAGTAGTCGAAGGGCTGGGCTACGACGTAATTGTAGATTATGCTCACACTCCTGATGCGCTCGAGAAGTTGCTTGAAGCTGCCCAGTCTGTAACTAAGAACCGCGTCATACTGGTCTTTGGTGCAACGGGTGATCGCGATAAAGGGAAGCGACCGATTATGGGCGAAATTGCCGCTCGGTTAGCTGATCGTATTATGCTGACTGACGATGAGAGTTATGATGAAAATCCGCAAGCAATTCGCGATGAGGTGATGACGGGCATCGAAAAAGTAGGCGGCGGCGCGAAGACGACCGAACTTGGCGACCGACGCGAGGCAATCGAAAAAGCACTTAGTATTGCCAAAAAGGGTGACACCGTCCTTATTACCGGTATGGGCCATGAGCAATTCCGTATTGTGAACGGCGAGCGGTTGCCATGGAATGATGGTGATGTCGTGCGCGAGCTAACGAGCAAGAAGTAGCCAGCTACTCCATAGACGAAAAAATCACCTCCGTATGAGGTGATTTTTTGTAATGTTTCGTTTGAGCCGCTTATTTATCGAGCAAATCGCCAAATTGCTGGCGTTTTTTACGCTGCCAGAAATCAGATTGACGAGTAAGGTGTTTGCTGTCGGCTGGGTTATTGAGGAGCTTCTTGACTGCTTCTTCTAGATAATAGCCACCAAATGGACCCTTTACGAGAACGGCGTCATTTTGCTGGAGCTGATCACGGAGGAAAATGCCTGCACTTGGCGCATCGGGACAGATAAACAATGTTTCATCCCGCTTGAACCCTTGAGCAGTCGCAAGAGGAAGAAAATGCTCTACAGAAATGTCGCCAACCAGAACGATCATATCGAGGCCATCAAACTCATTAGCTACTTCTTTAAAGCCTTGGTCTGCATAATCGCCGAGTTCATGCATATTGCCCAAAATAGCAATATGACGATTAGCCTCAAGGCGCTTAAGGGATCTGAGGGCTTCTATACCAGCATTTGGACTGAAGTTAGTAGTATCGTCAATAATAACCGACTCTTGTTTACCTTCGAATAGGCGCATACGACTCGCGGCTGGCTGAAGCGTCTCGAGGCCACGGCGGATGCCCTTTGGCGAAACACCGAGCTTTTTAGCAAGCAGGGCCGCACCGGTAAGTTGGCGAATAAGTGGCTCAGAAATAAAGTGAACGAGAACTTCGTCGAGCTGTAGCTCTTCAAGCTGAAAATCTACCACAGCTCCCTTATTTGTCCATGAATGCACAAGGTAACTAGCCTCGGACGAGGCGTCACCGTAGTGATAGATTGGTGTTGTGAGGCTACCGAGAAAACGAGCTTCAACATCTATCGAATTAACGACACCGAATTGCTTGGCGCTTGAGAGAATCTTCACCTCCTCTTCGCCGACCATATCGATTGTTTTCATATATTCCATATGCTCTGGTGTAACGGCAGTAAGAAAGCCGATGTCGGGTCGGATAAAGTTTACCATGTCGTCCATGTCGCCTGGGTGGTCGATCCCGTATTCAAGAATCAGAATATCTGGGCCGGCTTTTGCGAATTTGATAAGTGAGCGACCAAGTACTTTTGCCCAGCCAAGGGGTGACAATGCATTGGTCGGCACCTTCTGGTTGAATACCGAAAGGTAGAGTCCAAGACCGTTATTGTAACTATCGTCCATATAAGAGACGCTTTTTTCGGTTGCGAGTAGCTCAGCGAGAGCAAGTTTAGTCGATGTTTTACCAACACTACCGCCAACGGCAATCACAAGGGGATGTTTGGTGCGAACATAGCCGCGAGCGAGGTGGTAAAACGCGCCACTAATAACTTTGTGCGGTAAAGAGCCGGAGCCTGCCACGGGCGTTATGCCTTCGCCTTAGCTTCGGCGGCAATCTTAAGGACATCGGCGGCATCCAGAACCATCGGTGCGATACGGTAGATGTGGCGCTCAATAGCACACTGCAGCAGGCGATCGATTAATTCTGGGTATGGCATGCCGCTCTCTCCCCAGAGGCGAGGGAACATGCTGATAGCAGTAAAGCCAGGCATGGTGTTGATTTCATTGACGTACACTTTATCGTCGCGAGTGACAAAGAAGTCGACGCGGCCGAAGCCCTCGCACTCGAGCGTTTCGCAGACGCGAATAGCAGCTTCTGAGATTTCTTTATGAAGGCTGTCGGACACGTTTGCCGGTGCGATAAGTTCGACATTGCTGCTGTGGACATACTTATTGTCGTATGAATAGAAGTCATCAGCGACTTTCTCGATAATTTCACCGGTAACAGATGTCTTTTGGTCGCCGATATTACCGATGACACCAATTTCAATTTCACGGCCGATCACGGCAGCCTGAACGATTACTTTGACGTCATACTTGTATGCAAGCTCAAGGGCTTCGTCTAACTCTTCGGCATTTGTCACACGAGATACACCGACGGATGAGCCGGCGTTGGCTGGTTTAACGAATATTATGTCACTCTCAAGAGTATCCTTGAGTGTGGTGTAGTCTAGTTGTGGACCATTTTTGCGTAGTGTGACGAAGCTGGCTACCCCTAGGCCGGCATCGCGAAGTAATCGGTACGCGAGATCCTTGTCCATGGCGACAGATGAGCCAAGTACATCTGGCGTCGTGAACGGTACATCCATCATGCGCAGCAGGCCTTGCATTGTGCCATCTTCGGCGTAGTTGCCGAGGACGGCTGGGAATATCACATCACAGGCGAAAGCGGCTTTGCCGCCGTTGTCGAGATCGTAGAATTCATTTGAGCACTGAGTGACAGTCAAGCGACCTGAGAGTGGAGAGTCGACTAGCTTGATGGTGCGGATGTCGGTTGGGCTATCGACGAAGTTTTTTGCATCGTATTGGCGCCATACGCCCTGCTTGTCGATACCGACGACAGACACTTCATATTTTTCGGTGTCGATAGCGTTGACGATGTTATAAGCAGAAATAAGTGATACTTCATGTTCGGTTGAGCGTGCGCCACAGATAACAGCAACGCGAGTCTTGTGTGAATTCGAAGATGTGGTCATATACTAAGTTTAGCACTAAATGTAATGAGGTGGTGTTTGGAGTAGGCTGAAAAGTTTGATCCTCCATCGAGGGCGTAGAGCGGGTGATTATTAGCGTAAAATAAATGCTACAATAGTTCTAATGATTGAAGAAACATTTACTGCATACGACATTAGAGCAAAACTAAAAGCGGGCGCTTCACTTGAATTCGCCTGGAATGTGGGCCGTGCGCTCGCTGAGTGGCTATCAACAACAGGGAGCGTTGTTGTTGCTCGAGGGCAAGGTGCGGATGAAGAACTGGTTGGTGCTGTTATTGAAGGTCTGCGTCTTCAGGGGCGAGATGTCTGCGACGCTGGTTCTCGTGATAAAGAAGGTATCGTTGCGCTGGTGCAAAAAGCCGGCTATTCCGGTGCGGTGCTGGTGGCGTACGACCAATTGACCGACGAAGTAACGATCGAGCTTTATAAAGAAGAGGGCCACTTGCTTGATAGTGAGACTGGGCTTCGGGAAATTAAGGAACTTATGAACGCGGGCAACTTCGTTCCAGCCGCCGTAAAAGGTGATGTCACGACGCTCGCTTAGGGGTATATCCTAGTGAATTTAGCACTCTCACATAGGGAGTGCTATTTTTTTATTTTTTTTGTTACAATAGAATTACATAAAACCAAGTCATAAGGGGGAATATTCATGACAAGTCCTATTAAACCTCTTGCTGATCGAGTTGTAGCAGTGCGCGAAGTCGCCGCTACGCAGACTGCTAGTGGTATTTATTTACCTGAGACAGCTAAAGAAAAGCCAACGTTGGCAAACGTGATTGCCACTGGTGCGGATGTAAAAGAGGTAAAAGTTGGCGATAAGATCGTCTACAAAGAATACTCAACAACCGAACTAAAGATTGATGGTACCGAGTATCTGATTGTCAAAGAAGAAGATATTTTAGCAACAGCGTAAAAGGAGAAATAACATGGCGAAGAAAGTTTTTTACGATGATGATGCACGCACGCGCGTGCTTGGCGGCGCGAAAGCACTATACGATGCGGTGAAGGTAACATATGGACCAAAGGGTCGTAACGTCGTGATTGCAAAGGGGTATGGTGGCCCAACGGTGACGCATGATGGCGTGACGGTCGCCGAGAGTATTGATTTGCCGGAAGATAATGACGAAACATTGGGCTATAAGGTTGGTGCCGAGCTGATTAAGCAAGCGGCAAGTAAGCTCAATAAGGTTGCCGGTGACGGCACGACAACAGTGACTGTGCTGACGTACAGTATTCTCAAAGAAGCAAACCGTTTAATCGCGGCTGGACATAATCCACAAGAGCTTCGCAAAGGTATAGAATCGGCGGGTGCTGAGGTGATTGCCGCCCTTGATGGCTTGGCCGAAAGCGTCGAAGGTAACAGTGAGCGCGTGGCTGAAGTGGCGACAATTAGTGCTGGCGATGAGAAGATTGGTCGCCTGATTGCTGATGTGATTGAAAAAGTTGGCAAAGACGGTGTGGTGACAGTTGAGGCTGGCCAAGGGTTGGAACTCGAAGCTGAAGTGGTCGAAGGCTTTAGCTTAGACCGCGGAT